>NZ_AP021889.1:907608-1210144 GCF_011398355.1 Thiosulfatimonas sediminis
ATAGGGCTAAGTAGGGTCACTTCTGGATGAATTTGGAGATAGCTGTAATTGAATTGGAAATTTGAAGAAACCGGTTCGAAAAATGCATTTATACCCAATTTATCAAAATTTTTGATTTCAATTTGGTCAATCGTTCGACCTAAATAAAAGCGTTCACTGGCATCGCTACTGGTTTTATGCTGACCGAAATAGGCATCAAGTGACAAGCTTCCAACGGCTAGTTGATGGCTTGAATAGAGGTTTGCCCCATCGGTTGAGATCATGAAATCGCGTAAGCCTTCATAATAAATGGCATCCGGCAATAATGCGCCTGGTCGTGCAGACGGAAGGTCGCGTGAGTCGTTATAAAATCCATAAGGTGTTTTTACACGACCAAATCGTAAGCCAGCGCGATTTAAACCTTGGTTGTAGAAGCCATAATCGGCTAATAGATAGTCTACTTTTGGTGTGGCAGGGATGGTGTCGCCTAATTTTTGCGATAAGACTTGGCCGCTTAGACGCCACTTCGGCGAAATAATGTAATTCATGTTTAGGCCGATTTCACGGAAATCAAAAGAGCCCTGTTCAGAATCATTTGTTAAAAATGCATTTTCGTCTGAGAAAACTAAGCCTTGGGTGATGAAGCCATTGAAATATGGATTGGATAACGCTGGCGCCGAGTACAGCAGTTGCGCAGAGATAAATAATGCGATGCTGCTTCGCACTAGAAAATAGGTGTGCTGCAGGGGAGTAACAGACTTCTTAATCATAGAGGTATTCATAATCATTTACTTAGCCTGAAGTTGAGGTAAATTATCTTTGGAAATATATCCAATTGAACCGGCCGTTTTACGAACTGTTTTTATCATCTCGACTTCGTTTTTTAATTCCAAAGGCGCAACGCCTCGCCCACTGAAAATCAGTCGATTCCAAATACGCTGCATCTCGAAAACATTAGAATGCAGAATCTCTTCAACAAACTGTTTGTGCGTTTTACTTTGGTTTGGCAATGTAAAAATTTTTATTGGTTGACCATCCGGCCAAGATTGGACTTTTGCGCTAAAAATTTTATCGAGTAAATCTTCGCTGTAGGCTTTCTGATATTTGTATTCGACAATATTACCGTTTGGATAGTGAACAATGACCGCAGTGTGAGGTTCACTCTTAGCGAGTGACAAAGGGGTAAATGTGATACAGCCTGATACCAAAGCGATGATTATAAAGTGCTTTTGGATACTTTTTAATGGATACCTGTAAAGTAATCTCATCTTTTATTTCTCATTTTCTAAGGCTTATGATTTTCGGCCATATGGTTAAGGGGTAGAAAAGTAGGGGGCAACTTTGATACTTCTATGTAAAATCAATGGGTAAAAAATACTTAAAGCTATTGTCCTAAATAAATACAGATGTGTCAATTTTACGTATTTTCTTAAGGTTCACTTGTTTATGTTAAACGATCTAGAAGCCGCTGAATATCGTGAAATTCAAAGGGCGGTCTAGGAGTGTACGGACGTTGTAAGCGTTAAATCAAGTATTAAATTTGTAAGCGACAATTTACCCACGCCCTAGTTTTCTAGGATGCGGTGTGATTCCACGGCAGAAGTGCTTCGAACTGCTCGAGGGTGTCGCAGTTGGGCAGGTCTCGGAAGAGATCGGTGAGATAAGCTTGGGGTTCGAGTCCGTTGGCTTTGGCGGTTTCAATCAAGCTGTACAGCATCGCACTGGCTTTGGCGCCTTTAACCGATTGGCTAAAGAGCCAGTTCTTGCGCCCGATCGCGAAGGGACGAATGGCATTCTCAACCGGGTTGTTGTCGATATTCAATCGCCCATTCGTGGTGAAGATTTGAAGCTTTTCCCAGTTTTTTGCCAGATAGCTCAAGGCCTCACCGAGTTTGCTTTTGGGCACGGTGCTGTTGAGGCTTTTATCCAACCACGTTTTGAGCTGTTCTAAAACCCGCCGGCTTTCGGTTTGCCGGATCTCGAGTCGTTTATTTGGTGGTTGGTCTTTGATGTGTTGTTCAATTTGATAGAGCTTTTGAATGAGATTGAGTGCCATGTCCGCCTTGCCGGTTTTATTCTTAGGCAGTACTTTTTTGGCATCCATAAACTTACGTCTGGCATGGGCCCAACAACCTAGATGGGTAATCTGTTCCGTTGCACCGATTTTGTGATAACCCGCATAGTCATCGGTTTGTAGGAAGCCTTTAAACTCAGGTAATAAATTCATCGCGGTTTGTGTGGTGCGATCCGGTGCATAGTCGAATAACACCACTGGGTGTTTTTGATCGCCCGTCTTGCGTACCCACATGTAACTGTGGCTCTCTGCGGTTTTCCCCACCTCATTCAACACTTGCACACGCGTTTCATCCATATGCACATAGCCACTGTCGAGCAGAGAATCTTGCAGTAGGTTGTACAGTGGCTGACAGAGTTGGGCCCCCTTGATCATCCAGTTGGCCATCGTTTGGCGTGACAGTTCGACCTCTAAACGTTCAAAGGCTTTTTCTTGACGATACAGCGGTACGCCATCTTGGTATTTCGCGGTGGCAATGTAGGCAAGTAACCCAGGGCCGGCGATGCTTTTGGGAATCGGTTGTTTGGGCATGGACGCTAACTTAAGCGAACCCTCACACCCTGGGCAGGCGTATTTTTTACGCACTAACTGACGAACAATGATTTTGGCAGGAATAATTTCTAATTGCTCAGAGACTTCTTCACCGATCTCTTTGAACTCTGAGCCACAGTCACATTTCTCACCGGCCGGTAAGCAATGTTCAACGCGTTGACGGGGAAGATTCTTTGGTAAGGGTTTACGACCGGCGTTGGATTTTGCTTTGGGTGAGGCACTCGAAGATTCATCACTCGATGCTCTCAAAGACGAATTGTCCTCGACTTCGGGTTCATTAAACAGTTCCGCTTGATCGGGGTGTTTTTCACTGCTTTTATAGAATTGACGAACCTTAAAGAACCTGACCAATTCAGACAGACGACTGACTTCTTTGGCAAGCGTATCTATGTGCAGGTCTTTTTGTAAAACCAAGGCTTTTAAGGCATCGATATCATCGGGTAAATCGTGAGCAGTAAGGCGTTTCTTCATGGGCGGGTAAGATACCCGAATTAGCCCACGTTGTCATAGAAAAGTGCTTCATGCGGCTGTTGAAAAATATCCAAGCCATCGAGTAACTGATTAAGCTGTTTGCCTGTGACCGACACCGCCTCTTGATCGACGACTGGCGCTAACCATTTGAACTTGTGTTTCTCTAATCGCTTGTACCAGAGCACAAAACCATTGCGTTCCCAATAGAGCAGCTTGACCTTATCGCGAGAACGGTTGCAAAACACAAACAGTGCGCCACTCATGGGAGAATGTCCCAGCTCAGCTTCCACAATGGCCGCCAGTCCATTAATGGATTTACGCATATCCACCGGATCCCGATAGACAAAGAGTAAGCGCCAATTTACCCACATCTAAAATTCTTGGATAAAGTTCGTTATTCTTCTATGTGTTTTCAATCACAGGTGAATTTTGATGAGCAAACACGAACTTTGGGTGCAGCGGATTGCCGATTGGCAAGCCAGTGGCCTTTCACAACGGGCATTTTGCCAGCAGCAAGGCTTGGCGATTTCAACCTTTTATACTTGGCGACGTAGGCTTCGAAACTTAAGCCAAGCACCCATCAAAGAATCTTCTGCCTTTTTGCCGATGGTGATTCACGATCAGCCTGAACCGTGCTCAACCAGCATTGCAGTCAAGGCAAAAGGATTGGCATTTGAGTGTTCCGTGGTGCAATTAGCGCAATTGATTACCGAGTTGAATCGTCATGCTTAGACCAAGCTTTGATGCACACGTCTTTGTCTATCGTGATTCCGTGGATATGCGTAAATCCATTAATGGACTGGCGGCCATTGTGGAAGCTGAGCTGGGACATTCTCCCATGAGTGGCGCACTGTTTGTGTTTTGCAACCGTTCTCGCGATAAGGTCAAACTCCTCTACTGGGAACGCAATGGTTTTGTGCTCTGGTACAAGCGATTAGAGAAACACAAGTTCAAATGGTTAGCACCAGTCGTCGATCAAGAAGCGGTGTCGGTCACAGGCAAACAGCTTAATCAGTTACTCGATGGCTTGGATATTTTTCAACAGCCGCATCAATCACTTTTCTATGACAACGTGGGCTAATTCGGGTATCTTACCCGCCCATGAAAACACCTCTGACTGCTCACGATTTACCCGATGATATCGAGGCCTTAAAGGCGTTGGTCGTGCAGTCTCAATCAGATATCCTTCATCAAGCAAGTCAACTTGCTCAAAAAGACCAGCACATAGATACGCTTGCCAAAGAAGTCAGTCGTCTGTCTGAATTAGTCATGTTCTTTAAGGTTCGTCAATTCTATAAAAGCAGTGAAAAACACCCCGATCAAGCGGAACTGTTTAATGAGCCTGAAGTCGAGGACAATTCGTCTTTGAGAGCGTCGAGTGATGAATCCTCGAGTGCCTCACCCAAAGCAAAATCCAACGCCGGTCGTAAACCCTTACCAAAGAATCTTCCCCGTCAACGCGTTGAACATTGCTTACCGGCCGGTGAGAAATGTGACTGTGGCTCAGAGTTCAAAGAGATCGGTGAAGAAGTCTCTGAGCAATTAGAAATTATTCCTGCCAAAATCATTGTTCGTCAGTTAGTGCGTAAAAAATACGCCTGCCCAGGGTGTGAGGGTTCGCTTAAGTTAGCGTCCATGCCCAAACAACCGATTCCCAAAAGCATCGCCGGCCCTGGGTTACTTGCCTACATTGCCACCGCGAAATACCAAGATGGCGTACCGCTGTATCGTCAAGAAAAAGCCTTTGAACGTTTAGAGGTCGAACTGTCACGCCAAACGATGGCCAACTGGATGATCAAGGGGGCCCAACTCTGTCAGCCACTGTACAACCTACTGCAAGATTCTCTGCTCGACAGTGGCTATGTGCATATGGATGAAACGCGTGTGCAAGTGTTGAATGAGGTGGGGAAAACCGCAGAGAGCCACAGTTACATGTGGGTACGCAAGACGGGCGATCAAAAACACCCAGTGGTGTTATTCGACTATGCACCGGATCGCACCACACAAACCGCGATGAATTTATTACCTGAGTTTAAAGGCTTCCTACAAACCGATGACTATGCGGGTTATCACAAAATCGGTGTAACCGAACAGATTACCCATCTAGGTTGTTGGGCCCATGCCAGACGTAAGTTTATGGATGCCAAAAAAGTACTGCCTAAGAATAAAACCGGCAAGGCGGACATGGCACTCAATCTCATTCAAAAGCTCTATCAAATTGAACAACACATCAAAGACCAACCACCAAATAAACGACTTGAGATCCGGCAAACCGAAAGCCTGCGGGTTTTAGAACAGCTCAAAACGTGGTTGGATAAAAGCCTCAACAGCACCGTGCCCAAAAGCAAACTCGGTGAGGCCTTGAGCTATCTGGCAAAAAACTGGGAAAAGCTTCAAATCTTCACCACGAATGGGCGATTGAATATCGACAATAATCCAGTCGAGAATGCCATTCGTCCCTTCGCGATCGGGCGCAAGAACTGGCTCTTTAGCCAATCGGTTAAAGGCGCCAAAGCCAGTGCGATGCTGTACAGCTTGATTGAAACCGCCAAAGCCAACGGACTCGAACCCCAAGCTTATCTCACCGATCTCTTCCGAGACCTGCCCAACTGCGACACCCTCGAGCAGTTCGAAGCACTTCTGCCGTGGAATCACACCGCATCCTAGAAAACTAGGGCGTGGGTAAATTGTCGCTTACGACAAAGACGTGTGCATCAAAGCTTGGTCTAAGCATGACGATTCAACTCGGTGATTAATTGCGCTAATTGCACCACGGAACACTCAAATACCAATCCTTTTGCCTTGACTGCAATGCTGGTTGAGCACGGTTCAGGCTGATCGTGAATCACCATCGGCAAAAAGGCAGAAGATTCTTTGATGGGTTCTTGGCTTAAGTTTCGAAGCCTACGTCGCCAAGTATAAAAGGTTGAAATCGCCAAGCCTTGCTGCTGGCAAAATGCCCGTTGTGAAAGACCACTGGCTTGCCAATCGGCAATCCGCTGCACCCAAAGTTCGTGTTTGCTCATCAAAATTCTCCTGTGATTGAAAACACATAGAAGAATAACGAACTTTATTCAGGAATTTTAGATGTGGGTAAATTGGCGCTTACTTAAATTTTGGGTAAATACGGGGTTTAATCCGTTGTGTTTTACGCAGTGCCTCTCTTGAATGCACGATTGCTCAAATAAGGTATTTGAGCAATCGTGTCTTATTTACTGATTTTCTTTTAAGAGTTGCAGTGCTTTGTCAAATTCAAAGTTTTCGATTTCGTTAAGCAGCTTGTTGATGACTTTTTTCCCAAGTGCTTGTTGAAGACACGCTTTGTTGTCTTCAAAGAAGTTGATGCTTTGACCGTCAAAATTTTCCAGTAATGCGCTAAATTGCAACAGTGTCTGTTTACAAGTATGCGGATCAATTTGCGGGCTTGATTCGGCATTATTTGTTGCTTCATTAGTAGTGTTTTTTGGTTTTTGTGGTGTTTGTTCAGTGCTCTCAGTGGTGTCGAGATAGTCCTTTATTTCTTGAATCAAGACCTCTAAGCTTGGTTGTAGTGCTTCTAGTTGGGCCTCAATGGTTGCCGTGTTTGCAGGGTTGATACTGCTGGTATTTTTTAATAAATTTTCTAAAGTGCCGCTTTGTTCACTTAGATACTCCGCTCCGATAGTTGAGCTGACGCCCTTAAGTGAGTGAGCAAGGCGTTCGAGTTCGGGGTAATTTTCTGATTGCTCCAGCGTTTTAAAATCATCAATAAAGTTTTCGTAACGCTCGGTAAACTGTTTCAGAATTGAGTGATACAGCTTGGTTGAGTCGCCTGATAAGTGAAGGCCTTTTTGCAAGTCAATGCTCATAGTTTTCGGTTTGATTGGCTTGGGTTGTTCACTGTGCGAGGGCAGGGCTTGTTGTGGTTTAAAAACGATATTTTCTGTGGTTGAGCTATGCGCCGCATAATATTTAGCCATAATTTGATATAGCGTATCTGGGTCAACGGGTTTACCTAAATGGTCATTCATGCCGCTATCAATACATTGCTGGCGCTCCTCTTGCATCGCATGAGCGGTCATGGCGATTATTGGCAATTGTGAATATAGCGGGTTTTTGCGTATCATTTTTGTTGCGGTGTGGCCGTCCATTGCAGGCATTTGCACATCCATAAAGATAATGTCGAAATAATCTTGTTTATGTTTAGAGAGGATATCGAGCGCCTCTTGCCCGTTGTTGGCAATAATGACTTTGGCGCCTCTGGATTGCATTAATTCAACCGCAATTTGTTGATTCAGCGGATTGTCTTCGGCTAATAGAATTTTCATGCCATTGAACCTCAAGTGTTCAGTGGTTTTTTGAATTTGTTCAACTTCTTCGCCATTGCCGTGGAGGTGTGGGAAGTGTTTTCTAAGTATGGCGTTGACGTGTTTTGGTAACAGAGGTTTGCTGAGGAAGTCTTGGATGCCAAAATGCGCTGCGGTGTCTGCCATTATCTCTGGGTCATAAGCGGAAATTAGTATGGTTTTATTTAACAGTTCAGGGTGTTTTTGTTGAATGTAGCGCAGCAGAGCTTCACCATCTTCGTCAGGCATAACAAGGTCGGTAAAAATCAAATCGAAAGTTTCATTTTGCAAGCGCTCCTTGGCTTCTTCAACATTTTGAGCAGTGGTGACTTGCAAACCATGTAGGCTGAGTAGGTTGTCCAATGTTTCCAGCACAATTTCCATGTCATCAATAATCAGAATTTTGATGATTTCATCCCATTCGCTGTACTCTTTGCGTTGAGGGGCAATTGGTAGCGTTAGGTCAAAAGAGAAGCGTGAACCCTTATTAATTTGACTGCTAACGTTAATTTCGCCGCCCAATAAGTTAATGATTTTTTGTGAAATTGCTAAGCCTAAACCTGTGCCGCCATATTTGCGCGTGGTTGAGCCGTCGGCTTGGGTGAATTGCTGGAAAAGGCTTTTAATCTGACCTTCTGTCATGCCGATACCAGTGTCTTCCACTTCAATATGGATTTGGGTAAATTTTCCGATAAAGTGCCCATCTATTGAAAGACGTACAAAACCAGATTCGGTGAATTTGAGAGCGTTGGAGAGTAGGTTGGTAATGACTTGTTCTAAACGTAAAGGATCACAGAGAATCCAGCCGGCATCACCAAGAATGTCTTTTGATTTGAAATCAACAATCAGTTCAATCGGTCGGTTGTGAATGGTTTCCGCCAGTAGGCTGGCTGAATGGGTTAACACTTCTTCGAGCTTCATCGGAATAAATTCAATGTCCATTTTGCCAGCTTCCACTTTGGAAAAGTCTAGAATGTCATTGATTATTTTTAATAGAGACTCGCCGGCGTAATGGATTTTTTCAACATAATAATGCTGACGAGGGTTGAGTTCAGTGCGTAATGCTAAATAAGCCATCCCGATAATCGCATTCATTGGGGTGCGAATTTCATGTGACATATTTGCGAGGAACATCGCTTTGGTTTGAGCTGCTTGCTCAGCCAATTCTTTAGCAAGTAGTGCTTCCTGTGTCGCATCGTGCAGTTCATCCATTAATTGCTCACGCAAAATGGCTTCGTTCATGCTGGCGAACATAACGATACAGGTACTGTGGAAAGGTTCAAGTAGTTCTAAGATGGATTCATCGTAAGGCGTGTCTGCATTAGCAAGGCCATAAACACCAATTAATTTGTTGCCCTGCTTGATTGGGATACCGATGTAACGTTTTAGTTCTGGATGCCCTTTTGGAGCATTGCCGCCGCGTGGATCATTCATAACATCATTACTGATAACCGTTTTTTCTTTATAGAGCACTTCGCCAATGAGAGTGTCTGGCGAACAAAACGCGTCTTTTGAACCGCGAATACTTTCATAGAGTTTCTGTGAATCTCTATCCCAAGAGATATTGCTTAGGGCGTGCAGACGTAAACAGCGTTTATTACTGTCCGGTTTATAAATGACTTCACCCAAGAAACCAAATTCACTGCCAGTAATATCAAGTATGACTTTAAGCAGTTTATCCCAAGATTGGTTTTCTTGTTGATGGTTAACCACAGAAGCTTCAGTTGCTGTTTTTAGGGCATCAAGGAGTTTATTGCGCAGCTGGGTTGCGTTACGTGCTTCATTTCGTTCGGTTAAGTCGGTCAAAATACCAATAAACTCTCGATCGCCGCGGTCTTTTATTTCTGAAACCGCTAAGGCTAATGGGAAGGTTTTCCCGTTTTTACGAAGGCCTTCAACTTCACGGTCGTCTTTGCCAATAATTTTGGCATGGCCGGTATGCATATAACTACCCATGTATTCTTGATGATGGTTTGCGTAGTTAGCAGGCATTAGCATTTCGACATTCTGATGGAGCATTTCGCTGGCTGAATAGCCAAACATCTTCTCCGCCGCATTATTAACACGGGTGATGATGCCTTTGGAATTGATTTGGATAATCCCTGCTGCTGCGCCTTCTAAAATGGCTTCGTTTTGCGCAAAAGGTTCCAGCGCGCTGTGTTTCACCAGGCGGATCAAAATAATCAGCGCGACTATGCCAAATAGCATTAAGAATGTTTTGAATAGGAAGTGATTGAAACGTGATTGGTACGACTGGTTAACCTCTTTCATGATGGTTTCCCACACCATCGACTGCAGTTCAAAACCGCTCATATTGAGTGTGGTTTGCATCTCTTTGGTAATTTTGGGCGTAACGGGCGCTTTGCCTTGCATATTTTGCAGAGGGCGAAGGTAGTCTATGCTAATTAACTGGTAGCTTTTGGCGATAGCGCCAAGCTTTTCAAAGAGTTCGGGATAGCGGGCAAAAAACGCTTGGTCTGCATCCAATAATAAGCCGTTTTTCTCCATCATTAAACTTAAACTAATAATGTCTGTCTGCAGTTTTTTGGACGGTTGCGTAGAGTATAGTTCAAGTAAAGTCAGCAAACGATAAAAGCGGATTGTCCAATATTCCAGTTGCCATGAGAAGTCGCTTAAAGAAGTGATATTTTTATTAAAATAATGGCTGTTAAAAAGTTGTTTTTTAGTGCTAATTAGCACGTGCTGTAATTCAATTGGTGGAATTTCTTCACCATCATACGGCGAATAGTAACAACGCTTGCCAGTTGCGCACTCTTCAATCACGTTACGCTTATCGAGATAGTTGTTCCAAGCAACGTCCAGACCGGTGATTCGTTCATCGTCTAAGCGCTTCAAAAAAGTATCCATAAGCTGGTTAGTACGTAATTGCTCCTCTTTCCATTGATCAAAATTGGCTTTTTCGCCGTAAATCAACTTGTAGCCTAGATTGTCTTCGGTGGAAAGCTGATTCGTTGTATCAATCATGACATTGCTGTTTTTGGTCTGCTCAATCCATTTGATTTCTTCAAATAGGCTAACCAAGTTTTCGGCTAGAACCCAAACGAACAGCGCAAAAATGAGAATGGAAACAGCTTGAAGACTCAATGCAGCTGTATGAATTTTATGCGCTCTCATGCGAAGTAATTCCTTAAAAAATTGAAAAACCAAACGGGTTGTTTGCTTGAATTAAAACAGGGCTCTATTTTCTGGTAACACATCATGGTCGTAACCAAAAATGAATCGGTATCAAAGTATCACTCTGGGGTAAATCCTATTGCTCCGTAAAAAATCAATCGCGGGTAAAGCGTTACAATACTCCGCTAGTGGTCATTTATTCTGACGTGTTAATTTTGTAAAGTTTGGTTAGCGCTTTACACTCAATCTGTTCGGCCAAGGAGTAGCTAGGCTTGGTCATTCCGATTCTGACTTTTAAGCCAATCTATCTGGCTAAGCATTCTTAAGGTAGTATTGCCATTTTTTAGAAGCTAACGGGTAAGAACTACTTACCAGTATTGTGCTAAATAAAAAGCAACCTGTCAATTTTGCGTATCCATATTCCCATTTTTTCTTTTTTTGCATCGCTATTTGCATTTTAACTGTTTAAAAGGTTGGGTTATCGTCTGCTAAGATGGGGTGGTTTGCAGTGTTTTGCAAACACTTTGATTTTTTTTAAAAAAGGTATTGACTCTTGTGGGTAGGTCTCTATAATACGCGCTCATCAGGCAGCGACAGACAACATCAAAGCCTAGCGCAAAAAAAAGTAAAAAAAGTATTTGACATAAACGCTTTTGATAACTAAAATACGCGCCACAATCAAAGCGCCCGTAGCTCAATTGGATAGAGTACTCGGCTACGAACCGAGCGGTTAGGGGTTCGACTCCCTTCGGGCGCGCCATTATTCAAACCCTTGTAAATGATGTATTTACAGGGGTTTTTTGTTATGTATTCAATATCTATTTTCTTGTATTTACCAAAAAAATTACCAAAAAATAAATTTCTATATTTGTATTTAGTCCTCGACGCTTTTACCCACAAGGGGTAAAAAAGGGCTGATTGCGCGCGAATGGTTGATAGTGATTGCTTGGATAACTGAGAACGCGGATAAGGGCTTATGCCGATCTGAATTACAGGAGTCTAATAGCAGGGATAGTCGCCCCGCACGCGGTTTGTCAGAATAAGCAATAATTAATAATATGATTATTATTCACCTGTGGTGCATTTAGGAAATCACAATTTTTAGATTCTTAAGTTTATCCCCATCACTCTGATTCACCCATTTTTTTCCTGGGAGAGCTCAATCAATGCATGAACGCCTTACTCATTAAGGTCAACCAAAAACCCTTTAAACAGCTTGCGGGCAATTGCCAGGAATGGTTCAAGAAAATTGACCGGCCGGCCTGTTACCGCTGCCCAGCACATGCCCAAAGCGCATCTTGCCCAGCATAAGGTCTCACCGGGCCGTCTAAAAAACCAAGCTAAGGCCATAGGGCCGGACGTTTTGGCATGGGTCACGCATCAACTCACCACCAAAGCGCATCCAGAACAGGCCTATCGAGTCTGTTTAGGCGCATTGGGTCTCACTCGCCAGTACTCGGCAGAGCGATTAAACCAAGCGTGTCGGCGAGCGAATCGTCACAAGCTGTTTCGCTTACAGCAGCTGAAAAACATTCTGACCAGTCATCTAGATCAACTGCCCGAAGAAACCACTGTTCATTCCACTCTGCCTCAGTCCCATGAAAACATTCGTGGTCCACACAGCTTTCACTAATTCGGAGAACCGCTATGCAAACCCTATTCAATCAAATTGATGCGCTCAAACTCTACGGTCTGCGCCACGCCTTGCAAACTCAGATTGACCAACCCAATCATTATCAAGATCTCAGCTTCACGGAACGCTTAGCACACCTGATGCAAAGCGAACAACAAGACCGAGATCATCGCAAACAACAGCGCCTAATCAAACAAGCAAAATTCAAGCTGTTGGCGACGGCTCAAGGCATTGATTATCAACACCCCAGAGGACTTCAAGCCAGTGTGATGCGAGACCTGCTTCAAGGAGAGTGGATTAAGCGCCACCAGAATGTCTTACTGACGGGACCTTGCGGCTCAGGCAAAACCTATCTTGCCTGTGCCCTGGGGCACCATGCCTGTCTGCAAGGGCACGCTGTGCAGTACTTCCGAATCAGTCGTCTGTTATTGGAGTTGACCCAAGCGAAAGCCGATGGCACCTATCAAACGGCACTCAAGCGTCTTGCGAAATTACCGCTATTGATCCTCGATGACTGGGGGCTTGAACCGCTCAAAGCCTCCCAACGCAATGACCTGATGGAAATTATGGATGACCGACATGGGAGCAGTTCCACGATTCTGATCAGTCAACTGCCAACCGAAGAGTGGTATCAAGCGATTGGTGACAACACCCTTGCCGATGCGATATTAGACCGACTGATGCACAACGCACATCGGATCAAACTGAAAGGCGAATCGATGCGTAAAACGCAATCAGAGATTGACGTCACTTGAACACTTAAGGTAAAAATAGCCCAGCCAACGATGCGTTGATTTTAGGTGTTCAAGTAAAACCGGAATCACTGTTCAAATCCGCCGTTCAAATCCGCCGGAATATGCAGGTGATCTAAACGCGGGGTTTTTAAAGTCTTTGAACTCAATTTCTGGGGATGATCTGGTGCTCGGCTCGATACCTGATTTGGCATTGATTGAAGTTAGCCTAGAAATTGACGAATATACGCTTTATGATTAAGCTTTGTTGGGGCGCTGTTGTCGAGGTTGAAGAATGCGAGGAAAATGAAGTCGTTCTTCGTCCAACTCATTGACCTTTGCGGCAATGTAAGTTAGTTCTTGGATGAGCAAGTCCTAGGCGATGTGACGGGTAAAGCTTCAATGGTCATAAGCCCATCGGTGAAGTCATTCAGTTCGAAGTGCAGTTGACGGATATTGAAGACGGAAAAGCGTTTAATTCAATAGACATAGATACTTTCGATGGATATGGACGCGACTTGTGCTGTAAGCCTTCGCTTAACTAAGTTGCTCGTAACTTAGTGGCATCAAAAATACCAGTTTGTAATCTGTAAGTAGTCCTATCACTTACAAAAGCAAGGGGTTTTTATTAAAATTTGTATTGTCAGGCTTAGGGTTTCCAACCCGAAACTAAATCGTTGTTTTGGGTTTAAATAAATTAGTAGTGAGATTGCTTATGGAATCTAGAGTTAATCGCATCGCAGTGCATCTTAAAGGTGTGCTTGAAAAGCGGAAAATTACGGGCGCTGCCGTTCTCAAGGATGTTTCTGTGGACGGGAGTGGCTTAAGCTTGCTTTCGAACGCAGTTTTATTGAAAGGCGATCATATTGTTTTTGAGCTCTCAGAGAGGCAAGAGGGGACAGTTCATTGCGTTGTTAGGATCGTTCATCAGAGCAAATGGCAGGGTGAAAATTACTATGGTTGCATGATTGTTTACAAGAACAAGGCTTTTGATGAGATGTTAACTCGATTGAACCAGTCACATACCCGTCAAGGTAATAGTCGATTTGGTTTCTTATCTTCAGTGGGAAAAGCCTCACCGAGCGTAAAAACCACTGAAGCGGTTTCTGAGAACAATGATGACTGGGGTTATCTAGTTGGGAAAGACCATTTAGCTCAGCAATAATAATTTTCTTGAGCTGCTGATAAAAAAGTGAGTTGCTTGCACTAGGATTGGCTGCCACAATTAAAAGATGGCGAGGGGAAAGCAAGGGTTTACGCCAGGGCGAACGCATGAACATTTTTTAAGCACCATCGACTCAATGACGCTTGCATTATGCCGTCGGTTGACTCATTCTGCCCGCTTTTTTGAAAGCCGATAGCATGACTTTGTTAGAACACCTGCAACACCTTGACGATCCTCGCTAACAAGCCAAATGCAAACACGATTTAGGGGAAGTCATTTTTATGGCCACCTGTGCGATGCTCTGCGGTGCGGACGATTGGGAGTCCATTGCGCTCTTTGCCCAAACCCGAGAAAAGTGGTTTAAACGCACTTTGCGTCCGGCGGGCGGAGTGCCTTCGCATGACACCTTTAACCGCCTCTTTGCCGTACTGGACCCACAAGTGTATCGCGACCGCTTCAGCCTTTGGGTGCAAGAGTTGATCCTGAGCACGCCGCTCATTGGTGTGGTCGCCATTGACGGCAAAACACTCCGGGCATCGGATTTCTCCAAGCAACAGGCGATTCACATGGTTAATGCGTAGGCTACGCAAGCGGGCGTTGCCCACGGACAGCATAAGGTCGATACAAAATCCAATGAAATCAAAGCCATTCCGATTCCGGCCTTGCTCGACCAGCTTGCCATTCAAGGCTGCTTGGTCACGATGGACGCGATGGGTTGCCAAAAAGCGATTGCTCACAAAGTCATCGAGCGCCAAGCCGATTATCTGCTGTGTGTTAAAAAGAATCAGAAAACCCTGTACAGGGACGTCGAAAAGCACTTGACCACCTACTGGGAAACGCATCCTCAGGACACATTAGGCGTCGGCTTTGCTGAACAGATTGAACAGGGGGATGGTCGCCAAGAATATCGCCGAAGCTGGGTGTTTAACGCCTCAGAGCTCGCTCAGCAATCGGAATCGAAAATTCAAACCCTTGCGGCGGTCCAAGTCGATCGAGTATCTCAAGGCAAAGGCAGTAGCCAACTTCGTTTTTATATTTCGAGTCCGATTCTTAGCGCCGAAGCGGTGCTCAAGGCCACACGCCAACACTGGGAAGTGGAAAACAAACTGCACTGGGTTTTAGATGTCAGTTTTAACGAAGACCAAAGCAGAGCACGCCAAGGTTATGCGGGGGAAAACTTGGCAACAACACGCCAAATTGCGCTGAATCTACTCAAAAAAGAGAACGGATTGAAGTTGGGAATCAAAAACAATCGCATGGCCTGTGGCTCGGATGACAATTATCTTTTTAAAGTCATGGGGTTACTGCGATCGTGATTCATGCGTTTGCACTGGGATTTACGCAACGTATAAAATGGAGCTTTTGCGCTCATAAAGAAGTATTTTTAATTATTTTGCGAGAGTGTTCAAAAGCCTTGGGTACTAAATATTCAGCGCCTTGTCCAGTCGGCCTTCAAAATGTATCGCCAGTTGCGATAAGGGGGGTTCCAATTGTGGGCAGGCATAGTCCAGTTCTTGGAGGCATTGAGTATGTCTGGATACAACAGCTTCAACAAGCCGTTTCTGTCGCTTACGAAAAAATGGACGCAGAAAAATTCCCTTAACGCCCCTCCCTCGATTGTTTAATTAAGCCATTTAGCAAGTTTTTGATAAAGCTCATTAGGTTCAATCGGTTTGGCAATAAAATCATTCATGCCGGCTTCGTGACATTTTTGCTGGTCTTCGCGCATGGCATTCGCGGTCATGGCGATAATCGGAAGTTCTGCAAATTGTGCCTGTTGGCGTATCGATTGCGTGGCTTGATATCCGTCCATCACCGGCATTTGAATGTCCATCAAGACTAAATCATAATCTTGGTCGTGTATTTTTTTCAGTGCCTGCTTACCATTGTTCGCAATGCTTACTTGGATATTGACTTGTTCTAGTAGTTCGCTGGCGACCTGTTGATTAATTTCATTATCTTCGACTAAAAGAATCTGGCGTGCTTTAAGGTTTTTAAGCACGGTTTCAGCGTTTTTAGGGGTGTTATGTGTGCTTTTATCGGCGCTATTGAAAGTGGGGGTTGATAGGCTTTGTTCGCTGGGGAGTCCTAGATTGGCGGTAAAAGTAAAGGTGCTGCCGTGATTAGGGCGGCTTTCTACCCAGATTTTTCCGCCCATTAATTCTGTTAAGGATTTGCAGATGGCTAAACCTAGGCCAGTTCCACCATAGTTGCGGGTTGTCGAGGTGTCGGCTTGTGTGAACGCTTGGAAGAGTTTTTCACTTTGCTTCAAAGTCATGCCAATACCGCTGTCGATAATTGAAAATTTAAGGGTGATTTGATCTGGCTCTTTGCGAATGCTTTCGACTTGAATGCGAATTTCACCTTGCTGGGTAAATTTAATGGCGTTATTGACAAGATTAAGAATGATTTGATTTATGCGCAATGGGTCACCAATTAATTGGTTTGGCACGTCGGGGAAGACGTCAATAAATAAGCTAAGTTGTTTTCTATTAATGTGGTCGATGGTCAGTGTGTTGATGAAATCAAGGGAGTCTTGCAGTTTAAAATGAATGTTCTCCAGTGCCATTTTGCCGGCTTCAATTTTGGAAAAGTCGAGAATATCGTTAATTAACCCCAGTAATGAATTGGATGCGCGGTGAATTTTATTTAGGTAGTCACGCTGTTTAGGGTTTAGATCGGTTTTGAGTGCAAGGTGAGATAGGCCGATAATGACATTCATCGGCGTGCGAATTTCATGACTCATATTGGCGAGGAAGTCTCGTTTGGCTGAGTTGGCAAGCGTTAGCTCATGGGTTCGTTCTTCAACCAGCTGTTCAAGGTGCTGCTGATATTTTTTTAGTTGTTCGGCAATTTCGGCTTTCTTTTCTTCTTGGCGAATACGTTCGCTGACATCTTGTGCTGTACCAATCATCGCAATGGCCTGGTCATCCTGATCGTAAAGGACTTTGCCGACACCGTGGATGTGTTTATGTTGGCCCTTTTCGGTGCGAATTTTGAAGTGGATATCCAATCTGCCGCTGATTTCAATTGCATGATTTATGGCTTGTTGTACACGTTCAAGGTCTTTGCTTTCTACCTGCTTAATAAAGTCAAAAATGTTTGGCATAAAGCTGTTTTCTTGGTAGCCGAAAATGCGGTAATGTTCATTTGACCAGAAAATATCGCCGTTAACTAAGTTCCATTCATAACTGCCAATGTGAGCAATTCGTTGTGCGGTATTAAGGCTAGAATTGGCTTTGGCAATGGTTTCTTCTTTTTCTTTTAGAGTGGTGATGTCTTCACATACTCCTAAAATACCCACCAATTCTTGATGTTTATTGAGCAATGGAAGTTTACTGATACGACACCATTTTTTGTCGCCGTTGGCGCGAATGTATTCGTGTTCTTGTTCGCAAAGTGGTTGTTTGCTTGTTAAGACGATTTGGTCGCTGGTATGCGAGCAGCTGGCTTCTTCGGGGTTGAGTATTTGTGCGTCAACTAAGCCAACGATGTCGTGCGGTTGTTTACCAATGTCTTCGGCAAAGCGCTGATTACAGCCAAGAAATTTGAGTTCGATATCTTTCCAAAAGACGCTCACAGGAATCGAGTTCATGATTGTTTTGAGCATCAGCTCGGCTGTTTCCAGTTCGTGTGCATTTTTTTGCATTTCGATAAATGCTCTGCTACGTGCTTTTTCAATGAAAAGCACAGCGATAAATACAGTGATGAGTTGTCCACAAATACTGATTAAAAAAGTCAGTTGACTGGATTCTTTTGGAATTTGAGATAGATAAGTTGCAAACTCGTTATGTATTGTTGCAGAAAAGTAGAACGCTAAAATCTGTGTGATAATCACGAGAGTTAACCAAACACCGCCAGCAATCACACCTAAAGTGACTAATGCATAGATTGGTACAAGCAGTAGCCATCCAGAATGCGGAGTTTGTAGTGAGCCTTGACTTAATTGAAAATACAGTAATAAGACTAAGCCGCTGAGAATAATCCAATGATGGTTAGCTTGTTTTCTGTAGCGTTTGCCGACAAAAAATACCCCGCTCCAAATAACCCCTATCAGCAGAAGTACGCTGGCACCGTTGGTGTCGCCAAATCCGTAAAAAGCGATGCTGAAAAAAAATGCCATGCTAGCAAAAATTCCGACAGTATTTAAGGTGGCATCAAATTGATGCGCACTGACAAAACGGTCTGACATCATTTTACGAATACCGAGCATTGGTTTCTCCATGAGTGGGGCGGCTGTCGCTCATCACTAATTGCAGTGTATGAATTGCAAATAATATTCTGAGTATCTTCGGTGGCTTATTTTGGGCGTGCTAGGGAGGTCTATTTGTGTAAAAAAATTTACAAATATGAGTATACATACTTATTTTGGTTCTGTAAATGTTATGTATGGATAAGCGTAATTGATTAATAGATGAGTACATATTCCGACTGCACTTGAACACTTAATGTAAAAATAGCTCAGCCAAGGATGCGTTGATTTAAGGTGTTCAAGTAATATCGGAACAGCCGTTCAAGTCCGCCGGAATGTGCAATGGGAGCAAAATGATTGCATCGTTGAGGAAGCGCAGGGAGGATGAAAAAACCCGATTAATCGCTTGATCGGGCTTTACTGAAATTAATTTAGAGTGAAATGAATAAATAAAAAAGTGTAGTGTTGTTTTAGATGCCGTCTTTAGGTTTGGCGTTCCAGTTACAGACGCAGTCGTTATATGCCTTAGCGCTGAAACTTTGAATCGTTTGTTGTTTGGTTTGTGAATCAAGTTGCACTGGCACTTGGTAAGCTTTTTGGATGTAGTCATAGGCAATGCTGTTGGCTTGTCTATATTCCCAGCCATCTTCTAAGATTCGATTGGCAACAGCGGTCATTACTTGGCCTTCTTGTCGCGATGTAATGACATCTTGGGCGATGATTTTCATTAATTGACAGCTAATTTGTTTGGTTGACGGCACGGAATCAGCGTGCGTTACAGGGATAAATAAAATACCGGTTGTTAGTAGGCTGGCACTGAGTAAAACGGATTTTTTCATAATGGCACCTCGTGATTTCAAACACTTGCGGATTGTTATATATCAGAAAAGGAAATCCTTAACTGTTTGTTAGACTACGCGTTTTGCGCATGAAACAGAAATAGATAGTTTTTAGGCAAGATTGCTTATTTTTATATTGGTATTTTCTGATATTTGTATCGGTCGAGGTATAAAAAAACCCGCATTATTTTGCGGGTTTTAGTGCGTTTGCTAGCCAATTTGTTGATTAAAATTCTTCCCAGCTTTCATCGCGCGTGTTGTTTTTGATTGGGCTGATAATTTCCTGTTTTTTGATTTTTGCAGGCGGTAGCGAAGTGTTGGCTCTAACCGGTGCTAAGGTTTTCTTAGCAGGTTGGCTTGGAGCGGCCTGCGGGGCGACGTGCTTTTGCTGTTTGGCTTTTGAACGCGCTGCGTTGAGAAATTCATTGCCAATTTTGAACTCTTGCATGCGTTCAACCAAGCCACTTGTTTGCTGTTCAATAATGGCAACACTTCGGGCTGAGTCTTCCACTAAAAGGGCGTTTTCTTGAGTGTTGCTGTCTAGTGAAGCAATTGCTTGGTTAAGTTGTTCAACGCCTTGTGCCTGCTCGTTAGAAGAGGAGGCGATTTCCGCTACGATAGAGGTAACTTGGCTAATCGCATCATTGATTTGGGTTAAAGATTCTCCGGACTCTTGTGCTAATTTTGTGCCTTGTTGAATTTTTTCGACCGAACGGTCAATCAAATCTTTAATCTCTTTCGCCGCATTTGCCGATTTACCCGCCAGTGCGCGAACTTCTCCCGCTACCACGGCAAAACCTCGACCATGTTCGCCGGCACGAGCCGCTTCAACGGCAGCGTTAAGCGCCAATAGGTTGGTTTGGAAGGCGATGGAATCAATTAATCCGATAATTTGTACAATCTGTTCAGAAGAGGTTTTAATCTCCTCCATTGCTTCAATGGTTTTCGTCATAATTGCCGAACCTTGTTTGGTTTTGCTGGACGCTTGGCCTGTTAGTTGGTCCGCTTGTTTGGCATTTGATGCGTTGTTGCGAATCGTTGAGGTCATTTCTTCCATTGTGGCTGCTGTTTCTTCAATTGAGGCTGCTTGTTGTTGGATGCGAGAAGAAAGGTCTTCGTTGCGCTGTGAAGTTTCGCGCATGTCGTTGGCGATTTCATGCACGGTATTGTTCACTTCTGCCAAAGTGCTGGATAAATTGTCTAGTGAGGTGTTGATGGCGTTTTTTATTTCACCCAGTCCGCCTTCAAATGCACCGGTCACTCGGTCGGTTAAATTGCCTTTAGAGAGTTCGATAATGACATCGGCAATATTTTGGTTAGCGGCAGCAATTGCTTTGGACATGTGATTGATTTGCGCGCCGAGATCATGAATGAAGCCATCTAATGCGCTTACATCAATTTGTTCGCCAATATGGCCTTTTGCCGCTTTTTCGACCATGGTTTTTAAGTTGTTTTCCACGGCGGTTTGCATTTTTTCTAGTTTGACTTCTTGTGATACGTCTTTCCATTCGGTGACGAAGCCATTGCGTTTGCCATCGATATCCCAAAGCGGATTAACAATAATCTGCAGATGGAGGTCGCCTAATGTTAAGGAGGCGACATAGGTGTCGTTAAGTTGTTTTAACAGCTTACGTTGATGGGCTGGATTTACGTGGAAAATATCGATGTTTTTGCCAATCAGATCATCGGCTTTAAAGTGTGGCAACATTTTTTTAATATCGATTTCGACGTTTTTTAGGGTATGTAAAATCGAATCGTTCATATAAGTGATGTTTAAATCTTCATCGGCAATCATGATATTGGTTGAAGACTGGTCAACTACGTGTTTAACGGTCTCTGCGCTGTTCATGTGTTTGCGCACAGTGCTGATTAATTTGTTCATGTATATGCCGAGTTCGTGGGTCTCTTTCGCGCCTTCGACTGGAATTTTGATGTCAAGGTTCACCTCGTCTTGGTTTTTGTAGATTCGGCGAATGTTTTCACTAAGGTGGATAAGTGGTTTGATTAGCCCGCGACGAACCAATACTTCAATGGCCAATAAATTAAGCAGTGCTAATACAATAATCAGAGTCAACAGTTGGCTGATTTGGAAGGCTTTAATTTCTTTATTCAATGCCTTTAACTGTGTGCTGCCACTTTCTTGCATGTGAGTAAATAAATCTTGCATCGCATTCATCGCGGGACGGTCATCGACAACAACTTGAGAGTCAATGTAGTTAATTGGTGCATTTTCGGCTTTCAACTGTTTAACCAATTCCATCTGCTGAGTGTATTGCTTCACTGTGTTTTGAATGGCTAAAAGCTCTTTAATTTCTTCTTCGGTTGGTGTTTCGACTTTTTGGTAGCGGGCAATTAGGTCGTTAATTTTGTCGATATTTTCTTGGAATTTTGCTGGGTAGCTAGAGGTGCGGTAATCTGTTTCGCCGCGTAAAATAAAGTTTTTGAAGTTATGGATCATATTGCCATAACCCATCTGTGATTGAAGCTCTTTAAAAATCAGTTGTTTTTCGTAAATCTGTGCCTGCAGTTCACTTATATTTTTATGGTAGTTATCTGAACTTTGGATGATGAGAGTGGCACCAAGTCCATTGATTATCAAAAAGATAACCAGGTATAGACTGAGTAACAGTTTTGTGGATTTCCCAGATAAGGTTTGTTGCATCGTAATGCCTCCAGTTTAAGCAGTGTTCGCTTTTGGAAAAGATTGGTCTCATGATTTGAGAATTTTGGTTTTTCGTTGCGCTTCAAAACGGCCAATTGGCCTATATTTTTCACTATATTTGCTAATTTTGATGCATTCATGCTAATAAATGTAGACAGTCTTAAACCCTGTGGTGATTTATTGCAGTTGAATATGATTTAAGTTAACTTTGGTCTGCTGTAAGGCTCTTTTAACGGAATCTTAGCGTTTTGAGGTAGTGATGAAATAGAAAAGCACCTTATTGGCCTAGGGACTTATTTTGTGTCTCCTTAGCGAAAGGTACTTTTTTGCTGTGATAGTTATACGAAAGTTATTATGGACTCACAAAACCGATGGCGTTATGCACCTCGGCAAGCGTTACTTGCGCTTGCGCGCGGGCTTGTTTTGCGCCGTCTGCTAAAATGGCTTTGAGCTCCGCCTCATCAGATCGAATTTGTTTAAACTTTGTTTGGATTGGTGCTAAATAGTCGGCAACCAATTCACCGAGTTCGACTTTTAGGTGGCCATACATTTTTCCCTCAAAGTGTTTGGTCACTTCGTCAATAGATTGACCGCTAATAACTGAGTATATCGTCAGTAAATTGGATATACCTGGTTTGTTGGCAAGGTCGTAGTGGATTTGCGAATCGGAATCGGTCACCGCTTGTTTGAACTTTTTGAGAATCAATTTCGGATCATCACCCAGCGCGATAAAGTTATTTTTGTTTTCATCGGACTTAGACATTTTTGATAGTGGGTCTTGCAGGCTCATAATTCGACCGCCTGAGGTTGTCGGTGGAATGAACGGTTCCGGCACAGTGAAAATATCGCGTTGGTATTTGCTATTAAAGCGCATGGCTAAATCACGGGTTAATTCTAAATGCTGTTTTTGGTCCGCGCCGACGGGCACCATCGCCGTTTGGTACAGCAAAATATCTGCCGCCATCAAGACGGGATAATCAAATAGCCCGACATTGATGTTGGCCGAGTGTTTCGCCGATTTATCTTTAAACTGCGTCATGCGATTAAGTTCGCCCATGTAGGTCGAGCAGTTTAAAATCCATGCTAGTTCGGAATGTTCTGGTACATGTGATTGGATAAAAACAGTGCTTTTGTCCGGATTAATGCCAGAGGCGAGATACCAAGCAACAAAATCTAAACTGCGATTGCGCAGCTCTTCGGGATTTTGTTCAACTGTGATGGCGTGCATATTGACGAGCGAAAAAAGACAATTGTAATCATCTTGCATGGTTACCCAATTTTTTATTGAGCCAATGTAGTTGCCAATCATCAGGTCGCCGGAGGGCTGAATGCCGCTTAATAAGGTCGGTTTATGCATAATCTGTGTTCTCTAAATCCCTTAAAAGGTGCCGTTTACATCGTTGATTTATCAGTAGCAGGTTGAAATTTGCGCGTATTTTCGCATTTTTAAGCATGAATCGCTAGGGTGGCACGGAATAAGTCCGCATCGCCTAGTGAGGTGAATTATTGTGCTGGTTAGAAGGTTTGTTTACGCAATGTTTCAAATGGAAAAATATTCTGGGATTTCTCGTTCTGTCTCTCATTCATCTTTAAAAGACCCATGGAAGGAGTTTTTTGGTATGGGTTTGGTAGATTCGATAGTCGCTTACTTGCCGGCAGATTAAAGTCTCTTCGTAATGCAGCTTTAAAAGCAGTGTCGCGAATAAGGCAAAATAAAGCCAAGCGCTCGTAAGTTGGCCATCAAGTAGTGGCAGAGGCAAACAGAAAAGTAAAATGGCGGCATACATCGGATGACGGATAAACCTGTAGGGTCCAGTGGTGACGACGGCCAAGTGTGGCAGTGGGTCTGGCACGATATTAAAGTGACCGAGATGCATTGTCTTTAGAGCCCATAGCCCAAGCAGTGTACCAGCGGCATAAAAAAACAGGCTCCAAATTGGCCAGTTAGCCGGAAAAGCAAACACAGCTAAAGCGCCGATTAGGCCAAATTGGCCACTGACTAAACTGTAAGAGTAAATTGGGTGTTTGAGTTTTTGGTGCATACTGATTTGTCCCGTTTAAAGCGAAAGTTGGTGGCTTTGATTGCAGTCTTAGCAAAAGGCGTTAAAATGAGGAAAATTTAGTTCAAGGGTTGCGAATAGTTTCTGTAAGATTCGTAAACGCCTTTTAGCATTGGCTGCACCGTTTGTTTTATTGGCAGTGGTGTCAAGTCCTTAGCAGTATATGGTAGTTAACAACAAAATCTATGCACAGTTTTATCCGAAAAATAAGCGCCTTTTTTTCCAGCCCTAAGCCCGTGACAGCTGAGGATCATCAACCACCCTTCGTTTTAAGTCGAGACGACCACAATATTTCCCGCGATGACATTGATCGTGCCGCTTTGGATGTTCTTTATCCGTTGAAGCGCGCCGGCTATGATGCCTATCTTGTCGGTGGTTGTGTGCGCGATTTACTCTTAGGGCTTGAGCCGAAAGATTTTGACGTTGTCACCAATGCCGAGCCTGAACAAGTTAAGCAGGTATTCCAGCGACGCTGCCAATTAATTGGGCGACGCTTTCGTTTAGCGCACGTTCGTTTTGGTCGTAATATTATTGAAGTAGCTACCTTCCGAGGTCATGATCAAACGGCACCGCAAGCGCGTGGTCGATTTTTCGGTCGCAAAAAATTTGCGCAAACGCGCGAAGTTGATGAGAGTGGACGTCTTCTGCAAGACAATATTTACGGCAGCATTGAAGAGGACGTCTGGCGTCGTGATTTTACGGTAAACGCACTCTATTACAGCGTGAAAGATTATTCGATTCTTGATTACACTCATCAGGGAATTGAAGACATTGAAAAAGGTCTGATACGTCTGATTGGTGATCCGCAAACGCGTTATCGAGAAGATCCTGTACGGATGATTCGCGCTGTACGTTTTGCAGCAAAATTAGGCTTTAGAATTGAGAAGCAATCGGAAGCACCAATACGTGAACTCGCGCCTTTGCTGAGCGATGTCTCTAATGCCCGAATGTTTGAAGAAGTGCTTAAACTTTTCCATAGCGGTGTTGCGGTCCAGGTTTTTGAAAAATTACGTCATTACGGACTTTTTGAGCATCTGTTCCCGCAAACTGAAAAAGTGCTAGAGCAAGAAAGTGAAGGCTTTCCGAGGATGTTGGTCATTGAGGCATTGAAAAGCACTGACGAGCGTATTCGTTCAGGTAAAAGTGTGAATCCGGCGTTTTTGTTTTCCGCTTTGCTTTGGGAGCCAATGCAGCAACGTAAGCAAGCGTTGATGGATCAAGGTGAAGTGCATCAAAATGCGTTGTTTGCTGCCGCGAATGAAGTGATCGAGCAACAGATTAAACAGACAGCGATACCTAAACGCTTCACTGCCCAAATTCGCGAGATTTGGAGTTTGCAATATCGTCTGCCAAAGCGTCATGGTGACAAGGCGCAAGAGTTGTTAGAGCATCCGCGTTTTCGTGCGGCTTACGATTTTCTTGGGATTCGCGTTGCCGCCGGAGAGACGGCCGAGCAGCATCTTTTTGACTGGTGGACGGAATATCAAGAAAAAACCCCGGTTGAACGTGTCGCTTTTGCCTCAGATTTAAAGCCACAGCATAAGCGCAAACGTCGTCCACCGCGTCGTAACCGTAATTTCTTCCGTAAACGTAGCCAAAATGGCGAAAGTTCAGCGCCTAAAGATTCGTGAAAATTCATACCGCCTATCTTGGGTTGGGGGCGAATCTTGATGCCCCTGTTCAACAAATTAAAGAGGCTTTGAGGCTGCTGCAAGCGCAGCCGGAAGTGCATTCGTTGGTTTCTTCTCAACTCTACGCTTCCAAGCCTTTAGGGCCGCAAGACCAGCCGGATTACGTGAATGCGGTTTGTCGCTTAGAGGTTTCGCTTGAGCCCTTGGCGTTGTTGGCGTTGTGTCAAAATATTGAAATGCAGTTGGGGCGAGTTAGAAAACGTCATTGGGGCGAGCGCACGATGGATGTGGATATTTTGCTGTATGACGCAATCTCTTTACACAGCGAAACTCTAACGATTCCCCATGCACAGATGCATCTGCGCGATTTTGTGCTCGTTCCACTGGCAGAAATCGCTCCAGCGATCGACATACCCGGGTTAGGGACGATAGATACCCTATTAAAAAACTTGCAGCAGAGTTTTTTGCTCCCGCTTGCGGTTGAATAAAACCAACTGCGGGCGCTTCTCTCAGTTCAAATATCCCTTCATTTAGGTTACATTATGCGCTTCTTGTCACGCTTTCAAGCGAGTCACGAGGCGGCTTCTTAAAAGTAAGATTACGTAAATTGCCGCTGATATTTTAGGAAAACACCATGCGTAAACGTTTATCAAACCTACAAAAAACCCTTGCGGATGGCGAGGCTTTAGCTTGTCTAACGGCATATGATGCCTCGCAAGCCTATTGGGCGGCGCAATCTGGTGTTGATGTTTTGTTGGTAGGCGATTCACTTGGGATGGTGGTGCAAGGACACTCAACTACCTTGCCAGTGAGCTTAGATAATATGGTGTACCACACGCAGTTGGTTCAGCGCGGTAACGCACAAGCGCAGCACCCAGCTTATTGTATTGCTGATTTACCATTTATGAGCGATGCCACGATTGAGAGCGCCTTGCAAGCCGCCGGCCGTTTGATGAAAGAGGGCGGCGCGAATATGGTTAAACTTGAGGGGGCGCAACGTGTGGTGCCGATTATCCGAGCCTTGGCTCAGTTAGGTGTTCCGGTATGTGGGCATCTAGGCTTATTGCCACAGTCTGTGGAAAAACACGGTTATAAGGTGCAGGGAAAGGATGCTGTTTCGGCGCAGGCCTTGTTTGATGCGGCATTGGCTTTGCAAGAGGCCGGTGCGGATATGTTGGTGTTGGAATGTGTGCCGGCTGGACTGGCACAAAAAATTACCGCAGCCTTATCCATTCCCGTTATTGGCATCGGTTCTGGTGTGCATACATCCGGACAAGTTTTGGTTTTACACGATATTTTGGGTGTGACTTTGGGTAAGGCGCCGAAGTTTAGTAAAAATTTTATGTTTGGTCAGGGGTCTATTCAGGCGGCAATCGGCGCTTATGTTGCGCAAGTGAAAGCGCGTACTTTTCCTGATTCATCGCATTTGGTAGCGGAATAATTTAACGGTATTGGGTGTTAAAAATGCAAGTCATTGAAACGATTAGTAAATTGCGTTTAGTGGTGCAAGGTTGGAAGCGCCAAGGGTTAACGGTGGCATTTGTGCCTACGATGGGGAACTTACATCAAGGGCACCTAAGTTTGGTGGATGTTGCCAAGCAAAAAGCCGATAAGGTTGTCTGCAGTGTGTTTGTTAATCCACTGCAGTTTGGTCCTGATGAAGATTTTGACCGCTATCCACGAACCTTTGAAGCGGATAAAAAGTTGCTCAGTGAGCAGGGGGCGGATTTGCTGTTTTTCCCGAGTGTACAGGAAGTTTATCCGCATGGTACGGCACAACAGACCTTAGTTAAAGTGTTGGCCAGTTTAACTGAAAACCTAGAAGGTGCTGTCCGTCCAGGGCATTTTGACGGTGTCAGTACGGTGGTGCTGAAGTTGTTTAATATGGTACAACCAGATTGTGCTGTTTTTGGGCAGAAAGATTATCAGCAATTGCGCGTGATAAAGATGATGGTCGAGGATTTATCTTTGCCGATCAAAATCATTGCAGCGCCGATTGCTCGTGATAAAAATGGTTTGGCACTGAGTTCGCGTAACCAGTATTTGAGCGCTGAACAGCGTCAGATTGCGCCTAAATTACAGGTCGTTTTACAAGACATTGCCGCCGCTTTGCAGTCGGGTAATCGCGATTTTTTCGCTCTCTGTGAAGTTGCTCAGCAGCGTTTGTTAAGGGAAGGTTTTGATCAGGTTGACTATATCGAGATTTGTCAGCCAAAAACCTTACAAAAATCGACTGATTTCGATCAAGAGTTTGTCATTTTAGGCGTTGCCCGGCTTGGAACAACCCGCTTGCTGGATAATATTCTGATATAAGATAAGTGCGTTAAACATGGCTTTTATGCCTTTTTTGCACATCTGTGTCTTAAGCAAAGGTTTCTTATGAGTTACTCCACCCTTATTGGTCTACTCGCTGGCATCATCATTGTGCTGATCGCTATGGCGATGGGTGAGGGGGTTTCGCTTGGGGTTTTTTTCAACGTTCCCGGTATTATGATTGTGGTTGGCGGTACGGCTGCCGCCACGATGATTCGCTATTCTTTAGCAGATTCATTAAGTGCCATTGGGATGTCTTTTCACGCTCTGAAGTTGAATAAAGAAACAACGGATTTAAATGAGCTGGTTGATATTACCGAAGAATTGATTCGTTTGTCGCGCGCTAAAGGCGTATTGGCGATGGAGGAGTTTGAGGTAGGTAATCGTTTTTATCAAAATGGTGTGCGAATGTTGGTGGATGGTTATTCCCCAGAGTTAGTTGCGCAGAGTTTGCGTGAGCAAACGAATTTGCTGAATGATAAAGCGGAAACGAGTGCTGGCGTGTTTCGTTCAATTGGTGAAGCCGCTCCGGCGTTTGGCATGATTGGCACTCTAGTGGGCTTAGTGCAGATGCTTTCTAACCTAAGTGATCCTTCGGCGATTGGCCCCGCGATGGCCGTGGCGATGTTGACGACTCTGTATGGCGCAATGATTGCCAACTTATTTGCACTACCCGTGGCGGATAAGATTGCGTCTTGGACTAAAAATGAAACTTATCGACAAGCGATGATTATTGAAGCGGTTGATTCGATTGCCAGAGGCCATAATCCCGCGGTTATGCGGGATTTATTGGCGCCTTATTTACAGGGTACCGCTAAATCTAAACAGCAGGATAAAGGTGATGAGCAGTAAGCCATCAGGGAGTCCTGCATGGATGGCAACCTTTGCCGATTTAATGTCGTTATTGATGGCACTGTTTGTTTTGTTGTTTGCTATGTCATCGGTTGATATTGTGAAGTACAAGGCGGTAGTTGAATCTTTTAACGAAACCCTAGGTAATGGCGATGAGTTAACGCCAGAGCAAACCTCTTTTTTTCAGTCAGTACAGCAGGGCATTGATGCGCAAACGCCTGTGATTGAAAACCCACAAACGGATGAGGTGGACAAATCGACCAGAGAAATGCAGAGCTTGTATAAACAGTTACAGAGCAGTTTCTCATTATTAGGAGAGCAGGCGGTTAAGATTGAGTTTGCTGAGCAGAGTAATCAAATTAAGTTGGTTTTTCCTGAGCAGATTGCATTTGATGCTGGGCGTGCTGAGTTAAAACCGCATTTTGTGGTGCTTTTGCGCAAGCTGGCCGATTTAAAAAAACAGCCATTGTTGGTCAAAGTGGTTGGGCATACTGATAGCCGCTCGATAACTGGCGGTCGTTTTCTGAATAATTGGGAGTTATCCAGTGCCAGGGCGTCTTCGGTGGTTGCCCAGCTGGTTAAAGACGAATGTGTGCGTCCTGAACAGGTTCAAGCAATTGGCGTTGCCGACACTCAGCCGATTGATAAAAGTCAGACCGAGCAGGCTTTTGCCAAAAATCGCCGTGTAGAAATTTTGCTGTTATCTATGGGCGAGCAAAATGAAAAAATGGCGATGCAACATTAAACGCATTTGCTGTTATTCGGTGTCTTACTAAATTCATTGGAGTGGCTTGAGTGCTCACCTAGCAAAAAGCAGCATCCGATAAATCAGAATGCTGCTTTTTGTTTGGATAATTGAGCTGAACTGAAATTGGAATAATTTACTTTTTAGCTAGCGATATCCATTTTTTGAACTGCAATGGTATTTTTAGTGTGCGATATTTTATTGCTATGCTCTTCAAAATACACCATTTTGGGTTTGAAGTTTTCCGCTTCCTTTTCGGACATAGCGATATAGGTCGCAATAATCAATACATCACCGGGCGAGGCTTTGTGAGCCGCTGCGCCATTCACCGAGATAATTCCGCTGTTTTCTTCACCTCGAATTGCATAAGTGGTAAAGCGCTCACCGTTATTGACGTTATAAATTTGAATTTGTTCGTATTCTCGAATCTCAGCGACATCCATTAAAGTGCCGTCAATGGCGCAAGAGCCTTCATAATCGACTTCTGCGTGAGTCGTTTTGACACGGTGCAGCTTAGATTTTAATAAAGTGATTTGCATAGTTTTCTCGTCTTTCGCGAATCTATAGGAGGATTGTTTCGCTTTTGGCTGCGCAATCCGCAAATATAAGCCCGCTATTATACTGAATTTTTAAATTTTGATAAATGCTTAGGTTTTCCGAGCGCCATTTTTACTGCCTAAACCTTCAGCAGCAATCTAACCCCTTGCCGGCGTTTCGATGTGTTCGAGTTAGATAAAACGTGCTAAGCAAAAAGCGCCAAGCGGAAATCCGGTCTTGGCGCCTGATAACATGGAGCGAAATCGGTTAACCTGTATTTCGCATCCCCGCGGCAATCGCGTTAATGCTGTTTAATAAAGGTGGTAGCCATCTGTCTTGCTCTTCTTCGCTCAACGCCTCGTTTTTATAACGGCGCAGTACTTCAATTTGAATATTGTTTAACGGCACCAAATACGGATTGCGGCGTTTCAGTGACAGAGCAATCGTTGGGTTGTCGGCCATTAAGTATTCATTGTCGGTGATTTCTAAAATACGCGCGCACGCTCGTTTGTGCTCATCGGCAATTTTTTGATAGACCGTCTGCGCAACGGCTTGGTCACGTCCAAGATGGCTGTAGGCTTTGCCGATAACGACATCGGTTTTGACCAGCGCCATCTGAATGTTACTGGCGATGGCGTTAAAAAATGGCCAGTTATGATTCATCTCTTGCAGTGTTTCTGGACCGTTTTCTTCAATCCATTTATTTAACGCATAGCCCGTTCCTTGCCATGCTGGAAAGGTAAGACGCGCTTGCGCCCAGCCAAAAATCCATGGAATTGCGCGAATTGACTCTTTCGACAAGTTTCCCTTTTTACGGTGCGATGGACGTGAACCGATATTGAGTAGTCCCACTTCGGTAACAGGGGTTGCTTGATAGAAAAAGTCAAAAAACCCTGGCGTATGGTCGGTCAAATCACGATAGCAGTGTTCGCCGTCGCGGGCCAGCTGTTGCATCGCTTGCAGGTATTTTTCGTTATCTGGTTTGACAGGTCTAACCAAGTTCAAACTGGCTTTCATTAGGCCTGTGACACCAAGAGATAACTCATACATGGCGGTTTCTGAGTTACTGTATTTATATGACAAGACTTCGCCTTGCTCGGTAAATTTGATTGAGCCGCGAACGGTTCCAGTCGGTTGCGATAGAATTGCGTGGTGCGTTGGGCCGCCTCCTCGCGCTAAAGTACCGCCGCGTCCGTGGAATAGACGACAATCAATGCCGTGCGCATCCGCTAATTTCATAATTTGTTGTTGTGCTTGATACAGTGACCAAGAAGAAGACAGATTGCCGCCGTCTTTGGCAGAATCGGAATAGCCCAACATGATTTCTTGCTGGTTGCCGGAAGCGCGCAACAGGTCTTTATAAGTCGGGTTGTCCAATAGGTCTTTCGTCACTGGAACAATGTGTTCTAAATCTTCGATGGTTTCAAATAGAGGGCTGATATTGACATTACAATACGGTTTTCCTGCGTTATAACCTGCTAGACCTGCTTGATGGGCAAGGAAGAGCACTTCCATGACATGGCTGGCGGAGTGAGTCATTGAAATAACGTAGTTGTTAAACGCTTTTGGACTGATTTCTTGACGCATTTTGCGCATTACATGAAAGACTTCTAAGACTTCTTGCGTCATCTCTTGTAATTGCAGGTGCTGCGTGTCGATAATCGTTGCAGAGGCAACGTGTTGCGCAAGGACGCTAATGCGTTCTGCTTCGCTTAGGGTGTTGTAGTCGATATTTAAATGTTGCAGCAAATCTGCTACAGCATCGGTATGGACGGTCGATTCTTGGCGAATGTCGAGACGCATTAGGTAGAACCCAAAGGTTTTTACCAAGCGTATGAGGTCCAGTAGTTCTGCTTCGGCAACATTCAAATCCCCGTGCCCGCAGAGTGAATCGAAAATCAGTTCAAGATCGTGTAAGAAGTCGTTTTCGGACTCATAAGCTAAAGGACTTTTCTCGAAAGATTCATCATTTAATGAGGCTTCAATATACTCAAGATTGTGCTTAAGTTTGCCGTGCATTAGGTATAGAAAACGGCGATAAGGCTCATCTTTAAAGCGTTCTGGGCGTTTTTTGAAGACCGCACGAATCAAGTCGGTATCGCAAATGGTAGCGCGATTAATCACATCTTGTGAGATGTCGCATAGATGTCTTGAATGGGTCAATTTTGAGCTTAAATCAAAAACCCGTTTTTGGTATTCATAAATTACCGCGCGGCTTTGGAGTAAAAGCGCGTGCTCTGTGGTGTTGTGGGTAACAAATGGGTTGCCGTCACGGTCACCACCAATCCACGAACCGAAAGTTAAAAAATTGGGTGTTTCAATCGCATCGTCTGGATAGTGTTTTGCCAGGGCGCGATCCATGTAGCGATAGACTGTTGGCACAGCATCAAACAAGGATTGACGGAAATAGTAGATACCATTGCGAATTTCGTCTTCAACGGTTGGTTTTTGTCGACGTACTTCGTCGGTTTGCCAAAGTACTTGAATTTGTGTTTCAAGTTGTTGATGAATCGAGTCTTTTGCGTAATCGTTGTTGTAGTTATCGGCTTCGTTTAGTGTGCCAATATCTAGGAATACGCGGCGCAAATTGTCCATCACTGAGCGGCGTTTTGATTCAGTTGGGTGTGCGGTGAAAACCGGAATATAGTTGAGTTTGGAGAGCAGTGTTTGCACTTGTGCGCCATCCAAGCCTTTGTCTTTAAATTCGGCAATCGTGTTGAGAACTGAACCTGTCCATAGAGGACCATCGGAACGTAATTGGCTTTGACGTTCGTGATACTGGTGCTCCTCTTCAGCCAAATTGACTAGGCTGAAGTAGAGATTAAAAGCGCGAATAATTAAATTTAAATCATCAGGCGTCTGTTCTTGAATAAAGCGGGTGAGTTCCGCACGAAGTTGCGGGTCGTCTTCTTTTTGAAGCAGGATATAGCCTTTACGTAGTTTTTCTACAGCATCGAAGGTTTTTTTGCCAACCTGTTTTTCGATGACTTTACCTAATATATTCCCTAAAAGCTTCACTCGCGCGCGTAGCTGCTTATCACGATTTTCTGCCATATTCTCACTCAAATTTAAGTAAACAAAATTAGCCGATATTGTACCAGAATTTTTTTATGATTGGTTTGAAGGCGCGGGCAATCGCTTGATTAATCAGCTGTTTTCGTCGGCTGAGCGATGCTTTTTGAACCGAGTGCGTTAAAGTGGTGCGGCATTGCTAGCAATGGTGCTAAAAATAGGTGCGTTGATAAACGCTTCTGTTGGTGTGAGGAGTTTGTTGTCTTACCAAAGGATATAAAAAACGCCGATAGAGATCGGCGTTTTTGCGGAACTGTACTAAAACTTATTTGTTTTGGTAGCTGGCGACACCGGCAAGAATCTCTTTACGAGCTTCTTCTACATCACCCCAGCCATCAACTTTGACCCATTTACCTGGTTCAAGATCTTTGTAGTGACTAAAGAAATGTTCAATTTGCTCTTTAAGTAATGGTATGTCTTCAACTTTTTCAATCTTAGAGTAGATAGGTGAAAGTTTATCAACCGGAACCGCAATGACTTTAGCATCTTGGCCGCCGTCATCGGTCATTTTGAAAATGCCAATTGGACGACAACGAATGACCGAACCCACTAAAAGAGGGTGAGGGGTGACCACTAAAACATCGACCGGATCGCCATCGTCAGAAAGCGTGTCGTTGATGTAGCCGTAGTTGGCTGGGTAAGAAAGTGTTGAGCCTTGAAGACGGTCAACCCAAACTAAGTCCGTCTCTTTGTCGACTTCGTATTTGATTGGTGGCGCAAATGCTGGAATTTCAATGATAACGTTAACATCATTTGGTACGTCTTTACCGGCTGGTACAGCTGCAAAACCCATAGTAATTTCCTTATAAATCGACCGTGAGGGCTAAGGTGAAAAGTCCTTTTGGTCATTAATTATTTTTTAATATTAAAACGAAAACACCCGTAACAAGTCCGCCGTTAAGGTAATGAAAACGTGATGTCTTCGTGCCTTCCTGGTTACCTTGTTACGGGTGTTGTGAATCTAAGTTAGATTCGATTATTTGCTGTGGTAAGCGACGACCTTAGCCACTTCATTTTTTGAACCAAGTACCACTGGAACGCGATCGTGGATACCTTTTGGCGCAACGTCCATAATGTCCATGCGTCCAGTTGAAGACGCGCCGCCAGCTTGTTCAACGATCATCGACATTGGGTTACCTTCGTACATCAGACGAAGTTTACCGGCTTTAGATGGATCACGCTTGTCGTATGGGTACATGAAGATACCGCCACGCATAAGAATACGGTGAACTTCTGCAACCATAGACGCTACCCAGCGCATATTGTAACGCTTGCCTAGAGGACCTTCTTCACCAAGTAGACAGTCATCAATGTATTGCTTCATTTCTGGTTCCCAGAAACGTTGGTTAGACATGTTGATTGCAAATTCTGCGGTGTCAGCAGGGATTTGGATGCCTGATTTGGTTAGGATGAACTCACCTACTGTTGTGTCTAGAGTAAAGATGTTAACACCATTACCAGTTGTCATCACTAAAAGCGCAGATGGGCCGTACAGTACGTAACCGGCAGCAACTTGTTTGCGACCGTTTTGTAGGAATACTTCTTGGTTGTCGCCAGACTGGTCGTCTTGCGCTTCAAGTACAGAGAAGATCGTACCAACAGAAAGGTTAACGTCGATGTTTGAAGAACCGTCTAGTGGGTCGAAAGTAACTAGGTATTTACCTGCGGCAGAGCCAGCAACGGTGTAATCTTCTTCTTCCGAACCGATACCACGAACGTATGGGTTAGCCACTAGGATGTCTTTTAATAGGTCGTTAGAGATAACGTCCAATTTCTTTTGCGTCTCACCTTGAACGTTTTCGTCTTCTGTTGCGCCTAGGATACCGGCTAGTTCACCTTGACGAAGTTTGAAAGCGATGTCTTTACACGCAACAATAACATCATTGATTACTAGTTCTAATTCTGCTGGAACGCCTTCCGCAGCCAATACTTGGTCAAGTCTTTTCATCGAGTTTCTCGCTGTTTAGATTGATAAAAAAAATTGCGCTAATGATACCCGTTGATGTGGTAATTCGCAAACTTTTACCTAGAGAGGCACAGAACAAGTCTCTATTTACTTAAGCATGGGGTTGCGGGGTGTCAATTATATGCTTGTGTGCATGGGGATAGCCAAAGCCAAATAGGCGATAGGTTGAAGGCGGACAGCGAAGTGGCTTTCGCAAGCAGTGCTTGTAGGGGGAGACTGTTTTTCAGTGAAGCGGTTCATTATTAACCTCTCGTGATGATAATAACAGCCGTCTTGGTGAATCGGGTAAAATATAGGGTTAGTTAAAATATTTGATTACGTTGAGTCGATGTAAAAAGCGGGTTGATGTGCGTTAAGAGATAAGTGTCATGAAGTTTATTATTAAGTTTTTCCCTGAAATTATGGTCAAAGGCGTGCCGTTAAAAAAACGCATGACGATGCAGCTGACTGAGAATCTAAAACGCTTAGTCGGGCGCATTGATGAGCAAATAAAGGTAAAACGTTTTCACGATAAACTTGAGGTTTACTGTCCTGATGATTTGCACGCGCCGGTGCGCAACCTATTAGGACGCACACCTGGAATTGAACAGGTTTTAGAAGTTAAAGACTTTCAGACGGGTGATGATTTGCAAATGATTGCCGAAAAAGCGGCTGAATTTTATTTGGATAAAATCGCGGGTAAAACATTTGTTGTTAGGGTAAAGCGTACTGGCAGCCATCCGTTCAAATCGGGCGATATTGCACGCTATGTTGGTTCGTATCTGTTTGAGCAGGGTACCAGTGCAGGCGTGGATTTACACAGTCCACAGGTTACCGTTAAGTTGGATTTGTATGATCAAACCTTGAATGTCATTACCGATCGGTTCGTGGGGTTGGGTGGTTTTCCTATGGGGGGGCAAGGCGAGGTTTTGTCTTTGATGTCGGGTGGGTTTGACTCCACGGTTGCCAGTTATTTATCAATGAAGCGGGGGGTGAAAACCCATTTTATTTTCTTTAATTTGGGTGGTGCTGCCCATGAAATTGGGGTTAAGCAGGTTTCACTGTATTTATGGGCCAAGTTTAGTGCTTCGCATCGGGTTAAGTTTGTTAGTGTGCCGTTTGAGGCTGTAGTCGAAGAAATTCTGCGTAGCGCGCATGAGAGTTATATGGGGGTCATGCTGAAGCGCCTAATGATAAAAGCCGCTGAGCAAGTGGCTGGGCAGATGAATATTGACGTGCTGATTACTGGCGAAAGTGTTGCACAGGTCAGCAGTCAAACCTTGCGCAATTTAGCTGTGATTGATGCGGCCAGTAGTAAGTTGATTTTGCGTCCGCTGGCGGTGATGGATAAGCCGCAGATTATGGCGATAGCGGATCAAATTGGTACCCGAGAGTATGCCGAATCCATGCCGGAATATTGTGGGGTGATTTCGCGTAACCCTGTGACGAATGCGTCTTTTGAACGCGCGCAAAAAGAAGATGCGCTGTTTGATATGAGGGTCTTAGACCGGGCAGTGGCTGAAGCACAAACCATTAATGTTGATCAGATTGTGGCGGATGTAAATCAGCGTCAAGCGGTGGAAGTTGTGCATGTTGTCACTGATGAAGTGTTGATTGATATTCGTCGTCCTGAGGAGAAGAAAGCACATCCATTGGCATTGCAACATTTAAGTGTGCCGTTTAATCAATTGGGTGCGGACTTTAAAAAGTTGGCACAAGATAAAGCGTATTTACTGTATTGCGACAAAGGGGTGATGAGCCAATTGCACGCTCAGTATTTACGCGATCAAGGGTTTAACAATGTTCGGGTGTATCGCCCTTTATAACCCGTTGTATCGGAGGGTTTAGGGGGTGTCTGCGGTCTTGTCAGGCTCGTCGTTATCATCCAGTTGAGGTGCTTCAAGCGGTTCTTCGGTTTGGCGCTTGGCTTCTTCTTGTTGCCCATCCAGTGTAAGGGTCTCGTCGAATAGGAATTCGGGCGGTTCATCTGAAATTGCTGGAATATCTTGCAGATGAGTCCGTTTTAGTCGTTGTTTTTCTTCAGCCAGTTTAAACGCTAAGGTAATTGCTGCGGATGTCTTTTGAATAAAAGTCACATAGTTGACGGTCTCTAAACCAATCTCGTTGCGTGCGATGGTTTCTACGTTATAAAACCATTTATTTGGATCTAATCCTTCGCGTTTTGCAATCCGTTGTAACTGCCGAATCCGTCCTGGCCCAGCGTTATATGCGGCTAATGAAAAATTAATTTTATCTTCTGCCGAGTATTCTGGTTTGTCAAAATAATGATCGCGTAAAAAACTCAAATAACGCACCCCAGCATGGATGTTGTTTTCTAAGTTGGTGCGAGTGTTTTTAATCGCAACGTGTTTGGAGTTCGCTGTGCTAGCACGAATTTGCATGACGCCATAAGCGCCGACTGGGCTGACCAAGTTTTGGTCGAATTTGGATTCTTTATAGGCTTGTGCCGCAATCATGCGCCAGTCAAAGTCGTAAAATTGTGCGTACTTTTCAAAAAAATATTGCAAGCATGGCGTTTTGTCCAAAGGGGTAAAGTCGAGCGGATGCTGTATCCAGTTTTCGTTTTCAAAATAGCGCCGAAACAGGACGTTACTTAAATAGCGACCGGGGCGAGCTTGTTTTTCGATAAAGGCGTTTAAGGAGGCTTTTAAATTGGGGAGTTTTTTATTGATCGCCCATGCGATTTGTCCTCCATGGCGTAAGATAAAATCTTCTTGAACCACGATGTTCGGTAGTGCCTTACGATAAATTTTGGCGATGTGGCTATCGACGATGGTGTAAGGAAAAAGTCCGGCATTCACCATTTCTAGAATATCTTCCGCTTCAAGCAGTGTGTTGGCTTGAATTACTTCAATACTGTCTAATCCTAAACCGCCCAAGACTTGATTAATTTGTTGTAACTGCACGATATAGCTGCTGTTGGCAACCACGACAATTTGCTTGCCGGCGAGCTCTTCAAAACGCGTAATGGGTTCAGCATCTTTGTTGGCAACCAGGATTTCGTTGATGTCGCTAATATAAGGGGCGGTGAAGTCAACTAACTGACTGCGTTCAGGAGTCAGGGTTAAGCCAGCGGCAATAATATCTCCTTCACCATTGATGAGTGCATCAAACAGCTGATTGAAAGGGCGGGTTAAATACACAAAATGAGTTTTAAAGCGCTCTTGGCGTGGTCCGCGATTAAGGAATTTTTCATAGGCACTCATAAGCTCATATTCCAAACCGCGCGTCCCCTCATTACTATGAAAAAAGTTGGTTCGGTTGTAGCTTACTAAAACTCGAAAAAGGCGGCGTTCTCGAATCTTCTCTAAATCACCGATAAAGTGGCTGTTAATACGCTCGTTAATCGATGCTTTGCTCATCTGTGTGGCGCTAGAGAGTGTTTGCGCTTGGCTGATTGCGCCTTTGTCAAATACGCTGATGAGTAATAGTGATGTGCCAATTAATATCAAATACAGCGCGCGCCATAGACTGCGAAGCGCAAAATTGCGAGCAGCTAAGTTGCCATTTGGGGCACTTGTGCTGCGGTGTATTAAGGGCTTATTACAGGTTGCTTTTTGCATACATTCGATTTTTTTGAGCTGTATTTTTATGAATTGTAGTCTTTGCTGGTTGCCAAACACGGTTTTTTTTAAATAGCGGAACGGTTCTTATGCTGCTTCAACTTTTGCTATGCTAAAAAGTCTAATATACAAGCGTTAGCTTATAAAGTATGAAGAGTACTGTTTGGCGTTTGATGTTATGGAGTCTGCAATGCGTAAAGTAAAGTATGCCATCATTGGTGCGGGAACCTCTGGGTTGACTGCGATGTCTTATCTACAGCAATTAGGAGAGGATTTTGTGTTAATTCAAGGGGGGGCTTACGGCACTACCTGTGCACGAGTCGGCTGTATGCCGTCCAAAGCGATGATTCATGCGGCTAATCATTATTATCAACGTAATCATTTTGCGGAACTTGGCATTGAAAAAGGTGAACAGCTAAACGTGGATTTGCCCAAGGTTTTGCAACGGATACGTCAGTTGCGGGACCGTTTTACCGGCGGGGTGAAAAAAAATTCAACGGATGGCTTGTCGGCGGAACAGTTAATTGAAGGCTTTGCTCAATTTGTTGGGCCGAATCAGTTGGAAGTGAATGGCGAAATAATTCAAGCTGAGCGCATTATTTTGGCTAATGGTTCGCGTCCAGTCGTGCCGCAAGCTTGGCAGGTAATTGGCGATAAGCTTTGGACCAGTGATGATATTTTTGAACAGACTGATTTACCAAAACGCATAGCGGTCATCGGGCTTGGTGTGATTGGCCTGGAATTGGGGCAGGCTTTGGCTCGTTTGGGTGTTGAGGTAACTGGTATTGAGATGCAAAACACCTTAGGAGGTCTGACAGAACCTGCTCTGATAGAACTTGCCGTGGCCGAGTTTAGCAAGGAATTTACGGTTCATTTGGGTCAAGCGGCAGAGGTGTGTTTGAATCCAGAAAACCAGGAAGAGGTGGCGATAAGGTTAGGTGATAAGACGATTTACGTCGATGCGGTTTTAGCGTCTTTAGGTCGACGTTCAAATATTGATAATTTGAATTTGGCGGCGGCTGGCATTGGGGTGGATGCGCGCGGAATGCCTCCTTTTAATGTGCATACGATGCAGATTATGGATAGGCCAATTTTTATCGCCGGCGATGCAAATGGCTATCGTCCGATTTTGCATGAGGCTGGTGATGAAGGGCGTATGGCAGTGCTGAATGCCGTCTCTTATCCACAAATTCAGTCTTTTGCGCGCAAAGTCCCTTTGGGGGTCGCGTTTAGCGACCCTCAAATCGCATTGATTGGGCAGCGCTATGCTGATTGTGTTGGTGAACAGACTCTGAGTGTGACTTTTCCGCTTAGTTGCGCGAATGGCCGTGCCATTGTGATGGGCCAGGATAAGGGGGCGATCTGTCTCTTTGCTGACAAACAGAGTAAAAAGTTATTGGGCGCTGAGTTATTTATGGCTGATGCTGAACATCTCGCGCACGGTCTGGCTTGGATGTTGCAACAACAGATGACAGTTGCACAGTGGTTGCGCATGCCGTTCTATCATCCCGTGTTGGAAGAGGCTTTGCAATCGGCATTACGCCAGTTAGCGCGGCAGTTGTATCCTGAGCAGAGTAATTGGTTGGCAGCTGAGTTAAGTCCGTTGGAGTGATAATGCGATCAAAGCACAGCAAGCACAGTGGTTTCAAAGTAAAGCGCTTGTGGATGTTTCTTTGCAAAATTTGCTTTTGTTGTTGTCCGTTTTGTCACGTGTTAACCGGATGGTAGGCAGATTCCTGCTGAGTCAACGTATTCTGTTCTTGATTTATTTGGACTTACTCAGCGTCTCCTTAGAATTTTCAAGAGCCCCTAGCTTTAAAGCGGTGACTGTGCGCTAATGGCAAAAGAATTTGATGATTGAAGACGTCTTTAATAATGATTTAAAAGAGTTTTGTTATAATGACGACAAATTTTACAGACGATTGTGCTGTTTTCCTTGACCATAGCGGCTTTACGGCCGCCTTAAAGCCTGTTTGGAGAGTGAACACAGGCTGGTTAGGGATTAGGCAAATCCAAAACTTAGATGGAAGCAAGTGACTACTGAAACGCAAACCGATTTAATCGACCCGCACGCCGAGCGTGAAGCCGAAAAATATGATAATCCTATCCCAAGCCGTGAATTGATTTCGCAGACGCTCGAAGAAGAATCCAAACCACTACGTATCTTTGAAATTGCCCGGATTTTGCAAGTAGATGAAGATGATGAAGAACGTTTTGAAGCGTTGAATCGTCGTTTGAAAGCGATGGTTCGTGACGGCCAATTAATTCGTAATCGACGAGGTGCATTTGGTTTGTTGAAGAAGATGGATTTAATTCGTGGACGAGTTCTGGGGCATCCGGACGGTTTTGGATTTGTGGTTCCTGAAGAGGGCGGAAAAGATCTGTTTTTGTCAGAAAAAGAGATGCACAAAGTGTTGCACGGTGACCGTGTTATTGCATCGATTGTTGGTGAAGATCGCCGTGGTCGTCATGAAGGGGCCATCATTGAGGTGATTGAGCATTGCACTGACGAATTGCTTGGACGTTTAACTTTTGAAGGTACTTTAGCGTGGGTTCGTCCAGACAATAATCGGATTGCACAGGATATTTTTATTCCGCAAGACGGTTTGAAAGATGCGAAAGAAAATCAGATTGTTCTGACTAAAATCCTACACCAGCCATCAGCGCGTTCAGGGCCGATTGGTAAAATTGTTGAAGTACTGGGGGATTTTATGGATCCCGGTATGGAGATTGATTCTGCGATTCACGCGCATAATATTCCAAATACTTGGTCGGATGAGTTGCAAGCGGAGTTGGCGCAAATTCCGGATGAAGTAACGGAAGCAGACTTGGACGGGCGCAAGGATTTACGTACCTTGCAGCTGGTGACCATCGATGGTGCGGATACCAAAGATTTTGATGACGCGGTTTATGCAAAGCGTCGTAAAAACGGTGGTTGGAAGCTGGTTGTGGCGATTGCGGATGTTTCGCATTATGTTAAACCTGGAACCGAGCTGGATAAAGAAGCGTATAAGCGCGGTAATTCTGTTTATTTTCCGCAGCGTGTCGTGCCAATGTTGCCGTCAAAATTGTCTGATGGTTTGTGTTCGCTTAATCCGCACGTTGACCGTTTATGTATGGTTGCGGATATGGCAATTGATGCCAGTGGGAAATTAGAGCGTACTCAGTTTTATCAAGCGGTCATGAACTCTAAAGCGCGTTTAACCTATTCGCAGGTGCACGAGATGATTGTTGATCATCAATCTCCATTGCGTGAAGAGTTTGCCGAACAGCTAGAGAATGTCGATACCTTATTTGAATTATTCAAGGTACTGCAATCGGCGCGTGAAGAGCGCGGAGCTCTGGAATTTGATACTACTGAAACCCGTATCGTCTTTGATGATGAACGCAAAATTGAAGAAATTGTGCCAGTCGTTCGTAATGATGCACACAAGCTGATTGAAGAATGTATGCTGATGGCGAACGTTGCTACCGCTCGTTTCTTAAAGTGGCATAAAATCCCCACTTTGTACCGTGTGCATGAATCACCGATGGCGGATCGTTTGCAGAATTTGCGTACGTTTTTGGCTGACTTTAATTTACAGCTTGCTGGAGGTGATACACCGACGGCGCACGATTATGCCGATGTGTCGCGTCAAGTAGCGGGCAAGCCTTACGAGCATTTGGTGCAAACTGTTATGTTGCGCTCAATGAACCAAGCGGTTTATCACCCTGATAACAAAGGCCATTTTGGCTTGAATTATGAAAACTACACGCATTTTACGTCGCCTATTCGTCGTTATCCGGATCTGTTAGTGCATCGTGCAATTCGTTATGTTTGGGGCAAGCAGCCGATTGAAAACTTCAATTATGATGAAGCTAAAATGGTCGAATTGGGGCAGCATTGTTCTGACACTGAGCGCCGTGCAGATGAGGCCACGCGAGATGCAGTCACCTTCTTGAAATGCGAGTTTTTATCACATCGCTTAGGCGAAGAGTATGAAGCGGTGATTACCGCAGCGACGAACTTTGGTCTGTTTGTCGAAATTGATCCTTTGTATGTTGAGGGCTTGGTACACATTACTGAGTTGGGAGATGATTATTTCCATTACGACAATGCGCGCCACTGTTTGAAAGGTGAGCGCAGTGGTAAAGTGTATCGTTTAGGCGACCGTATCAAAGTTCAGGTAGCGCAAGTTAATCTGGATGATCGCAAAGTCGATTTACGTTTTATTGAAAGCTTGGTTAGTGATGATTTCTCAGCTGAAAGTGATGTCGCTTCTGATGCCCATGACGATTCGAATGATGAGGATGACAACAAACGCAAGCCGCGTAAAAAACGTTTTTACCGTAAAAAACGCAGCGGGCGTGCTAAGCCAAAAGCGAAGGATTGATCTGTGAAGCAGCAGCTTATTTTTGGTTTGCATTCGGTGGAGCGTTTTTTAAAGCAGGCACCGCAGTCGGTTTTTAGCATTCAATTTATCAAGGGTCGCTTGAATCCACGTCAGCAAAATCTGTTAGATCAGGCTCGTGCTTTGGGTTTAAATGTTGAATTAGTTAATAAATCAGCGTTTGATAAAGCGGATGGCAATCACCAAGGGGTGATGGCCATGGTGGAAAAACAGAAAGATTTAACCGAAGTGGATTTGCTCAAGATCGCCGAAGGAAAATCAAATCCTCTTTTTGTTTTTTTGGATGAAGTGCAAGATCCGCATAATTTAGGCGCGATTTTACGCACAGCGGATGCGGTTGGGGTTGATGCTGTGGTGATTCCTAAAAATCAGTCAGTTGGTATGAATGCTACCGTTCGTAAGGTTGCATGTGGTGCCGCCGATACCGTTAAGTTAGTGGTCGTCACGAATTTGGTACGAACCATCAAAGATCTACAACAGCAGGGTATGTGGATGGTTGGTTTAGCTGGAGAAACTGAGCAGACTATCTATCAAATCGATTTTAAAGGTTCGATTGGTATCGTGATGGGGGCAGAAGGCTCTGGCTTGCGTCGTTTAACGCGAGAAGCTTGTGATCATTTGGCTGCCATACCAATGGCCGGTGTAGTGGAAAGTTTGAATGTGTCTGTTGCCACAGGTGTCACGCTTTATGAAGCGATGCGCCAGCGTAATCTATAGTTCCATCGAATTTTTTGGTAAAAAACGCGCTCATAAGGCGCGTTTTTTGTTTGTGTGAAAGATAAATTGGATATGTCGATTTTAAGCGAGATAGATGTCGCCCTGTTCGTCAGTCCGAATCGCAATTGGCGTTAAGTGTTCGCCCCAGCAAGGGCCATCAATACATTCGCCGTCAGCAATATTGAAAAATGCATCATGCACCGAGCACTTTAGGGTGTTTTCAAATGGATTGACGTCAATTTTATAGGCTTCGTTTAATGGCACATTTTGATGTGGGCAGTTGTTTTCATAAGCGCGTACGGTATTTTCGTGCAGGATTAAAATGATGCTGCCAGTACTGCCAACGTCAATAACCGTGGCTTTTGCTTTACTGAGTTTTTTAATGTTAGCGATGGCACGGTTTTCTGCTTTAACGTTTAAGATGTCATCCAAGCCGCGTTTTTGAATTTTTTGTGCTGCCAATTGATTAGCAAATTTACACGCTTCACTTAATGAATTGCCGTTAAGCAATTGATGGATTAGGCCGGCATTAAAAGTATCGCCAGCCCCTAAAGTGTCAATAACCGGATTTACCGGAATGGCAGGAATATGCTCTATGGAATTGTTAATCGCTTTAAGCCATACGCCTTTTGCGCCCCAAGTGCAGACAAGGTTGCTATTCGGCGCTAACTGGCTCATCGCTTCTAAAAGTTGTACCGCATCGGTAAATTGCTTCGCTATCGCGTAGTGGTGTGAAAAAATCACTAGATTTGCGAGCGGTAGCAAAGCTTCAATGTTTTCTCGCGGTTTCTCAACTTCCAGTGAAATCGGTTGCTTGTCTAAAAACGTCTTACTGATATTTAACATGCCTTGAAGGTTTTCAATATTTCTACCTTCAAAATGGAGCCAATCGAAATTTTCAATTTCAATTTTGGCAAAGAACTCAAAACTTACCTCTGGTAAATCGCGATAGTGCACAATCGTACGGCTGCCGTTATGCGCATTTAAGGTAACGATGGAGTTGGGTGTGCTGCCTTGAATGAATTTTTGAATGTGAGTGCAGTCAATTCCATGATCTTGCATGCCGCTGATAAGTTGTTTTGACTCACTATCGGTTGCTGCGGTGGTGCAAATTGAAGTAGCGTGACCAAGTTGATTTAGTACATATAACGTGTTGTTTACATTGCCCCCAATTTGATGTGTTTTAGACAGTGCACGCATTTCTTGATCTTCTTTAGGGTGCTGTTCAACACTAAAAATGGTATCCAGCACAGCATTACCTATGGCAAGAATTTTGGCCATTATGAGATTCCTTTATTAAATTTTTCTATCAGTGGCGGATATTTTATGGAATTTTAGCATAACTGTTGTTCGGAAAAGTTTTCCATAAAAAGACCGAAAATAATGCTAACAAGTCTTGACAATTTAAAAAGTGAATAAAGTTGGTTTTCATAGCTTGACAAGTCGTTAATTATTTTAGTGAGTGCTAATGTTTTTAGCTTGTTAGCATTGATAACTTTATGATTTATAAAGAAAAAAATGTTGCAATACTGTGTTTCCTAAAATAGGCGTTGGGAGGAGTTTTTCCACAGAATCTGTGGATAACTTTGTGAGTAAGTATCAGATAAGTCGGCAAACTCTTGATGGTTCATGGGGCTTTCGAGGACTGATTAAAATTTAGTCAAATAGTTTTTTTTGAGTTAAAATAACTATTTGGGTGGAAATTTTTCTAGTACAATAAGTATTTATGTGTACATAAGATAATAGAATGTCTTTAGTACTGTTTCGTATTCCCAAAAGAGATACAATCAAAACTTGATTAGGGACAATTAAGTAGACGGTTCATATGAGTGAAGTAAAGTCAGCATTTAACGTTAGTTGCAAAAACTGTGGTTTGCAAAAAATTTGTTTTCCAACCGGTTTGCAAAAAGACGAGATAGATCGCCTTGATAGTTTTGTAGAGCGCCGTGCCCCTCTTAAAAAAGGGCAGCATCTATTTGAGGCACACGATAAATTTAATGCGTTATACGCAATTAGAGCGGGCGTTGTAAAGCTCTATTCGTTTACCGACACGGGTGAGGAGATTGTGCATGGCTTCTATCTACCCGGAGATGTTTTAGGTATCGATGCGTTGGGTTCTCGAATGCATCAGTACAACGCAATTGCGTTGGATACAACCAGTGTGTGTAGTTTGCCATTTGATAAGTTTTCGCAAATGACTGAAGAAGTGCCGCAGCTGAATAAGCAGATGATGAATGTAATCAGTAAAGAAGTTCTGGATGGTCGAATGCATTCTGAATTGTTGGTGAGACGTAACGCTGACCAACGTGTTGCACAGTTTATTTGGAATATGTCAGAGCGTTATCGAAGCCGCGGTTATGCAAGTTCAGAATTTAGACTCAGTATTTTACATCGTGATGTGGCTGTGTATCTAGGATTAACGCCCGAAACGGTTTCGCGTATTTTAGCCAAATTCAATTCTGAAGGGATTGCTACTTGGAAAAAGAAAGAAGTAGTAATTCATAACATGGATAGATTGTTATATACCGCAGGGGTTCAAACGGCTTGCGATAGTTGCAATAAAGCATCAGCTTAACTTCGTAACAAAAAAAATTACAGATTTTTGCTGAGACTGATTTAAATCAATATTTATATATTGTATTTATGTTTCAATAGTGTTTGTGAAGACGTTGAGTCTTTGAAAGGTTTTCTCAACGGTTTTCATAATGTAGCCCGCTTGCCCGGCAGTCAAATGCCGGGATTTTTTTATAGCAACTATTTTTATTCTTAAATATATGTGTGCTATATAAAAACTGAGATTATATTAACAAAGTTTTAATAAAAAATTTACTGGCATAAGTACGTATTTTGTTGTTTTTTATTAAAATTTTTCAGTATTTATCCTGTTTCTTGGTCTTTAAGGCTCTTTTGAGTCGTTTCAATATAATCTTTTTCTTATCACCCTTTGCTCGATACTTTTTTTTTATACTGAATCCGGTATAGTTGTATGCATTGTTTAGTCTTAAATATTTAAAAGAAAAGGTGGCATAAATGGTTCAAAATTTAGTTAAGTATTTTGCTGTTGCAGCTATAGGTTCGGCGTTGATTGGTTGTAGCGCCACGCCAGAAATTGAAGATGGTTATAAATACGAAGAGCAAAAGCAGGCGGTTGGTGATGTCTCTCCAGCAGTTGCAAAGGTTTCGATGAATGACGGTGCTGCTGATTTGAATGGCGCCAATAAAAATTCAGACGGCTTGAGTAATGAACAATTAAAAGCGATGTTGAGCGGTAAAGTGGTCTATTTTGATTATGACCGTTCTGATGTACGTGCTGAGTTTTATGAAGTGATAAAGCTTAATGCGCAATACTTGAACAAAAATCCAAGTATGAATGTAACCGTTGCGGGTCACTGTGATGAACGCGGTTCTCGAGAATACAACTTGGCGTTAGGTGAACGTCGTGCGATCTCCGTAAAAAATGCTTTGGTTTTTGAAGGTGTTAGTGCCAGTCGAATCAATGTAGTGAGTTTTGGTGAAGATATGCCAGCGATTGAAGGGCATACGGATTCAGCATGGGCGAAAAACCGTCGAGCAGAATTTAATTACTAAAAATTTTGCCTAGAGGTTGTTGAAGGTTCAACTTCCTTTAGGTTAATTTGAAACCTCTCTTTTGCAGAAAAGAGAGGTTTTTTTATAATTAAAATTTTCTTTTTTCTATTAAACAGCAAGTTAGCATAGGTTTTTGTATGGCAAATACGGCCCCTAAAGTAAATTATTTATCCGACTATCAGCCACCCAATTTTGCGATTGGATCGGTGTACCTTGAGTTTGACTTGCAGCCATTGGCAACGCGTGTGACCAATCGAATGCTGTTAACCAGAATGGCTGCAGGCGCTTTACATTTAGACGGTGAGAATCTCCAATTGATTTCGGTGACTTTAGATGGCTTAGAGGTTACGAATCAGTGTTTGATTGATGAAAACGGCTTGCAGTTAATGACCGATAAAGATCAATTTGAATTGGTGGTGGTAACTGAAATTGCGCCGCAGAGTAATACTGCTTTAGAAGGTCTTTATCGGACCAGTAATAACTACTGTACGCAGTGTGAGGCAGAAGGGTTTCGTAAAATCACTTACTACTTGGATCGTCCTGATGTATTGAGTGTTTTTACGACAAAAATTATTGCTGATAAATCTGAAAATCGCTATCTATTGGCGAATGGAAACATGGTCGAATCAGGTGATTTGGCTGATGGTAAACATTATGCTGTTTGGCTGGATCCGCACAAAAAACCTTGTTATCTGTTTGCTTTAGTTGCTGGTAATCTCGAAAAAATCACGGATACCTATACTACGGTAGAAGGTCGAGAAGTGCGTTTGGAAATTTTTGTTGAGCCGCGAAATATTGATAAATGTGATCATGCGATGCAGTCACTTAAGCGTTCGATGCAATGGGATGAACAGCGCTTTGGCCTAATTTATGATCTGGACATTTACATGATTGTTGCGGTAGATGATTTCAATATGGGCGCGATGGAGAATAAAGGGCTTAATGTCTTTAATTCCAAATTTGTTCTGGCGCAACCAGCAACGGCAACCGATGTTGATTATGAAGGAATTGAAGCGGTTATTGGACATGAGTATTTCCATAATTGGACGGGAAATCGCGTGACCTGCCGTGATTGGTTTCAATTGACCTTAAAAGAAGGTCTTACCGTTTTTCGCGATCAAGAATTTACTGCTGATATGCTCTCACCATCGGTTAAACGTATAGAAGACGTTAAACGCCTGCGCTCGAATCAATTTCCTGAAGATGCTGGGCCGATGGCACATCCGATTCAGCCACAATCTTATATTGAGATGAATAATTTCTATACCATGACGGTGTATGAGAAGGGCGCTGAAGTTGTGCGTTTGTATCATACTCTGCTGGGTGAGTCAGGTTTTCAGAAAGGAATGCAGTTATATTTTGCCCGTCATGATGGACAAGCGGTTACCGTGCAGGATTTCCGTCAGGCGATGGCGGATGCGAACGCTGTTGATTTAGCACAGATGCATAACTGGTATGTGCAGTCTGGTACGCCGCATCTGCAAGTCACTGCAGAGTATTATCCAGAGACGAAAACCTTCACGTTGACTTGTAAGCAGAGCCAACCTCAAACCAAAGATTTTGTTCCGTTACTTTTACCGATTGGTTTTGGAATGCTCGATCAACATGGTCAGCCGCTTATTCTAGAGCCGACTTTTGAGAGTGCAGCTCATGTTGAATTGCGTAGTAATACTCATGCCATTTTAAGAATGACGCAATTAGAGCAAAAATTTACTTTTATGGATGTGAGTTCGCCGCCAGTGCCATCGCTGTTACGCGGTTTTTCCGCACCGGTTAAGTTGCACTTTGAGTATTCCAATGCCGATTTAGCTCTGTTGGCGGCGGCCGATGAAGACAGTTTTGTGCGATGGGAAGCGATGCAGACCTTATTGTTGCGTACCATTCAGTCTAAGGTCTCAGCCTTGCAGTCGGGCTCAGAATTGGCGCTTTCTAATGAGGTTTTAGATGTAGCAAAAGCTTTGTTGGAAGATGAACAATTGGATGCTGCGTTGGTTGCGATGACCCTGAGTTTGCCGGAATTAGGTTATATCGGCGAGCAGTACCAAGAAGTGGATGTCGATGCAATTTATCAGGCGCATCATTGGTTAGAAAGTCAGTTGGCGCATGGTTTGCAGTCACAGTGGCTGGCCGCATATCAGCGTTGTCAAAACAATGGGCCTTATCAATATGACAAAATCCAGATTGCACAGCGTATGTTGAAAAATGTTGCTTTGAGTTATTTAGGTGCATTGCCTGAGAATCAAGCGCTCGTTGCTTCGCAATATCAGTTACAACAGAATATGACAGATGTACTGGCTGCGTTACGAATTATGTTGGTGCATCAACATGCTGCAGCTCAAGACGCTATGCAGGACTTTTACCAGCGCTGGCAAGAGGATAATTTGGTGGTTGATAAGTGGTTTGCATTGCAAGCTCAGACCCAAAATGCGCAGGCTGTCGAGACTTTAGCCGTACTACTGCAACATTCTGATTTTAGTTTAAAAAACCCTAATCGGGTGCGCAGTTTACTCGGTGTATTTTCGCGGTTGAATTTGGTTGGTTTTCATCGAGCCGATGGCAAGGGTTATCAAATGGTGAGCGAGCAGATTTGTTTATTGGATGCCTTAAATCCGCAGATTGCAGCAAGATTGTTGGCGCCATTTACCCATTGGAAACGGTATGATGTTAAACGCCAATCGTTAATGCGTGCGGCATTACAAGAAATTCTGCAGCGTGAAGGGGTTTCCAAGGATGTGTATGAAATTGCCTCTAAGTCTTTGGCATAAGACGATCGCCATAAACAGCGGGGATGCTCATGTTGTATCGAATTAAACGGCGTATATTGGTTGCCGCTTTAGGCATTGGCTTGGGTTATTCATCGGCAACTTTTGCCTTTAGCTTGGGCGAATTATTTGGGTTTGGCCGTTCCGATGAGTCAAATCCGCAACAAGCGGCAGCAGAGAAAACGCAATCAGCCAATCAGCCGGTCGATTCGATGGAGCAGCAGATTAAGCAGATTGATCAAGAAATTTTAATTTTGCGTGCTGAATTGGCGCTTAAAAATGGTGATATCTCGCAGTTGCAGCAGCAGATTAATCAGTTGGAGGCCTCTGGTGTTTTACCACTTTTTGTGGAGCGCGTTGCACAGCTAAAGACCCATCTTGAACAAGGCAAAAGCAAGCCCAGTTTATTTGAATTTTTAGGTTTGACTGGCACTCGGTTTGATGTTGATTTAACCGATCCAAACGCGGTAGTGGCCATTGTTTTACCGATGAGCGGTGATTATCAGCGTGTTGGTTCAAGTTTGTCGTTGGGGATTGAATCGGCACTCAAAAAACAGGGGTTTAAAGGACAGATTTATCATTTTGATACTGAGCAGTACGGTAATCTTTATTTGTTGTGGGAGCGTCTGAAAAACTTTCAACCGAATTTGATTTTCGGGCCTTTAAAAAAGCTCAATATTCAGGCGTGGCATGATTTGCAAACTGGTGTTCCAACGCTCTATCTCAATGATGCACCGATAAACTACCAGTCTTATGAGAAATCACTGTCGCCCAGCCGTTCTGGCGGAATGCTCAAGAGTGTCGACTATCTGCATAAAAACTTCTACAAAGGCGCATTGTTGTTAGCACAAGATGATGAACGTGCTGCCTTGCTACTGGACGAGTTCAATGCTTTGAATAATCAACAAGCTAAGTCGATGCCTTATGCAGTACAGCGTATTGAAACAAGTGTTGATGATGGTATTGAAAAAGGTTTAGGTATTGAAGAGTCCAAAGCGCGAGCGGCAGTGCTGCGAAAGCGCATTGCTCGCACGATTGAATTTGTGCCGCGTTCGCGGCAAGATTTAGATGCTGTGCTCAGTCTCTTGCCAGCGAATCAAGCGGTACAGGTCGCGCCATTCCTAAACCTCTACCAACTCAGTCATGTAAAGCATTTATGGTTTGCACCGCAGGTGCCAAAGTTGACCGATTTGACACTCTACCAGACTGCTTGGCAGGAAACTTACGCTTTTTTACCCACTTATCTTTACCAATCTTACCAACAAGAGGTGAATCTTCGCCCTCAGGCTGAATCTGGCATCTTTAATGCTTTAGGAACAGCGGCAGTGGAAATTTTGACCTTTTCCGATCAGTTTGACCAGCGTGACTGGTTAATCAATACCTCGGTAGGTCAAGTTGAAACGCGACCAACTGGGCAGTTCTATCTCTTGCCAGCTGTATATTTTTTGAACAACGCTAAAGTTGTTCCGGTGAATACCGATTAATTTATGGCGGGTGGCCGATACCGATTCTTAGTTGGTTAGTGCGATCTATTTCGTAACCTGAACAATTAAGGATATGGTGTGGCAGATCCAGACGACATTATTGACCCAAACGACCTTGATAGCATTGATGCTTTACTTGATGAAGCCGAGTTTGATTTAGGTGAAGAGTTGGAAGCGGTGGAGCCCGAGCCGGTTGTTTTACCGCCCGAGGTTGCTGTTGCCGACGACATTGAGCAGGTGCCTGAAGTGGACGATGGCCTTGTTGAAGAATCTGAGTTAGCTGTTGATATGCCAATCGAACAGGCTGCTAAGGTTGAAGAATCAATGTTAGAGGAGGTGGCGGTAGCGGCTGTTGCTGGTGCTGCGGCAGCCAGTTTACTCAAGCCTGAGGCACAACAACCCACGCAACGCAACGAACCGCCTGCAGAAACGCCAATCGAAAAAGATCCCATTGAAAAAATATTAGATGACCGGCAGCAGAATAAAAATAAATCAGAAATCACGGTGGAACAAATGGACTCGCTAAAAAAGATCATTATTATTTTTGGCTCAACCAGTATTGTGTTGATTCTAACCGCTATCGGCATTGGTGTTTGGGGGGCGATTTCAGCTTCTCATGCAGGGATCTCCGAAGAGACGCAGACGATGTTAGAAAGCATGAAAGTGAATGGCGATACGACGAATGCTGGAGTCAAAGAGATGAGGACCAGTTTAGAGTCGGTTGAAAAAAAATTGGATGCGATTAATTTTCAAGTTGAGCAGTTGGCCACTGATTTAATTACTTTGCAAGGCCAGCCAGCTAAACCTCAAGAGATGATTGATCCTTTAGGTTTGCATAAGCCAGCTGAACATAATCCTGTTGAACACAATCCTCCGGCAGTCGTTCAAACGCCGCCGATTGCGGCGCCTGCAACCATTACGACTGTCGTTGCTGACCCCCAAATTTTGAAAAAAATGGATTCAATTAACTATCGTTTGATTAAAGCACAGCAAGCGATGGACGCGATGAGTTCACAGATTAAAAACATTCAGCAAACCCAGCAAGAAGTTGTGCATGGCGTTAAAAGTGTTGAAAAGCAGCAGCTTTTAGAAATGAAAGAGCGTGCTGATTTGGCGGCAGAAAAAGCGGAAGCTGAAAAGGCGCAACAACACAAATCCAAAGCGAATCCGTATTCTTATCAAACGCCAGATGGGATGTTCTACGACCAACGTGTACAGGATTCTTATCCATAGGAGTTAGCATGATGCGAGTCATTATCTTAGCGTTATTTACGTTAGGTTTTGTCAGTGGTTGCGCGCAAAAACCGGTCCCGTGGGTAAAAACACATGCACAAAAAGCCTATGACCAGCTGGGTTTTGAAGAAGATCCTGGCAGTTCATTGACCGTGCCGCAATATTATCAAAGCAGTAACCAGCCGCTGGCGGAGCAAGCTGGACAAGTGCGCTATTTAAATGATATTTATCTGCAAAAAATGCAATAAGTTTGCAAAAAGATGTAAAGAAATAGAGATTCAGTCGTTACAGAAAGCAGGCGTTAAAACTAATCGCCACAATAATAAGGAGACTTAATAATGAAAAAGTCACACATTTTAATGGGATCTTTAATGGTGTCGATTGCTGCGCTGAGCGGCTGTAGTTCAACGCCTGAACAAGATGCACAAGGAAAAGATTGCTGTGGGCAACAAAGCGTTGCTACTAAAGAACAGCCAGCCACGGTTCATCAAAAGATTTATCAGCAAGTGATGCCACAACCTGAGCCACCTCATAAACCCGCTAAAGTGGAAAAGCCGGAATTGATTAAAATTACTGGTATTGGGTATGGAGCAGAAAGTACGTTTGAAGCTTACACGCCTGGTCAGCGTCGTTTAATGGCAATTCGCTCTTCTAAGTTAGATGCTTATCGCGCTTTAGCAGAACAGATTTCTGGAATTAAAATCGACAGTAATACTGCGGTTTCAACCCTGACCGCCAAAAACGATTCTTTTAGAGCGCGCGTTAATACGGTAGTACGTGGTGCGCGTGTAGTCAGTGTGACGCCGATGGCCGACAATAACTATGAAACGGTTTTGGAAGTGTACGTCGATAAAGGTTTTTTTGAAAAAGCGTTTGTTTACACCGCTGACGATGCAGGCATCGCTGAACCAGAAACCGCTTATCAAATTCAGTCTTATCAGTAGCAGTCGATAGCCGATTAATCCGTGATTAATTGGCGCAGGCTAAAGTGAGAGAGCGATGAAAAAACGCACTATACAATCCGCTGTTCTAGTGGTTTTGTTGATGGTTGAAGGTACCGCATTGGCTGCCAGTATCAGTACGCGAGTACGCATTTTGGAAGGTAAGGTGGCCAGTCAAGAACGCACGGTTAAGCAGGTATCTGAAACCAATGCCGCTCAGAAAGAGCAATTTGAACAGGGGATGAACAAGGTTCATCAACTGGAGAGAAAAGTTCAGCTATTGGATAAAAAATTTTCTGAACAGTTTGACGAAAAAGCGAAAACCAATGCCGTAAAATCGGGCGGTGATAAGCGTTACGCCTATCCCTAATCGTTATGATGTTGTTGGATTTTTGAGCAAAAGAAAGCGGCCAATTGGCCGCTTTTTTGCGTCTATGATGATTTGACGATGGATTATTAGTAATCGCTCAAGCCATCCCCGGTTTTTGCTGATTTGGAAGCCTGTGCTAATTCGATTTCTTTGGATTGAATAAAGAAGATCAATTTGCGTCGGTCTTCTTCTTTTAAGCCGTCATAGGTCATGGCGACTCGATTGATAGCCCCAAACTCTTTGGGTTGAATATTGACCACGCTAGCACGAACTAAAATAGGTGACTGGCTGTTTAACGGTTGCATTAACAGATCGACTTTATCATCCAAATCTATTTTTTCTTCGATATCAAAAGCGATGCCGTTGCCGCTTAAATTGACTAAGCGTTGCGGAATGGCTTTCATCATCTGTTCGCTGTTCAAGGTTTCCATCAAAAAGTTGAGCTTTGTGTTGATTGAGTTGATGGCATTTGCTAAAAGTGAACTGCGTTCATTGATTTGCACAATTGCGTCATTGATGTGTTTATCGAGAGTAATCAGATCTTGCATCATGTAGTTTTCAATGAAGTTACTGTCCGCACCATCCGGTAATGGGTTTTGCTCAATTTCGCTAGCCGGGATAACACGATAGCTACAACGCATCATTACATCAATACGAAAGTACGATCTTTGTCCAATCTTCATAATGCCTGTCCATGGTTGATTTGTTTTTAAGGATAAGTTGGGTAAATACTTTAACGTAAATTATGACGTAGCTAAAGAAAATATGGCAGATGTCAAAAAATGCGCTATACAAAAAAAATTAGAAGCATTTTTTAGACCAGAGTAGGGGGGAGAGGGTCGGAAATTGCGATAAAACAAAAAGATTAGGCTTCGCCAAGTTTCGCGCCACTGTTGCGATGCGGTTTTTCTGTGGTGCCTTTGGCGCCGTAGAGTTTTACCGAAGGATTTTGCCCTGTGATTAAATTCAGAGTAAAACGGTTGATTTTACTGAGGGTTTGTACCGCGATGCCGTTAGCTTGGTTTAGCTCAAAGGAAGCTGTTAACTTGTCGTTCAGTGCACTAAGTGCCTGTTTGGTTGGTTGGTCTAAACGATTGACAATAGCATCTGAGCCATTGAGCAGTGCCTGAAGATCGCATTGATGCTGGCTTAATAAATGGTTGCACTCTTTGGAGGCTTGCTCGAGTTGTTGGGAGAGTTGCTGTTTGTTGTTGGCAACCTCTTCAAGTTCGATAGCAGAGCCTTTTGCAATGCAAGTCGCCTCCTGTTGCAGGCAGTCAAAAAAAACATCAGCTATAGGTTTTAACTGGTCGATAACTTGATGAATGCTAGCATTGAATGCGTTTAGAGCCACGAGTTGATATCCTTAGAAGCGCGCAAAAAGAACTTCGGTTTGCATTAGTTTATCTGCAACTTTTTGTGCATCAACTTGATAGCTTCCAGAACTGATCGCTTCACGTAGCTGTGCAATGCGATCGCTGTTGTCCGCGTGAACATTTTTTGCCTTATCTTCTAAAGCACGAATTTGACTTTGCACATCGGTTAGCGTGACTTTATCGACACTGTTGTTAGACGTGTCAGACATTGCAATTGATTGATTTGAATCTGTAGCCTTTTCACCATTAATCGGCTTACCAGCATCGCTATTGCGACCACCTACCGCTTGGGGATTTATTGTTTTAATATCCATTTTCTTCGCCTCTTTATAAAACTCAGAGTTTTTATCTTGAAACTGTATAGAGAAGTGGGGTGACTTCTGCGTTATCAGTTATAGCGGCCGTGCTTTACAAAACTTGAGTAAAAAATCGAAATATTTAAGAAATATTTCCTCTCTTGGATTTGCCAGTTAATTAGGCTGTGCCTAGAGACTGCTTTTGATGCGTTTTAGATCGCTAAGTCATTCTTTATACAGTCAAAATTTAGAATTTTGCTAAGTCTACCATATTTGCATCCAGTCACGGAATATATACCGTATTCGGCGCAATGACCACGCCCTTGAGCGTTTTTCCGGATGACAAGTTTTTGACAGTGACCTGCTCATCGCGAACCGCGTTTTCTTGGGCTTCGCCGCGTGTAATCACTTCAACTGTACCGATGGTTGTGACAAGATTTACTTGGCGGTTTTTAAATACCCAAAATGGCGGTTGTAAGTCTCGTATTTTAAGCGGTTGATTGACCCCAATAGCACGTTTGGTTCGCATTCCTACGGCGTGCTGAGCATTGCTTAAAATTCCTCGTGGTGCGCTGCGGTATGGCATTAGGAGTTCAACGACATCTTCGGCTTGAATAGCGCTGCGCTTCATAATTGCGCGGCTGGCGACAACAACTTTGGTTTTGCCGTCAATTTCCGCTGGGATAAATACCTGCCATTTGGGCGCATTACAGCTTACCCCAATGGTCATCCTGCCAAGGAAGTCATCTGGATTACGATCATGTAACGTCAACGGTTGTTCGCATTTTGCTAGCTTAACGCTTTCACTTAATTCGCGGATGTTATATTCCGCTTCGTAAATGGTTTCATTTGGATTTCTTTGTGATTTCTCTTTGAGGTAATTTAAGACTAGCTGATGTATTTCGTCGCTTGACTGCACGGCGCGGCTATTATCACCATATCCATTGGATGCGGTGCTTAGAGCGAGCAAGGTAATCAGGGTGAGTAATTTGCGATGAAATGTCATTTTCTCGGTTTACTGTTAAAGGATTAAAAGCTCTAAAGCAAGTTAGATGCCTATATTTGAATGGTTGATGTTTTTACTAACTTGGCTTGAGCTTTGCTTGGATGATTTAACATCAAAAAATTCGTTAGCTCAACTCAAGGTTTTGCTGTTTAATCGAACCTGCAATATTTGCTAATTTCGCAAAGGATAAGGAGAAATTCATGTCTAACTTTTTAAAAGGGGTGGATCAGCGTACATCACTGGCCGGCATGAACCGAATGGAGCTGCTGCTGTTCAAAATTCGCGGAGAGCAACTGTTTGGCATTAATGTTTTTAAGGTGCGAGAGGTAATTCGTACGCCCAAAATCTCTCCCGTCCCTAAGGCGGATGCGCGTATTGTGGGGGTTGCCGATATTCGCGGTCAAACTATGCCGATGATTGATTTGGCACGCGCCCTCGATTTGGAGCCTATTCCAAAAGATAAATATTCTGAAAGCTTGACCATTGTGACGGAGTTTAATAGTTCTGTGCAGGGATTTTTAGTGGAAGATGTTGATCGCATTGTGCACTTACGTTGGGAGGATATTTTGCCGCCGCCGGAAACCTTGCAGAATATTAACTATCTGACTGGTATTACACGGGCGCAAGAACAGCTGGTGGAGATTGTGGATGTGGAAAAGGTCTTGGTTGAGGTGGCCGGTAACCGGACTGACGTGCCAGATGAGTATATTCAGAATAATAAACAGATTATTCAAGGCAAAAACTTCTTTGTCTTGGGTGCGGATGATTCGGTTGTTGCGCGTTCGCAGTTAAAAAATATTTTAGATAACTTAGGAATTACGAACCGAATTGTTAATAACGGTAAACGTGCTTTAGAGTTATTGCAGCAGTGGGCTGAAGACGCTGCGCAGGGTGATGGGTTGCCTGTTGCTGAACGTGTTTTGATGGTTATTTCGGATATTGAAATGCCTGAGATGGATGGCTACACCTTAACGACCAGCATTCGCAAAGATGAGCGTTTGAAAGATTTGTATGTGGTACTTAATTCGTCATTGAGTGGTGGTTTTAATGACAAGCTGACCGAGAAGGTTGGCGCCAATGTATTTATCTCTAAATGGCATGCTGACCAACTGGCAAAAATCATTGTTGCGCGAATTAAGCAGGTTGAAAGTACTGCTAAAGCCAGTTAAGGCTAGTTAAGGCGACATTAAGGTGAATCCGCCTTGTGTCAAAATGCATCTGAGCGTTGGAGTGAAAATGCGTAGTAAATTCAATTATCGAGCTTTTTCAATCGTCGTATTTTTGCTGTCAAACGGCTTAGTGGCGCCAAGTTTGCAAGCGGATGACTTTGAATTTTGGGAGCCAGAAGCATCCGTTCAACAAGAGTGTCAGCCAGGGGTGCAATATCAGCGTAATGCACAAGGCGTCTGTGAGCCGGTGACTTCATTGAATGCAACGCAACCGATAAAAAAACCGTTAGTACAGAGCAAGCTTGCTGCCCAAAACAAGGGGTTGCCAAGTTGTTTTACGGTAAAAGGGCAGGCTTCCACCGAAGGCGTGGCGAATGAATTTGCAAAAAAAATGGCGATTCGCGAGGCTTTAAAAAATGCTTCCATGCAGCGTAATCTTGAGGTGAATAGTGATGTTACTTTGCAGAATCAGACAGTGCTGTTGGAGAATGAGCGTTTTGTCAGTCGATCACAGGTGCAAAGTTACACTTTGTTAAAAGAAGGATTGGAAGATCCATTAGATGTGTATGGTCAAGAGAAACCGAAGCCGCTCAATTATGAAGTGGAACTGGATGTTTGTTTGAGCGCCAAGCGCGGTCTTTGTCCTGATTTAAATGGGCGGCAATACGCGCCATCGTTGTTAGTTGCTCCTTTAGCTGTGGAAGATGTTGCTGGAGTGCGGGATTTACGTAATCTTGTAATTGGATACCAGCAGGAGTTGGAGCGACGTTTACAGGATAGCGGGCAGCCAAATATTCATTCATTGCTGGGAGCGGTTGACATCCAAGCAAATCTTCGTATCACTCCAAATTTAGATCAGCAATTATTGGAAGACTTATACGATCAGAGTGGTGCTCAATATTTGTTGTTGAGTGTACTGCGCTCAGCAACGAGTTTGCGCGAGGAGCAGGGATGGGGGACGCAAATTCAGCGTTATTACAATCAGGCCTTGGAAGATGATAGTCGCTATATTGAAGTGGATTGGTATGTGTTAGATTTGCTCGATAAACAAGTCGTACATCAGGTGCGTAACGGTTTTGATTTAAAAGGCGCGGTTCGTGTTAATCGAGACAGGATGTTCGGTACCAATGCGTTTTTTGCAACGGACACGGGTAAGGCGTTTGATCAATTACTGCAATACCAGAGTGCGAATGTTCTTGAGTTTTTGCATTGTAAACGTTTGGTCAGTAAGGTGATTGACGTCCGCGACGGAAAGTACTATCTCTTTTTAAACGCTGAATCGGGAGTGCAGGTTGGTGATGACTTGGCGGTTTATCATCGCATTGGCGCGCCTGTGAATGTATCCGGACGCAGTTTAGGGTCGGAATACGAGCCGGGCGCATTTTTAAAAGTGACGGCGATTCAAGCCAACTTTGCGATTGCGGAACTGAGTGCGTCAAAAAATGTAGTGCAAATTGGCGATCTAGTCCGTCCTTGGTAGAAGGGCTAGTCAGCATTTCTCTTAATATCGGCAAATTTTTCCGCATCATGTTTAGTCGATGCCGACTTTGTCGATTCATTTCGTTATATCAAAAATCCCACTAAGGCCGTATATAACGGCCATTTTGAATTTTTCTTGAAAGATTATCTTAAAAAAATCGCTTTTGGCATCATCCTTGTTAAGTCTTAGTTAGTTCAATTTACTCATGTCAGAATTTTGGGCGTAGCTTTAGCAACGCGCAAATGGTTTGATCGATGGAGGATGGTATGGCCGAGTCAATATTTGGTATTCATGAAAGAGCACTGCAAGTGCGTACCATGCGCGGTGAAGTGTTGGCCAGTAATTTGGCGAATGCCGATACACCAAACTATAAAGCGCGTGATGTTGATTTTCGCCAAGCATTGCGTGCTGAAAGCGATAAATTTGCTAAAGATTCACTGCCAATGGCGCATACCAGTGGTCGACATATGACTGGTGATGCTCTGTTAAATACGCAAGATTTTTTGAAATATCGTATGCCGACTCAGCCCTCGTTGGATGGCAATACGGTAGAAGCGCACATCGAAAAAGCCCAGTATATGGAAAATGCGATGCAACACCAAGCAACCTTAGAGTTTATTGATAGCAAAATTCAAGGGATTCGCGGCGCGCTGAAAGGCGAATAAGTCGGTATAGATTTTAGGAGAGAGTGATGTCCTTATTTAAAGTATTAGATATTTCCGGTACGGGGATGCACGCGCAAACAGTGCGCTTAAATACCATCGCGTCGAACATGGCCAACGTCGATAGCGTGAGCTCGAATAAGGATGAAACCTATCGCTCCAAACAGCCGGTTTTTCAGACAATCTTGGAAGGTAATATGAATGAGCCAGCGATGGGTGTGCGCGTAAAAGAGATTGTTGAAAGCCAGGCGCCTTTAAAAATGGAATATAACCCGAATCATCCGATGGCAAACGAAGAGGGATACATCTTCCGTCCAAATGTCGATATTAACGAGGAGATGGCGAATATGTTGTCCGCCTCTCGCTCTTATGAGACCAATATTGAAGTAATGAATACATCAAAACAGTTGCTGCTGCGTACCATTCAGCTTGGCAAATAAGGAAAGGATTTGAATCATGGATATTAGCTCACTTTTATCACCCAACAGTTCCGATTATGTCGCTAGCTTACAGCAAGGCAGCAGTTCTGCATCTTCTGCGCCGGATCAGGTTATGGGGCAAGCCGATTTTTTACGTTTATTGACCACACAGTTGCAGAATCAAGATCCCTCTAAACCGATGGACCCAACCAGCTTTGTCACGGATTTGACGCAAATGAGCCAATTGGAATCGACGGTGCGCATGAATGAATCGATTTTGGCAATGACCAGTAGCTTTCAGAATATACAGACCATGCAAGCGGCATCGATGATTGGTAAAAGTGTGCAGGTAGAGGGTTCAATGTTCACGCATACTCAAAATGAGGCATCACAATTTCGCCTAAAAACCGATAAGCCGATGAATGATGTTGCCTTGGTTGTGTCCGATAAAGATGGCAAGGTGCGTGAAATTTCGATTGGCACCTTGGCCGCTGGTGAGAAAAACTTCTCTTGGGATGGTAAGGATGATTTGGGTAATGTGATGAATTCCGGCGATTATGAGTTGACCGCTTACGGTACCAATGACAACGGTGATTTGGAGATGATTGGTTCGGTGGTTGCATCACGCGTTAATTCAATTAGTGTTAATAGCGACGGCAGTATGACCTTAAGTTTAGCAACCGGTGAACGTATTAGTATGGATGCGGTGCGTGAAATTAGCGGCTAATTTTGCCGCATTTATGCCGATTTTAACCGCTAAAAGTTGGCATCGCATTTGCTATGTTTAGATAACAGAATAATTTGATTTACTGATTACGCATCGGGCTGGCAAGACCCAGCTCGGCAAGAAAATACAAGCACGGGCTTTGGTAGACAGAATTTAATAAGACACACAAGGAGAAAGATCATGGGTGTAGCTTATGACTTAAATGCATTAAGTGGGATTAACGCAGCATCAACTGGATTGGGCGTTATTTCTAATAACTTGGCCAACTCGCAGTCGGTCGGTTTTAAAAGTTCGCGTGCGGAATTTGCGGATATGTTTTCTGGGCCACAAAATTCACCGGGTAACGGGGTTCGAGTTGCAGCCGTGACCCAAGACTTCACCCAAGGAACGATTGCCGGCACCGGTCGAGAGCTGGATATGGCAATTGATGGCGAAGGCTTTTTTGTTTTGGAAGATAAAACGGGACGCTATGACAATGTGTATACCCGTAATGGATCCTTTAAATTGGATAAAGACGGCTTTCTGACTGATCAGACAGGCAACAAAGTTCAGGGCTTTTTATTGAATGAAAATATATCCACCACCACCAATCCAGTGTTTGATACCACGCTGAGTTCGATTGATTTGGATGATTTGAATAAAGAGCCAAAAGCCACTGATGAAATGACCTTTGATATCAACTTGAATGGTGAAGCCGACAACAACGTTGATGGCAATTTAACGGCAACCCCAGGTTCGATTGACAATTCGGTTGGTGGAACCACGCCAATTGGTGGAGCCACCTTATCGAATATTGCAAAATTGACGGATTTTGAAACCGAAGGGGCTTATGGCGGTTTTCCAGATTACGTAACCACCGAAACCATTCATGACACTTTGGGCGGGGAGCACCGTTTAACAGCCAATTTCTATAAACGTGATGTGGTGACGACAGGTCCTGGGGTTAACGGTTCAGATTTGACTTATGATGCGGCCACCGATACCTACTCTCAGGTTGCAACTGGGACAGGCGATACAAAATATACCAGTTGGTTGGTGCAGTACACGATGGAAGATTACGACCAAGAAACTGGGCAATGGGTGACCAGTGGTCATGCAGAGGGCGCGACACCAGGTGAGGCGACGGCAGACGGCGGGTTAGTTTATGAGTTGCGTTTTGACACCAATGGTAAATTGATTGATGTTCGTGAGCCTTTAGAGCAAAACACTCAAGCAGCGGGAACCGGCGGTAACATCAATATTGTTGGACAAGATACGGCGAATACTGCGTTGGATCCTGCAAGCTGGGTATCGGTAAATTCTGCACCGAGCATGAAATGGGTTGTGGATGCGCCTTTTACTGGAGCGAGTGATCCATTGGGTAATACTGCTGATACGACGATTGGGATTGAAGTAGATTTTGAAGAAATGACCCAATTTGCCGGCTCTTCTATTACCCGTGGTGTGACACAAAATGGTTATGCGGTTGGTGATTTAATCGGTTTGACGACCGGTTTGGATGGTGTCATTCAAGCGCGTTATTCAAACGGACGCTCCGTACCAGTTGCTCAGGTGGCTTTGGCAAATTTTGCCGATAAAAACGCCATGGAAAAACTCGGTGGTCAAACTTACGCGGAAACCTTTAGCTCGGGTACCCGTCAATTGGGGCAACCGCAATCGGTTGGTTTGGGAACCATTAATGCTGGTTCATTGGAGTATTCCAACGTGGATGTTGCTGGTGAGTTGGTCAATATGATTCAAACTCAGCGTACTTATCAGGCATCTGCTCAGGTTATTTCGACGTCACAGCAGTTAACGCAGACTATCCTACAGCTATAATCTTTAAGCGCTTTAATCTTCAGCCGGCATTTATTGCCGGCTTTTTTATGGGCGCTCCATTTTTTGCCTTATCGTTATTAACGGCCTAAGCTCCAGAACTTTAGCGTAAATAATTTTATTGTTTAGAGTTTTTGGCACGCTGCCTGCTAAGTTTTACTTGAGAAAAGAAATGCGTCAAATCGCTAACACACAAGAGAAAACTTAGCCTTTAGGATTAAGGCTCGACATAGTGACTATGTCATCGGGGTAGTGGTTTTAGGATGAGGCAGCTGCCCCTCTTTTTAATTATTGTTTGGAGTCTTTGTTATGGACCGGATGTTATATGTAGCCATGAGTGGCGCTAAGGAAGTGATGCTTTCGCAGGCGAATAACTCAAACAATTTGGCCAACGCCAATACTGACGGCTTTAAAAAAGACTTCAATATTTTCCGTGCCCAGCATATGGAAGGGCCGGGGCAGCACACTCGTACCTATGCATTAGATGAGCGTCCAGCAACCGACTATACACCGGGAGCGATTAAAGTCACTGGTCGAGATTTAGACTTGGTCACTCGAGGTGATGGTTTTATGGCAATTCAAACCCCAAAAGGGGATGAGGCCTATATCCGTACAGCCAGTGCGCAGATTTTGCCGAATGGCGATATGGTCGATGTCAGCGGAAATCCTGTGCTCAACGAGGGCGGCGCACCAATCAACGTGCCGCCTTATGAAAGTATTGCCATTGGCGATGATGGTACGATTACGATTGTGCCGGCTGGTGCGCAAGGAAATCAGCAAGTGGTATTGGATCGTTTGCGTCTGGTGCAGCCGGATGTCGCTAATTTGTACAAAGGCTTAGACGGTTTTAGTCGTCAGCGAGAAGGTTCGCCGGAATTAAATCAAGCAAGCGTTGCAGTGGTGAGTGGGGCTTTGGAAACCAGTAATGTCAATACTGCCGAGGCGCTCGTGAATATGATTGAGCTGTCGCGCCAATATGAGTTGCAAGTCAAAATGATGGCAACCAGTAAAAATCACGCTCAGAAATCCGATTCGCTGTTGTCTGTTCGTTAATGTCTTAAGGAGATAAAGATATGAATCACGCACTCTATATTGCAAAAACCGGTTTAGAGGCTCAGCAATTTCGTCTGGCTGCGATCTCTAACAATATTGCGAACGCCAATACTTATGGCTTTAAAGCCGGGCGCGCTGAATTTAACGATTTGATTTACCAGAATGTACGTCAACCTGGGGCCCAGGCCACTCAAGATGAAGCGAATACGCTGCCTTCTGGTCTGCAATTAGGGACCGGGGTTAAAGCCATTGGCGTGCAAAAAATTCATACCCAAGGCAATATCATGGTGACTGATAATCAGTTGGATTTGGCGGTCGAGGGCAAAGGTTTTTTCCAAACCTTAGACCAAGATGGCAATTTGATGTACACCCGTGACGGTTCTTTTGAAGTTAATCAGAACGGGGATATTGTCACGTCATCGGGTTATTTACTGGAACCCAATATTAATGTCCCACAGGACGCGACAGAGATATCCATCACCAGTGACGGTGCCGTGTTTGTGTCACAGCCAGGCAACGTTGGACAGAATCAGATTGGTCAGATTGAGTTGGCTACCTTCATTAATCCAGCGGGTTTGGAATCTTTAGGAAAGAACTTCTATGCAGAAACCACTGCGAGTGGCGCGCCAAATATCAATAATCCGGACACCGCAGAAGCCGGTTCAGTATTACAAGGTGCGTTAGAGTCTTCTAACGTTAATACTGTCGAAGAGTTGATTGGCATGATTGAAGCGCAGCGCACCTATGAAATGAACTCAAAAGCCATCTCTGCTGCTAACGGTATGATGCAGTATCTGAATAACAACACCTAATAGCATAATGGCAAGCCAAGTTTGAGTCATTAAGGAGGGTTTATGAATCGCAGAATGAACATATTATTAATCGGTCTAGGTGCGATTGTGGTTGCGCAATTAGCAGGATGCGGCAGTACGCCGCAGCGCCATCAAGAGCTTAACTACGCGCCAAGTTATCCGGTGAATATTCCAAAGCCGCAGCAACCCACCAATGGTTCTTTGTATCAGCCTGGGGCTATGACATTGTTTGATGATTCGCGCGCCCATCGAGTTGGCGATATTATCACCATTAATTTGGATGAAAGTATGACGGCCAATAAAAAAGACGAGGCTAAATACGATAAATCGAATAGTCAAGATTATGGCATTAACACGCCGCTGAACATTACTGCGCCGGGTGGTTTATTGGGTGGCGTGGTGGGTGGCGTCGGAAAGGCGGCAGTTGGTTTGGGTATTGGGTATGGCTCAAACGGTTCTTTTTCCGGTAAAAGCGATGTTAAGCAAAATTCCAGTTTAAGTGGTTCGATTTCTGTCACCGTGGTGGAAGTGATTCCCAATGGCAACTTAATGATTCGTGGTGAAAAATGGATTACCATTCATGAAGGTGATGAAGTGGTCCAGTTTGCCGGAATTATTCGTCCGGACGACATTCAACCGGATAATACGATTTCGTCACAAAAGGTTGCCGATGTGCGTTTGGTGTATAAAGATGTCGGCATGAGTGGGAATACTGCGCGTGCCGGGGTTGCAACCGAGTGGCTAAGTCGTTACTGGCCGTTTTGATCTTATCAACCGTAGGCATGCAGGGCTGTGCTTACGGTTATTGTTATGGTTTTTAGGCGCGAACTTGTTTTGTGCCTGAAGTCACTTACGGATTCTGTGTCGTCTATGTTTACAGGCGTTGAGTTTCAGACAGTTTCTGTGAATATCCTTAAAAATTCTTCCCTGTTTTAATCTATTAAACGTCTTCTGGCATAAACACTGCTGATAACTTCTTATCACAGGGCAACCTGTTTTTCTGAGTTTAGGAGGGGTTATGCATCGTCTGATATTTACGCTTTTCGCGTGTAGCATGGTTTGGAGTAGTTGCAGTTATGCTGAACGGATAAAGGATATCGCCAATGTCGGCGGTGTGCGTTCCAATCATCTGGTCGGATACGGTTTGGTTGTCGGGTTAAATGGCTCTGGTGACAAAACCCCGTTTGCTGAGCAAAGCCTATTAAGTATGTTGAATAAATTTGGCATTAAGGTGCCAGACGGGGTGAGTACTAACACGAAAAATGTCGCGGCGGTCGCTGTGCATTCCGAATTACCAGCATTTGCTAAATCGGGTCAAAAAATTGATATTACCGTTTCCTCTTTGGGAAATGCGAAAAGCTTGCGCGGCGGCACCTTGTTAATGACGCCGCTCAAAGGGGTAGATGGTAATGTTTATGCATTGGCGCAGGGTAATTTGGTGGTTGGCGGTTTAGATGCCAGTGGGGCAGATGGCTCGCGAATTACGATTAATGTGCCGAGCGTCGGGCGTATTCCCAATGGCGCTATGGTTGAAAAAACCGTCAATACCGGATTTGATCTGGGTAATAGCATTCGTCTTAATCTGAAAAATGCCGATTTTACGACGGCGACAAATTTGATGAACACCATTAATGAACAACTTGGGGAAGGCACGGCGAAAGCATTGGATGGCGAAACGGTTGAAGTTTTGGCACCGCGAATGGCCAACCAACGTGTTGCATTTTTGTCGATGATTGAGAATATGGAAGTGGTCACCGGTGATGCACCAGCCCGAATAATCGTTAATTCACGTACCGGAACGGTCGTGATTGGCCAGCACGTTACCGTGAATCCAGCGGCAGTGACTCACGGTAGTTTGACGGTTAAAATCAGTGAAGATACTCAAGTAAGTCAGCCAAATGCGTTAGGCGGTGGAAACACCGCGCTAACCGCCAATAGTGGTGTCGATGTTCAGCAGGGCAGTGGCCGGATGTTTAATTTTCCAAAAGGTGTTTCATTGGATGATATCGTGCAGGCGGTGAATAAAGTGGGTGCTGCGCCGGGTGACTTGGTGGCAATTTTGGAAGCTTTAAAGCAGTCTGGTGCGTTGAAAGCCGAATTAATGATTATTTAAAACGGGGCGCAGTAAGATGGAAGGACTTGATTTTAAAAATCTCAGTGCGGTCGATTCGATGCGCCAAAAAGCGCAGAACGTGGCGGATAGCAACGCGCTGAATGATTTGAAAACCACCGCCAAACAAGATCCAAAAGAGGCGCTACGCCCAATGGCGGAGCAGTTTGAAGCGCTCTTTTTGCAACAGGTTATGAAAGAAGCACGCAAGGTCTCTTTTGATGAAGGCTGGTTGGACGGCAATCAAGGCGATTTTTACAAGGACTGGCATGACAGTCAATTGGCGCAAAGTTTATCTTCTAAAGGTTCTTTAGGTTTGGCCGATAGTATTGTTGAGCAGCTGGCGCCCAAAATTGATAATGTTTATACGCCGGAGCAGTTTTACGCGTTGCAAGCGCAAAAACAGCAGGCGTCAGAATCCTTGCCATCCGCTAAGCACATAGATGAGACGCCAACAGCGCCTGCGGGCTTTGCCAGTACGGCCAGTGCCTTGCAATTTAGAAAGCAAAATTAATCAATTGAATCGGCAGTGAAGCGTCGATTGGAGAGACACTATGGCAGATATGTTAACCATTGGGACTTTGGCAACGAGCACCTTTAAACGGGCGTTGGATGTCACCAGTCACAACGTCGCAAATGTGACCACCGAAGGTTACAGTCGCCAGCGTGCTGAAATTGTCAGTAATACGCCAAACGTTGTCGGCAGCGCCTTTTTAGGCGGTGGTTCAGCAGTCAGTACCATCGAACGTATTAATGCGGATTATATTCAACGCCAGCTTTACGGTAGTTCAGCTATGTTAGAGCGTTATGATGCTTCCTATTCTTTGGCAACTCAAGTGGAAGGCATTGTCGCTGGCAATGATGACGGCGTTAAAGATTTTATGCAGCGCTATTTTGATAGTCTGCAGACGCTTGCAGCCAATCCGACCTCCAGTGTGTCACGCCAATTATTGCTTGACGAAGCAGGCAATTTGCAAAGTCATGTGAGTAACCTTTCCAGTGTTTTGAACGATTTGGAAGTGCAGACTAATAACCAAATTACCGATTTGGGCAAAGAAATTAATAGTCGTTTAGAGAGTATTCAAGAGATCAATAATCAGGTGTCTCGCGCCTTGGCGGTTGGAACGCAACCGCCGAATGATTTACTTGACCAGCGTGACCAAGCCATTTTGGAATTGAGTCAATATATCGATATAAAAACCTTCCCGCAAGACGACGGTAGTATTGATGTGCACGCCGGTGGTGGAAAAATTCCGCTGATTACTTCCAATACGTTAACCAAGTTGGAAGTTGCCGCCAGTCCCTTTCAAGATGAAGGGCGGGTTGAAGTTTACGCATTTATCGGTGGGGATCGCCGCGTTGTCAGTGACAAAATTACAGGTGGTCAATTAGGCGGCGTTTTAGATTTTAGAACAGAGATGCTTGACCGTGCGCAAAACGATTTAGGTTTAACTCTAAACGGCATGGTTGCGTCAATGAATTGGCAGCACTATCAAGGTTATGACATTAATGGCGAAGCGGGTGGCGATTTGTTCGCCCCGTTAAGTGTTGATGCGCTTAATAATCGCAACAATACCGGCGTGGAAGACGGCGAAAATTTTGTGATTAGCTTTAATCCAAATTACGATGGTGTAACGGCTGGAACTCAACCACCTTATACCGGAACACTTGGTGTGGATGTCGATGGTCAACCGGCAACCTATGGCGATAAAAAAGCGTTGTTAGATAATGCCATTACGCAAATCGGTAACTTTGCCTCGCGTGAGTATGAAATTCGTTTTGACGGTACGGACTATCAGTTTTATGACCATAAGAGCAAAGAGTTACTGACGCCGCTGGAGCAACCTGCAGGTTCTAATCGTTTTCAATTGGATGGGTTGGAATTTGATTTAAGTGCCTCTTTGGGGAGTGATGTCGGAGATGTGTTTTTGGTCAAGCCCCATCAAGCCATCTTGGATAGTTTTGAAGTCGCTTTGCGGGATCCAGAGAAATTGGCAACCCGAGGACAGTCGCCGGTAGAAACCGGTGCTTTTACCGGTACTTCCGGTGCGCCTTTAACGGATAGCAGTCCTCCTGAAGCCGCGGCGTATGGTGATAATACCAATATGGCGAATATGGCCAGCTTGCAGACCAAAGAGATTCTGTTCAGTGATGATAATGGGGTTGCCTCGAGTACATTACTGGGTGGCTATTCGATAATGGCCAGTAATGTTGGGCTGTATGTGCGAGGCAACGACATTCAGTTAACCGCTCAGGAAAACGTTTATCAACAATTGGTTGATCGCCGCGATTCACTTTCTGGGGTTAGTTTAGATGAAGAGGCCGCCAATTTATTGCGCTTCCAGCAGGCTTATGAGGCGTCGGCACAAATTATTTCCACGTCGCAATCATTGTTTCAAACACTGTTGAGTGTGGTTAGAGGATAGCATTATGCGTATTTCAACGAGTCAGTTTCATAGTCAAGGTGTGACCTCGATTCAAAGACACCAAGAAGATATTCTAAAAACGCAGTTACAGCTAAGCACCGGTAAACGCGTCAATGCGCCCGGCGATGATCCGGTTGCACTCAGCCAAATAAACGCGTTAAAAAGCACCATGTCGACCATTGATCAATTCGCTAAAAATGGCGATTACGCAAAAAGTCAGTTAGTTTTGGAAGAAACCGCAATTGGCGATAGCATCAGTTCGATTCAGCGCGCGCGCGAGCTAGCCATTCAAATGTCGAATGACACTTACAATGCCAGCAATCGCGCACAGGCAGCGGCCGAAGTTGGGCAGATTATTGAGCAGATGCGCAATATGATGAATTACAGTAATTCCGAAGGCGAAAAAATCTTTGCCGGTAGTAGTGTGAATGTCGAACAAGCATTTGTGCCAGATCCGCGAAATCCAGGGTATTACGCTTATGTTGGCAGCCCGCAATCCGATCAGACAGCGCTCACCACCGCTACAGCGGTCGCTTTGGATGTCCAAGCCAATTACGGTTCACGATTTGTGCAGATTGGTTTTGATGACAATGATTACTTAGAAGCGGATGATTTTGGCGATGCTTCGCGTGTGCGCATCACCGACAATGGTTCGGCGGTATTTAAAACCGACGGCAATAGCGTTGCGGTTGATGGTGTCTTTGTTACCGATGGCCCAGTTGACAATAATATTTTGAATACGATGGTGAGTTTGAAAAACTTTCTTGAAGCCGGTGAGCGTCCACCTGACGAACTGATTTTGGATATGGATTCGGCCTTGGAAAACTTGTCTTTTGTACGTGCTGAAATTGGGGGGCGCCAAAACCGCATTGAATCGCAATATGATGGTGGTGAAACTTTTAAACTGGCCTTGGAAGAGCGTCGCATGAATTTGGAAGAGACCGATATTGTTAAAGGGATCACCGATTTAACCCAACAGCAGAATGCATTGCAAATGGCGCAGCAGGTGTTTACACGGGTCAGTGAAATGTCGCTGTTTAATTACTTGCGTTAGATTCTTTCAAGTTAAGTTTTGCTGATTAAACGTTGAATTTAGAGAACTGGTACTGCTTTTGCTTAATGACGATATAACGTCGTGATTGAGTAGGCAGTATTATGTTTTTTAGCAAATCTTCAACGGTGTGGATTATCGCCGGCAGTTCGTTGTTATTGCTGGGCGCATCTTACGCATCTTCGATGCATAGCTGGGTTAACCAGCAGCCACGAGCGCAAAGTGCCGCTCCAGTTGTCATTCCAACATCCTCAGCGATGACGCTGGTCTCGACTCGTCCGTTGCCCGTGACCTTGCCGCCAAGTGATTCATCCAGTCAAGCATTGAGTGAGGCGGCTATTGTCGCGCCGTCTAAGAGCCCAGCCCCTCAAATATTGCAGGAGAGTGCTCAATCTCAGCAACCAGAAATCTCTGTTCGTTCACCCGTATCATTAGTCGATTCTGTGCCCAGTCAAGCGAAATCATTGTCGACACCGATGGTGTCCATCGATGAGATTTCCGGAGTTGCTGAGGCTGCAACACCGCCTGAGCAGGTCCCGCCGACGATTATGACCCACACTGTGCCAATGACGCCAAGCGTGCAGCGGCCGCAACAGATTCAGGCCCACGCGTATGAAGATGAGATTATTGTTGAGTTTCCAGCGCAACTGGCGCGAACCACACAGATTAAAAAAGCTTTAAGCACGATAATGCTCGCTGATGTCTCTTTGGAGCAGATGGATTTGCTTAAGCCGGCAAAATTCAATACACAGAATGAACCCTATTACTTTAAGCGGGTACGTGATAAGTCTAACTTTTCGATTCGCTATCCGGCACAAGCGTATGAATATGCCAAGGTCTTGTTAAACGAGAACGCTTATTGGGTTGCGGATGAGGCTCAGCAGTTTTTGCACGTCCGTATCCCATTACACTCTCCGGATGCGCCTTTGGCCTCTTTGTTACGTCAAGCGCCAAATGCCAAACAAAGCCTATCGTTAACCGTTCCAAACGAGGTCGAGCAGTATCGTCGCTGGGCTCAGCATTATGCGCAAGCTTATAAAGTGCCGGTGGATATGGTTTTGGCCGTCATGCAGGTTGAGAGTGCTTTCAATCCACAAGCCAGAAGCCGCTCCAACGCCTTAGGGTTGATGCAAATTAAAGCCGAAGCAGCAGGCCGAGATGTGTTTACCTTGATCGATGGCCATAATCGCGCACCAAGTGAAGAGGAGTTATTGAACCCGCAAAACAATATCCGGATTGGTGCCGCTTATTTAAGTTTGTTAGACCAACATTATTTTGGCGATGTGAGCGATGCAAAGAAGCGTGAACTCCTAGTTATTTCTGCCTATAATGCGGGATTAAATACGGTTTTAAAGTTGTTTGCAAACACACCGAAAGCCGCGCTTGAAAAGATTAATCAATTGACTGTGCAGCAGCTTTATCAACGTTTGCAGAGTCAGCACGAAACGCAAGAAGCGCGAGAATACGTTGATAGAGTTCTGAATGCGAGACAGCAGTTGAGTTAGCTCATTTGGGGAAAATTAAAATGGAATTTTGGCAAGGCAAGCAAGTTTTAGTGACGGGGGCGGACGGTTTTATTGGTTCTCACCTGACTGAGGCATTAGTTCAGGTGGGCGCTAAAGTGCGCGCCTTAGTCATTTATAATTCGTTTAATTCTTGGGGGTGGTTAGACAGTTCGCCCTATAAACAGCAAATTGAGGTGGTGAGCGGAGACGTGCGAGATCCGTTCTTCTGCAAACAGATTACTCAAGGATGTCATACGGTCTTTCATCTTGCAGCCTTAATTGCGATTCCTTATTCCTATGTTGCGCCCAATTCTTACGTTGAAACGAATGTTAATGGCACCTTAAATATCGCGCAGGCGTGTTTAGAAAACGGTGTGCATCGTCTAATGCATACCTCTACCTCGGAAGTTTACGGTACGGCGCAATATGTCCCCATTGACGAAACACATCCTTTGCAGCCGCAGTCGCCTTACAGCGCCAGTAAAATCGGTGCTGACGCCATGGCAATGTCTTACTACAATGCTTTCGAATTACCAGTATGCATTGCGCGTCCCTTTAATACCTATGGGCCAAGACAATCAGCTAGAGCGGTAATCCCAACGATTATTAGCCAGATTGCCAGTGGCAAAAAACAGATTCAACTTGGCGACACTTCGCCCACACGTGATTTTAATTACGTGACCGATACTTGTCGCGGTATGCTGGCAATTGCGGCGGCGAAAAGTACCATTGGTAAAACGGTCAATATCGGTTCTAATTTTGAAATTTCTATCCAAGATACCTTGAACCTCATCAAGCAAATAATGCAGTCTGATGTGGAGTTTGTGACCGATGCTCAACGTCTGCGCCCTAAGGATTCCGAAGTGTTTCGTTTATGGTGTGACAATTCCTTAATCAAAGACTTAACGGATTTTGTCCCACAGTACGATATCCTTTCTGGATTGACGCAAACCATTGAGTGGTTTTCACAACCGCAGAATCTAAAGCATTACAAAGCGGATATTTATAATGTCTGAATTTTTGCCGATTTATCAAGCGGTTCGCGCGCATTACGGTGACGGTTTTATTCCACTGCACGCGCCTTGCTTTGCGGGTGAGGAAAAAGCGAAGTTAGTGGATTGTATCGACTCTACATTTGTCTCGTCGGTTGGTAAGTACGTGGATGAATTTGAGCAGCGTATTGCCGAGTTTACTGATGCAAAGTATGCCGTGGCCGTTGTTAATGGCACCATGGGGTTAATGTTGGCTTTACGGGTTGCTGGAGTGCAAGCCGGCGATTTGGTGATAACCCAATCATTAACCTTTGTCGCGACCGCGAATGCAATTTCTATGTTGGGCGCCGAGCCGCTATTTTTGGATGTTGATAAATCGACTCTGGGTTTAAGTGCTGGAGTGCTGGAGCACTTTTTAAACACTGAGTGCCGTTATCGAGATGGAATTTTACATCATATTGACAGTGGCCAGCGCATCGCCGCCTGTGTGCCTATGCACACTTTGGGAATGACCGGTGAAATCCGCAAAATAGCAGAGTTATGTCAAGCCTATGGCGTGAAATTGATTGAGGATGCGGCGGAAAGCTTAGGTTCGTTCGTTCAAGGTCAGCATAGCGGCACTTTTGGCGATATGGGCGTTTTTAGTTTTAATGGCAATAAAATCATTACGACCGGTGGTGGCGGGGTCTTGGTCACCAATGACGCCACTTTAGCAAGTCAGGCCAGACATTTAAGTACGACCGCAAAGATTCCGCATGCTTGGGAATTTACGCATGATGAAATCGCTTATAACTTACGAATGCCTAATTTAAATGCCGCTTTAGGTGTGGCACAAATCCAGCAATTACCGGTATTTCTAACAGAGAAACGCCAGCTTGCCGCTTTTTACCAGCAGGCGTTTGCTGACGCAGAAGGGTTTTCTTTTGTGCGCGCGCCGGCGGATAATGCCAGCAATGCTTGGCTTAATGCCCTCTGCTTTGAGATGCCAGAACAAGCACAGCGCTTTTTGGCGGAGTCCAACGGGCAGGGTATCCAAACACGTCCGCTATGGACGCCGATGCATCAATTGGAAATCTATCAATCTTGTCTGCGCGGCGCTTTGCCAAATACCGAATTTCTTGCGGCGCGATTGGTTAATATTCCCAGCGGCGTGCGCAGCTGATGCTCAGTCAACAGCCCTTAATGTTAATTGGTGGCGGGGGTCATTGCCGCAGCTGTATTGATGTCATTGAATCCACTCATTTATTCCAGATTAAAGGGATTGTCGAGGCGGATAACGCGTCTGTTGATGCGAGTCTTGCCTACCCATTGCTCGGTTATGATCGCGATTTAATTCCGCTGTTAAACGAGACGCCGAATTGTCTGATAACCATCGGTCAATTAAGCAACCCGAAAATTCGACAATCGGTTTATCAGCACTTATGCTCACTGAATGCAAATATGCTGACAGTGATCTCTGCGCACGCTTATGTGGCGTCAACCGCGAGTATTGGCAAAGGCACGATTGTGATGCATCAAGCATTGGTGAATGCTTATGCGCAGATTGGCGAAAATGGCATTATCAATTCGCAAGCGCTAATAGAGCATGACTGTGTGATTGGCAATGATTGTCATATTTCTACGGGCGCAAAAGTGAATGGTGGCGTCACTATTGGACGTGGCTGCTTTATTGGCAGTGGCGCGGTGATTAAACAAGGCCTTAGCCTCAGCGATAATGTTGTGGTTGGCGCGAACAGTACCGTTTTGAGGGACATTACTCAGCCGGGTATTTATACGGGAGTGATTAAATGAAAGTGTTTATTATTGCTGAAGCGGGCGTGAATCATAATGGCTCATTGCAAACCGCGAAGCAGTTGGTTGACGCGGCCGCAAAAGCGGGCGCTAATGCAGTGAAATTTCAAACTTTTAAGGCCGAAGAATTGGTGACTCCTGGCGTGTTGCAAGCAGAGTATCAAACCGTCAATAGCGGGATTGAAGAGAGTCAGCTCTCGATGCTCAAACGACTTGAATTGGATCTGTTCTCGCACCGTGCTTTGGTGGCCTATTGCGACCAGAAAAAAATTGAATTTATGTCAACGCCATTTGATTTGTCGAGTATTGATCTGCTCAAAAATTTAGGCATGCGGCGCTGGAAAATCCCGTCGGGCGAACTCTTGTCAGTGCCGTATTTACGCAAGATTGCGGCTTTTAACCGTTCAACCATTTTGTCTACCGGTATGGGCTCCATTGAGGAAGTTGAATTTTCGGTAAAAACTTTGTTGGACGCTGGTTTAGCTCGTAAAAACCTTGCTATTCTGCATGCCAATACTGCGTATCCAACCCCCTACAGCGATGTGAATTTACGCGCGATGCAAACGCTACAAGATACCTTTGATCTCCCGGTTGGGCTGTCTGACCACTCGCTCGGGATTGAAGTGCCGATTGCCGCAGTTGCAATGGGTGCTTGTGTTATTGAAAAACATTTTACCTTAGATAAAACCTTGCCAGGGCCAGACCATAAAGCCAGTTTGGAACCGCATGAACTTAAAGCGATGGTGACTTCGATCCGAAATATTGAAAAAGCTTTGGGAACCGGTGAGAAACGGCCATCGGTTTCCGAAGCGATGAATATCGAAATTGTTCGTAAACGTATTGTAGCGGCTTGTGAGATTCAAGCGAATGAACGCTTTAGTGCCGACAACTTGACCATCAAACGGGCTTCCAGTGGCGTTGATGCGCGAGACTGGGATGCGGTGATTGGCCAAACCGCTAGGCGACATCTGCAGCCCAATCAGGCATTGCAAGAGCGTGACTATGCCTAAGCCGTATCGGATTGCGTTGGTCACAAGTGGTCGTGCGGATTATGGACTGCTAAAGCCGTTGTGGTTGGCCTTAGAAGCCGATGCCGAGTTTTCTCCCAGCATGATTGCTACCGGCTCTCACTTAGTGGCGGAGCAAGGCAATACGCTAGATTTTCTCAAGAATGAGGGCATTACGCCGTTATATACCGTAGATATGAAAATTTCTGGTGATTCGGCAGCCGCCTTAGGTGCTGCATCAGGGCTTGGATTAGCGTGTTTTGCGGAATTTTTTGAACGCCATGATTTCGATTTATTGGTTATTTTGGGTGATCGTGTTGAGATGTTGGCGGTGGCGACCGCTGCACTGCTCAATCGCTTGCCGATTGCGCATATTCATGGCGGTGAAGCGACTTTTGGTATGCTTGACGATGCGGTACGTCATAGCTTAACAAAACTCTCGGCGTTGCACTTTGTTGCGCATCCTGTTTATGCTCGACGGGTTATTCAGATGGGGGAAGCGCCGCAGCGTGTTTTTACCGTGGGCGCAATCGGTTTGGATAATGTGACGCAAATTCCTCGGTTATCGGTATCGGAATTAAGTCAACGCACTGGGATGGATTGGTCAAAACCGACGATTTTACTAACCTATCATCCGGTGACCCTAAATGCGCCTTCTTTGGCTTACGCAGAAATGCAAACCGTATTGGCCGCCGCCTTAGCCAGTGACCTACAAATTTTAGTTACGATGCCGAATATTGATGCCGGTGGCGGCCAGATTTATCAAGCGATTATTGAGGGCCAGCGAGCCGCCGCAGAGCAATTGCATTTTGTGAAATCCTTGGGGCAACAGGGGTATTTAAGTGCGATGCAACACTGCGCTTTGCTCTTGGGCAATTCGTCAAGTGGCATTATTGAAGCCGCTTCGTTTAAAAAGCCAGTGGTGAATATCGGTGAGCGCCAACTTGGTCGCTTAGCGGCTAAAAATGTTTGTCATGTGACTTGTGATACGCAACAGATTTTAAACGCGATTAATCAGGTGAGCAGTGTGGATTTTCAGCAGTCATTAGCGGATTTGCAAAATCCATACGGTCAAGGCGAGAGCGCGGCGAAGATTCTTGTCGAGCTTAAAAAAATTAATCTCGATGACCGTAATGGTTTATTGAAAAAAGGTTTTGATGATTTGCCGGCTCCAACGGAGCAGGCCGAATAGAAAAGAATAAGCAACTCAGTAGGAGAAGGGTGGTGAATGCGAATCAACTTGGTTTTAAAAGAGTGCTGCTGACTTTAACGCGTCCTCTTGTGTTTACGCCACGTGAAGAGTGGGTCAAAAAAGTGGATTATTCGACTGGCTTTAAGCAAGCTGGAGAGGCCTATTATGAACGCTATGATGCGTCTTTTGGTACGCGCCCGGGGCGTAAATTGATGTGGCAATTGGAACAAGCCGTGTTGCAACAATTGGTCAGTGAAAAGGCTGTGCAGAATCATTTGGATTTTGCGGGCGGCACAGGACGGGTGGCGAAAGCCTTAGAAGAGTCTGTTGGTTCGCAAGTGATTTTGGATATTTCCGAGGGAATGTTAAAGGTTGCACAGAAAAAACTTCACAAAGCGCACGTTATCTGTACCGACTTTAATCAAGGGGTTGAGCAGTTGGCGGATGAGTCGCTGGATTTAATCACTTCGTTTCGTTTTTTTCCTAACGCAGAGGCGCAATTGCGCGAGCAAGCGATGGCATTTCTTGTGACCAAAATGTCGCAAGATGGGCGCTTAGTTTGTAACAATCACCGTAATTTCTGGTCGCTGTCTTATCTGTTTAGTCGTCTGTTTTTTATGGGCGGCGATGTCGGTATGAAAAACAGTGAACTGCGTGCGTTGGCAGCAAAACATGGGTTGCGATGTGTTAAAAGTTATTCATTAGGATGGGTGCCACAAAACGAAGACCGTGCTTTGCTGCCTTGGGCTTGGACCGCCAAAATTGAGTTTGGCTTGCTACGTCGCTGGGCGTCTAAGTTGAATTTAGGGTACAACACGATTTTTGTGTTTGAAAAGATTCGTTAGTCGCTGTGTCCCCCCCTTGGCTACCTAGAGCCCCTGCATTTGCGGGTTTTTATCCTGCTGAGATTGCATGGCAACCAGTGATCGGCGACGCGGCTGAATCTTTGCAGCAGCAGACTGGTTTGTACGGTTCGGTTGCGACTTTAGCCGGTGAAGGTTGGTCAAAAGGTTTTTTTAAAATCGCCGCGTCACCAGTGGCGTTTGTTAAACAAGTATCAATCGCTGACGCACAGCGTTTTAAACAAGCAGATGTTTTAGCCGCGCAATTAGAGGTGTGCGGAATTGCTGTGAGTCGTCTGATGCCCGGTTTTCCTAAACCGGCGGGTTCTGCCGCCGAGGCGCTTTTGGCTTATCCTTTTATCGACGCTAATTTTTTAAATGCGAACTCTCAAAGTCTCCAAACTTTAGGTCAGGTATTGGCTAAGGTACATCATTGCTGGCTGGAATCGCCATCGCAAGCGGCGGTTAAATCGGCCGGAACCGCTCGTTTTGAGAGGTTGCAGCAGGCTCTAATTGACCGTATTTGGCGTAGGTATGCTGTTCCTGCCGAGGCAGAGGCCGTTTTAGAAGCCTATCCTGCGGAATATTTCGCTTATTTAATGACGGATGCGCAAATGGTGCATGGTGATGTGAATGTCGGTAATGTTTTGCAGAGAGCTGACGGTGAACTCGTTCTGTTAGATTTTGAAAGTGCGTTAAGTGCATGGCTCAATCCACGAGTTGATTTGGCGTTTGTGATTGAGCGTTTTATTTTGGTTCGTGGATATGGCGCAGATGAATTGAGCCAACGGCTTTCGGCCCTTTTACAAGGTTATTATGCTGGGAGTGAGCATCGTTTTAATGATGCTAGGCATCTGGTCATTCTTTTGCAGACGATGGCGGTACGAAGCTTATTGATTTTGACGCAACTAAGCGCGCAGCAAAAGTCAGTTGCACTCAGTGAGTGGCACAAATTTGTTGAGTTGTATCGGCTTGCCGCAACCGAAGAGCGAAGTTTACAGATTACGCTTGGATAAATTCGGTTCTTTAGTTTTATTGGCTGGCGTGTAATTTGCTTTGTAACAAGAAAGCACGGTTAGGAGATAAATGATGCCTACAATAGATTGGAAAAAAATAGCGGTGACATCGCACGTTTCAATTCGCGAAGCGATGAAAGTGCTGGACGTTACTGCGATGCAAATTGTGGTGATTTCCGCGGAAAATGACACCTTGGTGGGCACCTTAACCGATGGGGATATTCGCCGAGCGCTCTTAGCCGGTTGCACCTTAGAGTCTGCGGTCGAGGAGGCGATGAATGTTCAACCCGCCTATGGATTGAATACAGAAAGTGAAATCCGCTGGCGTACCAAAATGCAAAGTAAAGGCTTACGCCACCTGCCCATCGTGGATGTTAATAAAAAACTGGTCAGTCTGTTTTATCTTAAACGCGATGTGATTCAAGGGCATAAAAACCCGGTAGTGATGATGTTGGGTGGTTTGGGGATGCGAATGCGCCCTTTGACGGAAACCGTGCCTAAGCCAATGTTGAAAGTTGGTAATAAGCCAATCTTGGAAATCATTCTTGAGCACATTGTTGAACAAGGTTTTGTGGAATTTTATTTTTGCATCAATTATCTAGGCGAGCAAATTCGGACGCATTTTGGCGATGGCGAGCGTTGGGGCATCAAAATTCATTATGTTGAGGAGCAGAATCGCTTGGGAACGGCGGGTGCTTTGGCTCTGTTGCCTGAGTTTGAACATGATTTCATTGTGATGAACGGCGATTTATTGACAAAAGTTGATTTGGTCGCTTTGTTGAACTTTCATAGAGAACACGCCAATAGCATTACCGCTTGCGTGCGCGAGTACTCGCAGCAAGTACCATATGGCGTGGTCGAATTTAGTGACACTAAGGTCACTCAAATTGTCGAAAAACCGGTGTACCGGCATTTTGTTAGCGCAGGAATTTATGCGCTTTCGCCAAGTGCGTTGGGGCAGGTGTCCTTTAGCGGCTATTACGATATGCCGTCGATGATGACCGATTTATTGAATCAAAATTATCCGGTGGGTGGTTTTCCGTTAACCGAATATTGGATGGATATTGGTCAGATGCCGGATTTTGAACAAGCGCAGATTGATTATAGCCATCACTTTGCCCAGACGCTTTAGACAAGGTTAGTATGGAACAGCTGACAATTACTGCGATTATCCCCGCACGCGGGGGCTCCAAAGGGATTCCGCGTAAAAATTTATTCCCGATTAATGGCAAGTCGTTAATTCAGTATACGGTGGAAGCCGCTCAAAACAGCACCTTGCTCAACCAAGTGATGCTTAATTCCGAAGATCAGGAAATCATCGATTTTTGTGCTGCTCTGGGGGTGGACGTCAGTTATCGCCGACCATTCAAATTGGCTGGCGATGCGTCGCGGCAAATCCACGCGATTTTGGATTGGTTGGATTGGATGGAGCAGCATCAACGCTTGCCGGATGTTGTTGTGCTGTTGCAGCCTACCTCTCCGCTGCGAACTGCGGCGTTAATTGATGCTGCGCTGAAGGTGTTTTTGCAAAATCCGACGGTCTCATTAGTTGGTGTGAACGCCATGCAAGAACATCCGGCAAAAAGTATCCATAAGCGAGAAGATGGTTGGCAATATTTGTTGGATTCCGGTGATTATGTTCCGCGAAGACAAGAGATGGCCGACGATTTTTTTGTAATCAATGGTTCGATTTATATCGCAACGCCAGATTGGATTCGTCTGCATCAAGGGTTTACCGTTGAAGGGCAGTCGCACTTGTTTGTAACCAATCAAGCAGAGGGTTTGGATGTTGATACGCTGTTGGATGTATCAATTGCCGAGGCCTATCTTAAAAATGCCCTTAAAACTCAAAATAAGCAGTAGTTATGATTGAATTAAACACCCCGCAACAAAACCGTTTTGGTGATTCGTATTTTCCGGAAATTAACCAACAACTGTTTGCCAAAGAGTCGGCAGAATCGGTTTTCAAACGTAATTTCCCCCATTTGTTTGAACCGAGCGAAATGCTATATATCGTGGTTGGAACCGATAGTGGCCTGTTTTATGAATTTGTGCAGCGTCAAACGCTTCCAAAACATATGCAGTTTGTGTTTATTGAATACGATCAGCTCGCTGAGCAAATGCCGACACCTTTTAGCGAACTCAATGATTTAGATCCTCAAGTTGCGATGGTTGCGCAAAATTTTAGGCTCGAGAAGTTATTAGCGAAATTTAACACCTACTTTATTCGCCGCAGAGTACAGCTGATTAAATCTATGGCGGTCACCGATAGTCCGAAAAACGGGCTTTATGAACTCTTGTGGAAACAGATTAAACCGGCGTTTGATACCTTGGGGTCAAACGTTTTACAAGCGCAGAATGCCTATCAGTTTGAAAATGCACGGTTGCTTAATGCGGCAGATAATTTGATTCCCATCAAACAATTGAATCGTCCTTTAGAAGGGCTTTGTGCGGTGTTGATTGGCGGCGGGCCAACCTTGGATGATTCGCTTGCGTGGATTCGTGACAATCAGCATAAATTGGTGATTTTCTCGGTAGCGCGAGTTGCTGCACGATTGTTACAAGAGTCGATTGTGCCGGACTTTTTTGTCTCGGTGGATCCGCACGATGTCAGTTTTGACAACTCTAAAGGTATTTTTGAGTTTGCCGACCGTTCGATTTTGCTAAACAGTTATCACATCAATCCGAAAATTTTAGGGCAGTGGCCTGGGTTGAAAGCTTATGGTGGGGCGAAATACGGCTGGAAAGATGTAGACGTGCCGAGTAATGTCGGCAGTCCTGGGCCAACGGTGGTTAACTCAGCGTTTCATTACGCTACTGAGATGGGCTGTAAAAAACTGTTTTTGAGTGGTGTGGATTTCTGTTTTGCCAAAGGCCAAACCCACGAAAGCTCGAGTAATGAAGCTAAGTTATCGGCACAACTGCAGTTTAAAAATTTGTTGCGTGTTGAAACCAACCGAGGCGCCATGGCTGAGACAAAGCTGACACTCTTCAATACGCAACAAGCATTTCAGCAACAGGTGTATTTTCAGTTGTCACGCAACGCCGCTTTAGAGGTGTTTTCGCTTGGGGCCGATTCCGCCAAAATGGATAAAGTGGCTTTTGCCAGTGCACCTGATGCAACTACGTTTACGGATAAAGTGCACTCTATCGCCAACTTAAAACAGCAGTTACAGCTAAGTCCAGCGGCGCAGTTAATGGCCAGTCAAACGGTGACTCAGGAATTAGCGAAAGAGTTGAAACGGTTTAAATCTGTGCAACGATTTGCGCAAGATGCTTTGGCGGCCCTGCCAAAATTGTTGGATAAGCAGACGCAGCAGCCTAAACAGAAAGTTAAAAATAAAATCGAGCGTTTGAGAAAGAAAATCAATAACACCTTGGCGGATGACGCTGATTTGTTGATGAATTATAACTTCATGCATTTTTCAGAAAACTTTAACCCTGAGCAGGTTTTGGATGAAACGCAAGGCGCGCTCACACAATTGACAGTCTTTTTTACTTCCGTCGATGCGGCTTTAACCCAGTATTTACAATTGCTCGCCTTGGCAGAAGAACGCGCCCAATTGAGGGTTAAAGAGTTGCGCGGAGTTACGCCACTGGAGATTGCCCCTTATTGGGATAAGTATCAAGAGCCGGGACGCGCGTTTTTATGGACTAATTTGCATGCCGCATCGACCGAGCAAGAGAATCAGTTGTTGGACGATTTTTACGCCAAATTTGCGGCGGAGTTGTCCTTAGCCAATACCAAACTTTACGCTACATTAAAGCAGAAGACGCAATCACTTAGTGTGCTTGCGGATAAGGCCAAAGAGGCTTTGTTAAATCGAAATTCGGGCGCGATTGCCCAACTAAAAGGCGTTGCTGAACAGTTGGAAATAGCCGTTGAGCGTGATGCATTATTGCAATTATTGGTCGCGATGGAGGCTGATTTAGCCGAGCAAACTGAGCAGGCTTTGCAAGGTTATTTAGCGATTAATGAACCGGTAGTTCGGCATGTTGCTTTACAACAAGCGGCGAATTTAGCGTTTAGGTTAGAGCGATATCAGGATGCCTTGATGATTTTGGAAGCGCTTTGTCGTTTTTCACTGGATTACATGCTGCCGTATGCCGAAGTCTTTGATATTTTGGGGAATACGGAAATGGCCGTGCAAGTTGTCGAATTGTATTTGCAGCAAAAACCACAAGCGTATTTGGCAAATCTAAAACTTGCCGAGATGTATCAGAAGTTAGGGGACAGTGCGGCTGCCAAGCAAGTTTTGGAGCGGGTGTTATTGGTTGATCCTGATAATAGTACCGCAAAATTTTTGCTCGCTATCGAAAACGCGCAATAAGCTCGCAGCGGCTTTGCCAAATTTGCGTTGTCTGAAGCGGTTTGAAGGTGTTCAACCTTCGCATCAGTAATTTCATTTCTACTTGGTTTTTCAACCGTTTTTAAAGCCTCATTGATTGAGGCTTTTTGTTTTTCCCCCCTCCCTTAAGTTTTATTCTGGACAGCTGTTAAATAAGCATGATTTAACAGGTTTACATAATCATTACGCTATGGATTTTCAGGCAAGCCTAGAAGTTGCGCTTTGCAATCCTTTGCTGCCGTCAATCGGGGCCTGTTCTGTGTCCCCGTAGCATTTTTTAAAAAAAATGAATTTTTTTCTAAAGATATCCCAACGGTGCCGTTAAAGAGTTTGAAGGCAACAAAGAGTGCCTCAAATCAAAAATAGAAATACAACACACACAGCGTGATGAAGACATCACACAAGGAGAAATATCATGGCAATGGTAATCAACACTAATATGGCATCCCTGAATGCAGTGCGTATGTTAGACCGCACCTCAGGTGATCAATCGACTGCAATGGAACGCTTAACTTCTGGTATGCGTATTAATAAAGCAGCTGATGATGCAGCCGGTCTTGCAGTGGCAACCGGTATGACTACCCAAATTATGGGTACTGATATGGCGATTCGTAATGCGAATGATTCAATTGGTATGTTGCAGACGTTAGATGGTGCTTCTGAAGAAGTGATGAATATGTTGCAGCGTATGCGTGAGCTTGGTGTCCAAGCGATGAACGGTACTTACAACAATGAGAACCGTGCACAGATGCAGTCAGAGTTCTACCAGCTTCAAAGCGAAGTGGTTCGTATTGCAGACACAACTAAATTCAACGGCATGAATATTATGAATTCGTCTAGTTTTGGTCCAAGTGGTGTGATTTCGGCAGGCAATGTTGCAGCCAGCGCGATTCAAGTAGCGGCCAGTTCACCAGGTGCATTTAAAGCGCATGTGGGTTGGGAAGCTGGTAACGACAACCGCATCGGTGTGGCGTTATTAGATTTTAACACCTTGGCGGCTTTAGACAGTGCCAACATCTTTTTAATGAGTGGTAACGGCTCTGGTATCACTTTCGGTTCGGCACTGGGCTTTGCTTCAGCGGCTTTGAGTGCCATTGATTCGGATATCGATACTTTATCGACCATGCGCGCCAACTGGGGTGCTTTGCAAAACCGAATGGAGTCTACCGTTTCGAACTTGCAAAACATCAATGAAAATATTAATGCAGCGCGCTCACGCATTATGGACACTGACTTTGCTAAAGAAAGCGCAGAGTTAGCTAGAACACAAGTATTACAACAAGCTGGGATGAGTATGTTGAGTCAAGCGAATCAGCAATCTCAGCAGGTAATGTCACTACTTCAGTAGTGGTAACCAGGTTTTCGCAAGTCACTTGATAGTGGCAGGTGAAACATCAGAAGCCTTCGGGGATTTTGATAAGAGGCTCACAAGGCATCAAATTGGGATCGAAAGGTTTTAGTTAAAATAAAGGAGATTAATCATGGCAATGGTAATCAACACAAATATGGGCGCAATTAACGCTCAACGCACCTTGGATCAAACCTCAAGAGAACAGTCGGTCTCAATGTCTCGTTTGACCTCAGGTTTGAGAATTAACAGTGCGGCCGATGATGCTGCTGGTTTAGCGGTCGTGACTGGGATGAATACTCAGTCAATCGGTACTCAACAAGCTGTGCGTAACGCCAATGACGCGGTTGGGATGGTACAAACCTTAGACGGTGCTACCGAAGAGGTTGTTAACATGCTGCAACGTATGCGTGAGTTATCTGTTCAATCGATGAACGGTACTTACAACAACGATAACCGTGACCAAATGCAATCTGAGTTTAAACAGTTGCAAACTGAGGTAGTTCGTGTTGCTGATACAACTAAGTTCAACGGCATGAATATCATGAATACCTCAAGCTTTAGTGGTGGTGTCTTGTCTGTTGGACAAATCAGTGCGGGCACAATCGCTTCTGCAGCCGGTGCTGACAATGCGTTTAAAGCTCACGTCGGTTGGGAAGGTGGATCTGCTAACCGTATCGGTGTCGCTCTGCTTGATTTTGGCTCTCTAACCTCACTAACCAGTGCTACGGTTCGTTTGATGAGTGGTAATCCTGCGAGTGTTACGTTCGGTTCAGCGGTTGGGTTTGCTTCTGCTGCAATCAGTGCGATTGACTCGGATTTGGCGGCCATTTCGACTATGCGTGCAAACTGGGGTGCGATTCAAAACCGTTTGGATTACACCGTGTCTAACTTAACTAACGTAGATGAAAACATTCAAGGTTCTCGTTCACGTATTGAAGACACTGACTTTGCTCGTGAATCGGCTAACTTAGCGCGTACTCAGGTATTGCAACAAGCAGGTATGAGTATGTTGTCGCAATCTAACCAGAACTCGCAGAACGTACTGTCCTTGCTAAGATAGTTTAAGTTAGAGCTACGAGTAGGATAGGGGGGTGAAATAATGGAAATCCAAAGTATTTCAGATGTTGTCACGACCCCTTCTGCTCAAAAAGTAACAAGCGTTACCAATCGTGTAGAAGGGGATAACCCAAAAATCTCATCGGAACTACCAAAAGTGGCTGAAACTGCTCCGGCTTCTAAAGAAGAAATTGCTGCTCAGGTTGAACAGCTAAATCGTCAGTTAGAGTTATTGGGACAGTCGATTACTTTTGGGGTTGATGATTCAACCAACGCCACAGTTGTGAAAGTGGTTGATAAATCGACCGATGAGCTTATTCGCCAATTGCCTTCGGAAGGTTCTTTGAAAGTGATGCAAAACATTCAAGAATTTCTAACTCGAATGCAACAAAATGGAAGTATTACTCAGGAAAGTTTGACAGGTAGCCTAATCAATGAAATCATATAAATAATAAGGTTTCTTGGAGGCGAGTATGGCAGAGTTCAATGTTATACAAGCAGGTTATCAAACAGTTCCAGACTTTACCAAAACGGATAAAACTTCTAAGGTCTCAAGAGAAGAGGCGATGAATGCAGATGTGTCCACTCAAAAAATTGAGTTGGCCAAAATCGTTCAAACTGCGCCATCTTCTCAGGCCAATCCGTATGTTGAAGATAAACCACCGCTTGATGCGTTAATGGAAAATATCAATCAACAACTGAAAAAGTTACAAAATTATCTGCGCTTTGAAAAAGACGATACGTCTGAAAAGCTGGTAATTTTTATTAAGGACAGTGAAACGAATGAAATCATTCGACAAATTCCTGCCCAAGAATTTCTTGAAGTTTCTAAAAACATTACTCAGTATTTAGAAGCTCAGCAAACCTTGAACCAGAAAAATAGTGGTTCAAGCAGCCCGGTTGGGATTATTACCAACCAAATGGTTTAACCAGTTCCCTTGTGTGTTTAGCGGTCTTTATGGCCGCTTTTTTTATTTAAGGATTTTGGCTTTCGGCCGATATGCTTGGTAGATAGGTAAAAAGTGCATTTAGTCTAACGAGTTATGCCTGTTGGTACAAAGTTCGCTTTAATCTAAAGTTAAGTAAGAAGGAGTCAAACATGGTAAACGAAGTAGGGTCAACGCTGTTAAATTCCTTAACTAACAGTACGTTTGATATTGGCAATATGTCTAAAGTCTTGGCAGAGGCAGAGGTGGCTGGCCCAAAAGCGATTTTGGAACGTAACCGTGAAAAGACGAATACTGAACTGAATGCGTTGACGTATTTACAGACCAATATCAATGCCTTTAAAACCTATTTACAAGATTTATCAAATCCCGAAACGTTCACCAATGCGACGGTTAGTTCGTCTAATGAAAATGTTTTTAGCGCCTCTTTAACTGGCACGGCGGTAAATGGCAGTTATCAGATTGAAACGCGCCAAATTGCGCAAGCTCACTCTCAAGTTGCGAACAAGGTATATGCCTCGGCAGGTGATTCTTTATCAATGGGGTCGCTGCAAATTTCAGTTGGTGGTAAAAGTTACGATCCTATTACCGTTGATGCCTCTAACAACACGTTGGAAGGCTTGCAAAGAACCATTAACAATGGTGATTACGGGGTAAATGCCTCAATTATCAATACTGGGAATGGGTATCAGTTGATGTTTACTTCAAAGAACACCGGTGCCGCCAGTGAAATGAGTATTTCTGGAATTGCGGATTTTGATAACCAAGGATTCACCACGACGTCTACGGCGCAAGACGCGATGATTGCTGTGAATGGTTTGGCGATTACCAGTGCTTCAAATACCTTTGAGGAAGTGATTCCCGGTTTATCACTGAATGTAAAATCAGCGCAGCCAGGTACAGTAAATACCTTAGAAGTGACGCAAGACAAAGCCGGCGTAATTGAAAAAGTCGAGGCCTTTGTTGATGTGTTTAACCAGCTGGATACGATTTTAGATGAGTTGGGTTCTTATGAAAAATTGACCGATGAACAGAAAGAGTCCGATCAATTTGCATTTTGGGGCGATTTGGCGGGTTCATCTGTGCTTAAACAGGTGCGTCGTGATTTAGAAAGTTCCTTTTCCGGTGCGATTAATGAGATTAATTCCGACTACAACAGTCTTGCTGTGATTGGTTTATCGATTAACCGTGACGGTGAAATGCAGTTAGACCGTGAAAAGCTCGATTCGATTGCCGACCTTGGATTGGACAAATTGCAGGGACTGTTTGCCAAAGGTGGTTCCAGTGACGATCCTCTAGTCAATGTGTTGGCTGGTAATGATAAAACGCAAACCGGTGAATATTCGCTTAACATCACGCAGTTGGCTGAGCGTGCGACGGTACCAGGCGGCGCAGTTGTCGACACCACTGATCAACAAGTTGCCGGCGCACGCGTGTTAAATCCAGAAGCCGCTTTGACGGTCACTAGCGGAGCATCGTTTACGCTCAACGGCAACCCGACGCCAATCACTTTTAGCGCACAAACCTATGCAACGCGCGAAGATTTGCTGGCTGGTATGCAAGCTGATATTGATGCGCAAGCGGGTGCTGGATTGTATGCATTGAATTATGACAGTGCACAAGCTCGTTTTGAATTAACTGCGGCAAACGGCGTAGGGGCGGTCGAGTTAACCAATGTAACCAACTTAGGCAATCAAGGCTTTACTCAAACCCAGTACACCGGGGAAAACTTGCTTACAATTGGCGCGGGAAGTATGGATTACAGCATAGACCAGACAAGTGGCAGTTTATCGATTGCTGCTGGGCGTTATACCCTAAGCGAGATGGCAGACTCCATTCGCTTGGGAATTAATAATAATCCAGATTTACAAGCGGCCGGTGCAGCGATTTCTGTCAACACTGACGGCGGTGTCTTAAATATTAGCTCAGCGCGTTATGGCGGGAACTCTAAAGTGGAGTTGAGTAATTTTAGCGGTTTGACAAATATTGGCTTTGCTGATGGCGCTCCAGCCTTGTCTGATTTGGGACAAAGTGTGGACGGCACTCTGACGACGGCGACAGGAACGCTTAATATTGGCGCTTATGCTAGCTTGGATGATGGACGTAAGGTCAAAATTTCTGATTTTGCGTTTATTGGTTCTGATCCAGCAGAGGTACGCGGTTTGGAGTTTGAAGTGTTGGGAGGAACCACGCCGCGTACATCAAACCTTAACTTTGCACAAGGTTTTGCCAGCCGTATGGAAGAAGCCATTAATAATCTGTTTGAGGATGACCAAGGTTTAATCACGCAACGTCTGGAAAGCTTAAATAACAAAAATAGCGACTTTGATAGCAAGCAAGAAAAAATTGATGCTCGCTACGATAAACTTTTAATGAAATATCAGCTTCAGTTTTCTGCGTTGCAGTCGTTACTCTCTAGTAGTGAGCAGACGCGTAATATGCTATCTGCCACCTTTAACAGTAATAACAATAACTAAAATAATAATTCATAAGGGAGCCATGCAATGAGTTATGCAATGCAAAATCGTCTGGCACAGCACTATGCAAATACCGCCGTAGAAACTGCGGTTTCCGAGGCTACGCCACACAAGCTGGTGGAGATGCTGTACATTGGTGCGATTAAGAATTTAAAGTTAACCAAGGTCTTTATTGAGCAGCGTCAATACGAAAAAAAATCCGAATTTTCTGGCAAAGGGATGTCGATTTTACTGGCACTAAAAGCGGGCGTTGATGTCCAACAAGGCGGTGAAGTCGCAGAAAACTTATATGCGTTATATGACTATTGTCACCGTACGGTGTTTCGCAGTGTCGTGCGAAATGACTTGGCTGGCATTGATGAAGTTATTGAGCATCTTGAAGGTCTAAAAGACGCATGGCAGCAAATGCCGGAAGAGTTAAAGCGCGCGTCTAAAGAGCAGATTTCTCGTGTCAAATAAGGCGGTAAAAACGTATATGTCCTCCATTGCCAAAGACCAACTTATTTTACTCAGTCATTCCAAAAATATGCTGCTGTTAGCTCAGCAGCATAAATTTGCTGAGTTAGAAGTGCTGCAGAAACAGTGGCAGCCTCTGTTAGAGAAAATGCTTAATCGCTATGGAGAGCAGTTGAATATCGTTCGTGCCGTATTATTAGAAGATGCACAGCAAATGGAGAGGGTGTTGTTGGCCTCACAAGCAGAGTTGGGACAACATTTTTTGCAAAGCGTCAAAGCGAATAAATCTGTGCGCAAATACGTAGAACCTTGATGTAAATGTGCCGATATGACAAATAAGTTAAGATATTGTGCAAACCGATGTCAAAGTGTTGATGTCCCAATCGCTTAAACTTATTTTCAAATAACTATTGAATCAAAACTTCCAACAGCTTTTCTGCCAATCTTACATAGTGAATGCCCAAATTATTTTTATTTAAGCACTAAAAGTCTTTGTAAATCAAATGATTAACCTTTATGTGCTGTTCAAAAATTCGGGCATAATCAGTAAAAATTCTTTACGTATAAATCTGTATTTTCTTAGTCAATTTTTTGACATTTAGCTGTAAAGTCTTTATAAATGTTAGCAAAACCACGAAGTTGAGTATTGCTCATGTCATCCGACCTATTTTCATCTCTGATTGGCTCCGGCCAAGCCATGCAAAAAGTCAAAAAACTTATCCAGCAAGTTGCCAAAACCGATGCTTCGGTATTGATTCTTGGAGAGTCTGGAACCGGTAAAGAAGTGGTTGCACAAGCGTTGCACAGCGCCTCGAGTCGTGTTCAGAAAGCGTTTGTTCCAATTAACTGCGGTGCGATTCCAGCTGAACTACTGGAAAGTGAGTTATTTGGACATGAAAAAGGGGCGTTTACCGGCGCGATTACCGCGCGTAAGGGTCGTTTTGAGATGGCCGAAAAAGGCACTATTTTCTTAGACGAAATTGGTGATATGCCACTGCCGATGCAGGTCAAATTACTGCGTGTTTTACAAGAGCGGAATTATGAGCGCGTTGGAGGTAATCAAACTTTTCAGTGCGATGTGCGTGTCATTGCAGCCACTCACCGAGATTTGGAAGAGCATATTCAAGAGGGCAATTTCCGCGAAGATCTTTTCTATCGTTTGAACGTATTCCCAATTGAAATGCCCTCTTTACGGGAACGCAAAGAAGACATTCCGGAGTTGTTGGATTTTATGTTTAAGCGCATCGCCGACGAGCAGCGCAAAACACCGCAATTAAGTGAACGTGCGCAATTGGCCCTTCAAGCTTATGATTGGCCTGGTAACGTGCGTGAATTAGGTAATTTAGTAGAGCGTTTGACGATTTTGTTTGAAGATCAAATGGTGCAGTTCGAAGATTTACCAGAGCGCTATCAGGTTGAGTTTGATGAGTCGGTGGTTGCCTCCTTGCCGATGTTGAAAGTGGCGAATGGGGTTGAGCAAATCAGGGAACCGCTCGAAGCGCGGACAACCGATGTTCATCTTGTGAGAGCTGCGCAAGGCATTCATTCGCAAACGGCTACTGAGCAAGACCATGTGTCGGAGATGGCATTCGATTTCGAAAAAGGGTTGGATTTAAAGTCTTATCTGGTTGAAATGGAAGTTAAGTTGATTCAACAGGCATTGGCGCAAACTGACGGGAATGTCTCGCAAGCGGCAAAATTACTGAAAACCAACCGCACAACGCTGGTTGAAAAAATACGTAAGTACGATTTGAACTAGGAATGCGTTTGCCAGCAGACGATCAAAATGCGCGCATTCAAGAGCTTGAAGAAGCTTTTGCGTTGTTTAATCAAACCAGCGAGCAGTTGTCGCAAAGCTATGCCGCCCTAGAGGACAGAACTGCTGATCTACAAGCTCAACTGGCGCAAAGCGATAAAGAAAAACGGCGCATGGCAGATCGGCTTAAGCGCCTGTTGGATTTATTGCCGGCTGCAGTTATCGTTCTTGATGAGCAAAATAATGTCACTGAAATGAACCCGAGTGCGATCGGGATTTTAGGTGAGGATGCACTCGGGCGAGCCTGGTCAGTGGTGCAGCGAAATGTGTTTTTGAAAAAAACCGCCGCCCATGAGTTGATTACCCATAATGGTCAGGTCTATCAACTGTCGAATACCGCCTTGGATCAAGAAGTGGGGCGTATTTTATTATTGCAAGACATCTCTGCTTCGAGACAGCTGCAAGCACATCAAAGTCGCCATCAACGTTTAACTTCAATGGGCGAAATGGCGGCGTCTTTGGCGCATCAAATTCGTACCCCTCTGGCTTCTGCACTCCTCTATGTTTCACAATTAAATGAACAGGACTTGGCGTTTGCACAGCGTGAAAAGTTCACTCAAAAAATTCAAGGCAGCCTGCATCATCTGGAATCTTTAGTTCAAGATATGTTGCAGTATGCAAAAGGCGGAACTTTTCCGAAAAAGCGGATTGCATTGCAGAGTGTGATTGAACACGCTTTAAAACTCTGTCAACCCCGGGCTGAAGCTTTGCAGGCTGAATTGCATTATGATGATTCGGCCGCTGCTTTGGAGTTACTTGGTGATATGGATGCACTGTCTACGGCGTTGCAGAATTTGATTAATAACGCGCTGGATGTTATCGGTTCTCAAGCGGTGGTGCATATTCGCGTGCAGCGCCATGCAGACTTTGTCGATATGATGGTTACCGATAATGGCCCGGGGATTGAAGCAGACAATCTGGAGAAAATTTTTGAGCCGTTTTATACCAGTCGTGCCAAAGGGACCGGATTGGGTTTGGCGGTGGTTCGCACGATTGCCGAAGCGCATCAGGGTGAGGTTTGGGTCAAGTCGATTATTGGTTATGGTTCAAAGTTTGGGATACGATTACCAATCAATCCGGCGGAGGATGAGAGATGACGATTGCAAAGATTTTAGTGGTTGAAGACGATGCCGAGCTGCAAGAAGCTTTAGTGGATATTTTAAGCATTAATCAGTTTGAGGTACTCGCGGTGAGCAATGCTGAGCAGGCACTGCAGGCGTTGGATGATGAAATCGGCATGGTGTTTACTGATATCCGTATGGACGGTATGGACGGTTACACCCTGATGAAAAAATTGCGTGCTTATAAACCCTATTTGCCGATTGTTTTGATGACGGCTTACGGAACGGTTGAACAAGCGGTGCAGGCGATGAAGCATGGTGCCGTAGATTACATTGAAAAACCGTTTGAGGCGAAATTGTTAGTTGAAAAAGCGCAAGCCTATTTCAATCGTGATGCGTCCAGCGAAGATGATTTTGTTGCGTCTGATCTTGTCACCATTCAACTAAAAACCATGGCGCAAAAAATTGCCAAGAGTGATGCCAGTATTTATATCAGTGGCGCGAGCGGTACAGGTAAAGAGGTATTGGCTCGCTATATTCATGCCCAGTCCGAGCGAGGGCGAGCGCCTTTTGTAGCGATTAACTGTGCAGCGATTCCGGAAAACATGCTTGAAGCCACGTTGTTTGGGTATGAAAAAGGTGCTTTTACCGGCGCGATGAAATCCATGCCAGGCAAATTTGAGCAAGCCCAAGGAGGTACGCTGTTCTTAGATGAAATTGGGGAGTTAAAAGCCGATTTGCAAGCCAAGTTGTTACGTGTTTTACAAGAGCGTGAAGTTGAGCGTATCGGCAGTACTAAGCTGATTCATCTGGATGTCCGTGTCTTAAGCGCATCCAATATTGATATGAAGCGCGCGATTCAAGAGGGCGCTTTTCGCGAGGATTTATATTACCGTCTAAATGTTTTTCCGATGCGCTTGCCAGCGTTAAAAGAGCGTCCTAAAGATATTGCCGCGATTGCTGAGCGTTTGATTGCTCGGCATTGTGGTGTCTCTCGCGTACAGCCGATGATAAATGCTCCGGCCATGAGAAAGTTATTGCAGTACTCATGGCCAGGGAATATCCGTGAACTGGATAATGTGATACAACGTGCTTTATTAATGATGAGTGGCGACAGTATTCAAGAAAATGATATTTTATTGGATGATGTCTTTACTGAACCTTCAAAGGCACCGCTGAGCGATGCACTGGCTGTTGAGTCAATATCGCTTGATGAGGAGGCGTTTAGCGGCGAAAATGCGGTTGATGAAATGTATGAAGGGGTGGTGCAATCCAGTGAAATGCCGGATTCTTCGACGCCTTTATGGATTGATTCAGCTTTGCCGGTGGATTTAAAAGCGCGTGAACTTCAAGTTATTTTGCAAACTTTGGAGCGTTTTTCGGGGCATCGTCAAAAAACCGCTGAGGCGTTGAACATCAGTCCGCGTACCTTGCGTTATAAATTGGCCAAGCTCAAAGAACAAGGGGTTGATGTACCGTAATGGCACAAGCTTTGCTGAGTTGAGGTTAAATAAAAAATGACATTGACGGGCTACAACGGGGACACTAGACCATGAATACAGTGGATACGCAAAGTTTACTTCTTCAAATGCGCTCTTTGGCTGCGCAAGCGCAGACGACTCCGTTGGGCGAGGCATCGGCATTAAAAGCCGTAGAAGGCGGCAAACCGGAAAATTTTGCCGAATTATTGACACATTCAATTGAAGCAGTTAATCAGCAGCAAAATAAATCGAAAGACATGAAAGACGCTTTCGAACGCGGTGATCCGGATGTGGAATTATCGGAAGTGATGCTGCAGGCGCAGAAAGCGAGTTTGTCGTTTCAAGCCATGACCCAAGTGCGTAATAAGCTGGTTGAAGCTTATAAAGAAGTTATTCAAATGCCTATTTAGATGGGCGTAACCTAACCTTTCCGTAGTTTATGTGCGGTTTTAGAATAAAAAGTTTGTCCTATGGCAGAGTCACCAGCAAGCGTTAATACACCTCTAAACTCGTCAGAGACGAGTTCGACGTTTATTAATAATATCACCGCTTTACCTGTTGCTAAGCAGGTAGGGTTGGTCATTGCCTTAGCGGCAACGTTGGCACTGGTCATTGGTATCATCATGTGGTCTCAGGCCAAACCCTACACCTTGCTATTCGGCTCGGTTGATCCCCAAGACATGAACGAGATTGTGCAGACGCTGGAACAAGAAGCGGTGCCCTATAAAATTGACACCAATAGCGGCGGTTTGTTGGTGCCTTCGGAACAAGTTCATGCTTTGCGTTTAAAATTGGCCGCGGCCGGTTATCCAAAACAAGCAGCAAGTGGTTATCAGTTGCTTGACCAAGAGCAGGGTTTTGGGATTTCTCAGTTTAAAGAGACCACGCAATATCACCGTGCTTTAGAAGGCGAGCTTGCTAAATCGGTTAGCAGTATTAACGCTGTCAAGTCCGCGCGTATTATGCTTGGTTTGCCAAAGCGTTCGGTGTTTGTGCGTAAACAGCAAAAACCGACCGCCTCCGTAGCGGTTAAGCTCTATCCAGGTCGCTCATTGAATGATGAGCAAGTCAGTTCGATTGTCTATTTAGTTGCCTCAAGTATTCCGAATATGGAACCCGGTGATGTCACTGTGGTCGATCAAAATGGTAATTTGCTCACTGGCGACAGCCGCAGCAGTAACAGTATGTTGCACATGAGCATGAAGCAGCTGGATTACACGCGTCAAGTAGAGATGACCTTGTCAAATCGAATTGTTGATTTATTGGCACCGATTGTTGGTGGTGTGGACAAGGTGCGTGCACAAGTCACCGCAGAACTGGATTTTACCCAAGAAGAACAAACACGCGAAAATTACCAACCTGACCCAGATGCGGTACGTTCTGAACAAGAAATTCGCGAAATTAACCGTGATCAAGGGCCTACAGGTATTCCTGGAGCCTTGACCAATCAGCCACCACGAGCTGGACTGGCGCCTGAACAAGGTTATACGCCAGAAAATGATCCTAGCCTAAAAAGCTCCAGTGAGAAGAAAACCAAAAATTACGAGTTGGATCGCACCATCAGCCATATTAAAAATTCAGTCGGCAATATTCGCCGTCTGTCTGTCGCGGTGGTTTTAGACGATAAAAGCACGTTAAACGCCGAAGGTGCGGTGCAACGACTTGCGATGACGGACGATGAATTGTTGCGTTATCGTCAGCTAGTCAGTGATACGGTCGCTTTGGATGAAGCTCGTGGTGATACCTTGACGGTCGTGAATGCATCGTTTGCAGTGACGCCTGAAGAGAGTGTTGAAAGTACGCCGATTTGGCAAGAGTCTTGGTTCTGGGATTTTGTCAAACAGCTCCTTGCCGGCCTAGCGGTGTTAATTATCATTTTGGCGGTGATTCGTCCGATTATGCGCGACCTGTCTAAGCGGGAAGAAATGGTGCTGGAGTATCCAGAAAATGCGGCTGAAGACGTTGAAGAAATTGAAAATGTGGACGAAATCTCCAAAGCGTTGGAAAAAATGAATGCCGAGGTTGAACAGACCGCCGCCGATGTTGAGGCCGAGTCGAAAGCCGAGCATGATTTGCTTGAAAAAGTGCGTTCAATTGTACAGACCAATCCAAAAGTTGCGGCGCACGTGATTCGCCAGTGGATGAACGAAGGAGCGAATAATGGCTGAGGCCGTAACCGATTTAGAAGAAGTTTCTACACGTGACATGTCCGGCATGGATAAAGCGGCGATTTTCTTATTGGCTCTAGGGAAAGAGGGCGCAGCCCAAGTGTTAAAGCACCTAAATCCTAGAGAAGTTCAGCAACTCGGCTCTGCCATGACCAATATTGAAGGTGTGACTCATGAAGATATTCATGTCGTGATGCGCTCCTTTTTGAAAGAGCTGGGCGAGGATGCACTAGGGGTTGACCCAAGTGAATTTGCTCAGTCCTTGATGGCCGATGCGCTTGGTGATGGTGCTGGCGGTATGTTGGATGCCACCATGTTGGGTGATCAAGTCAAAGGGTTAGAGGCGCTAAAATGGATGCATCCATCGACCATTTCTAATATGTTGCGTAACGAGCACCCACAGGTGGTTGCGATTGTTTTGTCGTATTTCGATTCCGATCAAGCGGCTGCCGTATTGCGTGGTATTCCACAGCGTTTTCAGGCAGAAGTTATCTACCGAATTGCCACTTTATCGACCATTCAGCCGCGTGCCTTATTTGATCTAAACAACGTGTTGGAGATGGCTTCCGGTGATGGTGAAGGGGGCAAATTAGCGACTATTGGCGGCGAGAAGCGTGCCGCAGAAATTCTTAACTTGGTCGGCAGCGGTATTGACTCGCGTATCTTAGAAGACATTGCGCTGGAGCATGAAGACATCAGTAATGCGATTCAAGACAAAATGTTTGTCTTTGATGACATTGCTGGGATTGATGATCGCGGTATTCAGACTCTGGTTGGTGAAGTGCCAAGCGATGTCTTGATTATCGCCTTGAAAGGCGCTGAGTCGAATCTGCGAGAGAAGTTTCTATCCAACGTGTCCAAACGCCAAGCCGAAATTATGCGTGACGATTTGGAAACCGGTGGCCCCGTTAAACTCAGTGCTGTCGAAGACGCTCAACGCACCATTATTCAAGCGGTACGCCGTTTAGCGGATGAAGAGAAGTTGATGATGCCAGGTGGCGGTGAGGAATTTGTGTAAATGGACACGCCGCTTAAAAACGCGTCAGCTGATAGGGTATCCGAGCACGAGAGTTTGCTGATAAAGGGGCAGTTGATTGACGGCCAGACCTTATCGAAAAAACTGAATGATGCGGCGATTGTCCCTTGGACGCTGAACGATTTTGAGCAAGAAGAACAGCAGAAAGAGGCGGATAAAAAAGCCGAAATTCGTCAAGAAGTTGAAAAACAGATTCAGCCGGAGTTGAAAAAACGCAGCGATATGTTGCGCAAAGAGGTGTACGACAGCGCTTATCAAGAAGGTTATGATGCGGGTTTTAAGCTTGGTGAGGAGGAAGGTAAAGCGACCGGAAAATCTCAAGCCTATTCTCAAGCGCGCGATTTTCTGTTCCCGAAAATTCAATCGATTGATGAGTTGCTCAAGAATTTGCAAGCACCGCAGCAGCAGATGCAACAAAACCTGTTTGACGAAATTGTTCAGTTTTCGGCGTTTATTGCTGAGCAACTGCTTGGCGAGCAGTTAAGTCGTAATCCCGATTGGTTGTACCGTGTGGTGCAAGAAGCGATTCAAACCTTGCCGGAATCTGAAGCGCCAATTGAAGTAGCGCTTAACGCCGATGATTTGGCTTTTTTGCAAGAGCTTGAGACAGCCTGGCTGAAAAATTATCATTGCAAGGCCGATCCGGCAATTCTGCCGGGTGGCTGTATGGTAAAGCAGCAGTTCAGTTCGATACATCATTGCTGGCAAAACCGATTTTTAGCTTTAAAAGAACAGCTGACCAATAATGTCCAGTCCCTAACCGATAGTCAACAGAGAGCAATGGAAGCTGCTCAGCAAAATCAATCGCCGACTTTTTATTGGGATGAAGACAGTGAATTTGGTGAAGAGGATTTTGCACCCTTAAAAACGGGCAGTAATGCCATTCCAGAAGTGAGTGAAGCAGACTTTCCTGCTAAAAAATCCAGTCCATCGGCATCTTCTGACGCTGAACCAATTAAATCCGTAAAAGATCCTGCCAGTCAGTCAAACAATGAGTAAGCATTTTAATCAAGCGTTATTAGAGCAAGTACGTTCATTGCGTCAGATGCCGTACCAGGTGCCGGCGTTGCAAGTAGCCGGGCGTTTGGTCCGTATGGTGGGCATGACCTTAGAAGTAGTAGGAACCTATGCAGCGATTGGCTCGCGTTGTCAAATTTTTAACGGCAAGCATGCACCGGTTGAGGCGGAAGTCGTCGGATTTCATAATGATCGACTGTATTTAATGCCGATTGGCGATACCCAAGGCTTAGCGCCTAACGCTAAGGTGGTCCCGGTTGAAGGCGGTATTAAAGTTGGTGTTGGACCGGCGCTGCTTGGGCGCGTGATTGATGGCTCAGCTAAGCCATTAGATGGCAAAGGGTCAATAGAGGTCGAGCGCTATGTCAGTTTGAGTGGCGAAAAAATTAATCCACTGGATCGTCATCCAATTAGCGAGCCGCTTGATGTCGGCATTAAAGCGATCAATGCATTACTTACCTTGGGGCAAGGACAGCGAGTAGGGCTAATGGCCGGAACTGGCGTTGGCAAAAGTGTTTTGTTAGGCATGATGACTCGATTCACCAATGCGGATGTGGTCGTGGTTGGCTTGATTGGCGAGCGGGGACGGGAAGTTAACGAATTTGTACGCCATAATTTGGGTGAAGAGGGATTAAAACGTTCGGTGGTTGTCGCTACGCCAGCCGATGATCCGCCATTGATGCGGATGCATGGCGCCATGTTGGCAACCGCGATTGCGGAATATTTTCGTGATCAAGGAAAACGTGTTCTGTTATTAATGGATTCGCTCACTCGTTTTGCACAAGCGCAGCGTGAAATTGCTCTCGCGGTTGGTGAGCCCCCAGCCAGTAAAGGCTATCCGCCGTCGGTGTTTGCTAAACTGCCTCAATTGGTTGAGCGTGCTGGTAATGGCAAGTCTGATAGTGGTTCGATTACCGCCATTTATACTGTTTTGGCAGAGGGTGATGATCAGTCTGACCCGGTCGTTGATTCGGCGCGCGGTGTGCTTGATGGTCATATCGTCCTGTCGCGTGAAGTGGCTGATAGTGGTCGCTATCCAGCAATTGATGTGGAGTCTTCCGTTAGTCGAGTGATGGTGGAGGTCGCCAGTGAGCAGCAATTGAACTTAGCGCGGCAATTTAAGCGTTTGTATTCCGCGTATCAACAAAACCAAGATTTGATTCATGTTGGAGCTTATCGTCGAGGCAGTGATCCGTTGATTGATGAATCTATTGCCAAGCATGATGCGTTGAATGGTTTCTTGTCTCAGGGCATAAAGCAACAATTTGGTTTTCAAGCGTCTCTTGATGCTTTGCAGAAGACCTTAAGGTAGTGTAAGTAATGACGACATCGATTCAGCGTTGGCAAAAATTAGTTGAATTGGCAGAAATCGAAATGGAAAACGCTGCCAAAACAGTCGCTTATATGCAAGACGAAATGCACAATTCACAGAGTCAATTGCAGAGTCTGGAAGCGTATTTGCAAGAATATACCCAGCAGCCTGTGCAAGGGCCATCGCGCTTAGTCGCGCAGTTGCAAAGTCATGTTGCATTTGGCGAAAAAGTCCAGCAGGCGATTAAAGCGCAAGAACAGCATTTTCGGCAGAAGCAGTTAATGGTTGAAAAAGCGCTAGAAGCGTGGCGCGAAAAACGCGCGCGTTTTAAAGCGTTGCAAACTCTGTTAGATAAAAAACGCAAACAGCAAGACGTGAAGCTAAGTCGTCAAGAACAGAAAATGCTGGATGATTTAGCGGCACAACAATCCGTTCGGCGCAGTACGCCTTGAAAATAAAAATCCGGATGTCATTTTTTTCGATACGATTACGGGCGGCCTTTCTTTTTTGTAATCCCTTTCTGTATGGTGCTTCTAAAGTAAATTTCATGCAATCTCATTGTTTGGGCATGGTAGTTGCTAAAACCTTGGCATTATCGGCAAGCAGAGAGCAGAAAAGATGTTAGCCTTAGAACAAACTCAAGACAAAAGTGCCATTATTGCCGCTTTCAAAGTGGCGAAACCACAAGGGCAAGAATTGCCACCGTCGCAGAACAAGCCGCCATTTGTGCAGTTTATGGATCACCTGCAGGCCAAATCTGTTGTTAAATCAATGGCAGATTCTGTTCAGCCGGTTGCAGCAGCGATTACCCCTCAGAGCGAAGTGGTGTCGCGGGCTTTGCCGGTAGGTGCTTTGTTGGTTGCAAATAGCGAAGAATTGCCTGCGTCTGAAATCCAAAACAATGCCCTCTCGCTAGCCCCTGCACAAGTGCTGGCGTCAGAGAAACCGTTGAATCAGTTGACCTCGCTACCATCGGGTCTCTTGCGCAGTTTAGATAATGAGTTGCGTGGAACGGATGCTGCGCATGACGAGCTTCATGTAAGTCAAGAGGGTTCTGCATTAAACGCGATTGCTAATCGCTTGCAGGCCGCGTATCCCCAGTTTGCTGAAATGCCGCGTGAAGAGGTTGTTGGTCAATTACGCGCTCATTTATTGCGTCTCAGCGAGGGTGACGTTGCCTCATCCGGTTCCGCTTTTGTCGCAGAGCCGCTTTCCTCCTCTCAGCTAAAGGATGCGGTCAATGCGTTGGCTGAAGAAGTTGGTGTGACGCAAGTCGTCGATGTCGCTTTTGTCGAGCCGAGAAAGATGGCTGACGCAATTGACGCAATAGCCGACAATCGGTCTGTATCAGTATCTCTGACGCCGGCGCTTGCAGCTGAGAAAAATTTAAAAAGCCAACCAGCAATTTTAAGCAATAGTGCGCACTTAAAGGCGTCCTCTGCTCTAAAGCAAGAAGGATTTAGTCAGGCTGTCGCCAGTGCCGCAATTCAGCACAAGGAAGAACAGACTTTCGCACCGTCGCAAGGTTTCCGTGATGGCGCATCAATTGAATCCTTGCATGAGTCGGTTGATGGGCGGCAATTGATAAGAGCGCCGCTGAATGAGGAGCAGATAACCGACTCAGAATCGGTACTTGCCACAGAGGCTTCATCAGAGAGTTTGCTCGAGTCCGACTCTGCGCCTTTAGCCGAGACTCAAAATACCTTACTGTATCCGTTGCCCGATGAGTTAGCTGAGGAGCAATCAGCAGCAGTCAGTGCCTCGCTAATACCTGGCGAGGAGGTGGCGGTTACGTCTGTTTCGCAAGGATTGGATGCTGATGTGAATATCATCGAATCCGATGCGGCCGCTCTGCCTGAGGAGCAATCAGAAGCAGTCAGTGCCTCGCTAATACCTGGCGAGGAGGTGGCGGTTACGTCTGTTTCGCAAGGATTGGATGCTGATGTGAATATCATCGAATCCGATGCGGCCGCTCTGCCTGAGGAGCAATCAGAAGCAATCAGTGCATCGCTAATACCTGGCGAGGAGGTGGCGGTTACGTCTGTTTCGCAAGGATTGGATGCTGATGTGAATATCATCGAATCCGATGCGGCCGCTCTGCCTGAGGAGCAATCAGAAGCAATCAGTGCATCGCTAACACCTAGCGAGGAGGTGTCGGTTACAGCTGCTACTGTTGCTGCAAATACTGCACAGGTGCCTAATAGCAACAACAGTGCGGCTCATTCAGGCGCGGCGAGTGCGAATAACGCATCTGCCTCACAGGCGAATGCAGGTGCTGCTGGGCAGTCAAGTTCGCAGAACTCAGGACAGAATTTAGGACAGAGTTCAGGGCAAAGCGCGAATCAAGGGAGTTCGCAAAATCCGTCATCGTCAGGACAAAATTTAGGACAGACTGCGGCGCAGATGGCTCAAGTATTAAATGCGGGCGTTACTGAGCAGCGTCGTGATTTGGTTATGGGCGCACGCCAACAAGCGCAAGTGCGGGCGGCTGATGAGGCTTTGCAGAAATCGAGCGCTTTAAGCAGCAGTGCAACCGATTCCTTAACCGCAGAACGTCGAGCACTCTTGCCGCCATCGATGCAGTCGATTCCGTTGCCGGTAAGACATCCTCAATGGGGTCAAGCTTTTGGTCAGCGCGTAACTTACATGTTAAATGCTCAAGTACAGCAGGCACAAATTACCCTAAATCCAGAAAAACTTGGACCGATTCAAATTAAATTACACTTTGATCGTGACCAGCAGATGCAACTCAGTGTGGTGGCGCAGCATGGTGCTACACGGGATGCGATAGATGCCTCTTTACCGCGTTTGCGAGAAATGTTGGAACAGCAAGGGATTAATTTGGCCTCGGTGGATGTAGAAACCGGCGCAAATTTTGCTGAACAGCAGGCACAAGCGCAAGAAAATCAAACAACCTCAGGACTAGGAGCGCAGGGCGCAGGCAGTGTTGGTGTTGATGAAGAATCGAATGTGACCACGGTCGTTTCCGACGCGCTGGTCGATTATTATGCCTAGGAGCAAATTATGAAAACACACGCTTTATTAATCGGCAGTTTGACGTTAATCGTGCAACCGGCTTTCGCTGGTTCGGAAATTGCGGGCATTCCTGTGGTAGGTTTTGTCACTTTGGTGGCCTTGATTAGCGCGGTGATTGTCGGCGCGTTGGTGTACATGTTTTGGTGTAATAAACCCGGTGTTTGCGATCAATCGGAGTTAGTCGACCAGTTGCGTGCTGTCACACGCAGTGAAGATTTTGGAATAACCATTAAATCTCCTGAGAGTGATCCTCATCTGGTGACCGCACTGAATAATTTATTGCAAGCGGCGTCCGATAGCGTGACAAAACAGATGATTGCGGCCTCTTCTGCGCAAGCTAAGGTGCAGGATGCCGAACAACAGATGGAAGAATTAAACGAAATGCTGGCCGGGTGTTATGCGAAGCAACAGGCAGCAGCTTCTCAGCCTGCGCCAGCACCAGCATCCACGCTGGATGTTGATGAGTTGGAAAGTCTTTCCGAGCAATTAGCGTCGATGGTCAATGCATTAAGCACGGGTTCGCGTTCTGGGATGGAATCTGCGCAGAAGGTGATTAGCGAGGTTTCTGGTTTAACAAATGAGGTCACGCACGCATCAAGCGTCATTAAACGTTTGGAAGAAGACTCCAGTAACATTGGTACTGTCTTGGTCTTAATTCGTGACATCGCCGAACAGACCAATCTATTGGCGCTTAACGCTGCAATCGAAGCGGCTCGTGCCGGTGAGCATGGGCGTGGTTTTGCGGTGGTCGCGGATGAGGTTCGTATCTTGGCTGGTAAAACGCAGCAGGCGACCACGGAAATTCAGTCAATTATTGAAGAGCTACAGCAACGTGCGCGGAATGCGGTGCAAGTGATGGAGCAAGGGCAGAATCGTGTGGGCACAACCCAAGATGAAGCGGGCCGAGTCAATCAAATATTGAGCGAAATCAACGGTAACCTAGAACGCCTTAAAGTCGCGCAGCAGGAATTGGCGCAAGTCTTGCAGGGCTAAGGTAAACTTGTGGCTAAAATTGACAGGACTGTCAAAAACTAGACCACAACATTTCACCGAATAGGGATAGGAATAGCAAAAATGAAAGCAATAGCCGGTACCTTAGTCGTTGTCGGAACACTACTTGGGGGATATCTTCCACATGGTAGTTTCGGCATTCTGATTCAACCGCTGGAAATGGTTATCATCTGTGGTGGAGCGATTGGTGCTTACATTATCGCGAATCCAGGATGGGTGGTAAAAGCAGGATTTTCCGGTGCTTTGGGGATTGCAAAGCCTGCGCCTTATAATAAAACGGTTTTTTTAGAAGTGCTTGGTTTGATGTTTAAACTGTTTAACAAAGCGCGTCGCGAGGGGTTGATGTCGATCGAAGCGGATGTCGAAGATCCGCATTCCAGCGAACTTTTTAATAGTGCGCCGAGTGTTGCTAAAAACCATCATGCGGTGGATTTTATTTGTGATTATTTACGCTTAATGATCAGTGGCGCGAGTAATCCTTATCAGTTGGAAGATTTGATGATTGTTGAATTAGACGGTCACCATCACGAAGCACTAATGCCAAGCCAAGCGATTGGTAAGGTTGCGGAGGCGTTGCCGGCGTTTGGTATCGTTGCCGCAGTATTGGGTATCGTCATTACCATGAGTTACCTAGATGCTGGCCCGATGGAGATCGCACACCATATGTCGGTGGCCTTGGTGGGGACTTTCTTAGGGATTTTGATTGCTTATGGCTTTATTGCCCCGATTTCTTCTGAACTTGCCAACCGAGCGGAACTGGAGGGGGCGTATTTTATGGTTATCAAAACCTCTTTAATGGCAAATTTGAACGGTTATGCTCCATCGGTGGCCGTTGAATTTGGACGAAAAGCCGTCCCCAGTCATGATCGTCCGAGCTTTCAAGAGTTGGATGAATACCTGCAAAGTCAGAAATAAGCGCACTGTGTCGAGGACGAACAGATGAGCGATGAACAATCCATAATCATCAAACGGTTAAATAAATGCCCGCATGCTGCACATGGTGGGGCATGGAAGATTGCTTTTGCGGATTTTATGACGGCCACGGCTGCGTTTTTTTTGATGTTATGGGTTTTAGGTGGCACCAATGACGAAGAGATGAAAGCGATGGCTGAGTTTTTTCGTGATCCTACGGTGATTGAGGCTTCACCCAGTACTTTGGTTGAGTCTAAAGAAGCGGGCCAAACGTCTGACGCAATGATTGATATGGGCGGTTTTAAAGACGCCCCAAAAGGCAAAGATGGCGATGAAGACGGTTCCGGCAAAGCACAAGAAACCGAGCAAATGGAAGCGATGAAGTTGGAGTTAGAAAAGAAGATCGCCGAAAATCCTACGCTTGAACAACTCAAAGATCAGCTCAAAATTGACATTACCCCTAACGGACTGCAGGTGCAGATTTTGGATGATCGTAAACGCCCGATGTTTGGAACAGGCGTGGACTTGCCAAAAGACTATGCGGCCAAACTTTTAGAAGAAGTTGGCTCGGTTCTGGCTTCAACCAAGAATAAAATCAGCATTGCGGGGCATACTGATTCGTCCGGTTACCATTCCAGTTCGGATTACACTAACTGGGAGTTGTCGGCTGACCGAGCGAATGCGGCGCGGCGTTTATTGCTAAAAGGGGGGGTTGATACCAGCCGTATTGCACAGGCGGTCGGTATGGCCGATACCGTTCCATTTGATAAAGAGAACCCATACAATCCGCGTAATCGTCGTATCAGTATTGTGGTGTTGAATAAAGATGCCGAAGAAAAGCTGCGCAGTTTAAGTGAAGCACCGCAGTTAGAAGATTTAAACAAGCAGACCATTCTGCAAGGTAATTAATACAATTTTAATGGTGTTATAAAGGGGAATAGCCGTGGCTGAAGAGGAAGTCAAGGAAGAGAAAAAGAAAGGCGGCAAAGGGCTGATTATTCTCTTATTGGTGATTGTTATTTTGCTTTTGGTCGGTATCGGCGTGATGGCTTATCTGCTACTCAGTCAGCAGGGTGCAAGCCATGCTAACGGCGATGCGGCCGAAGTGCATGGCTCTGCGGAACATGGCGAACATGGTGACGCTGCCGATGCTGGGCACGCCAAAAATTACTCGCCCAAATATAAACAGTACGAGCCACCTTCACCAGAAGCGCCGCCAGGGTATTTTGTGATGGATAAGTTTGTGGTTAATTTTAACGGCGACGGACAAGCCAAATACTTGGCCGTTGATTTGCAGTTTTTGACCTATTATCCGCAGCTGATTGCGGACATGGAGCATTTGCGTCCGATTTTGAAAAATGACATTCAGCGCCTTTTGCGCAATCAGCATTTTAATCAATTGAGTAAACCAGAAGGGCCGGATGAATTGCGCGCTGAGTTATTGCAAGTAGCGCGTCATGTTTTAGAGGCCAATAGCATTTATCCGGAATTACTTGAAGATGTGTATATGACGCGCTTTGTGATGCAATAGAGTGTTTTAGGAAACTTTCATGGAAGATATCTTAAGCCAAGATGAAGTCGATGCGCTGCTCAAAGGGATGGGCGGGGGTGACATCGAAACCGAAAACGACAGTGGCTCAGAAGGCATTGGCGCAAAGGTTTATGATTTCACTAACCAAGAGCGAATTGTGCGCGGTCGCTTACCGGCTTTGGATATTATCAACGAGCGCTTTGCCCGAGGTTTTCAACGACATTTTAATGAGATGATCATGGCCAGTGTTGAAGTCACGGCCTCGGAAGTCAAAATCATTAAGATGATTGATTATCTGCGTAATCTTTTTGTACCTACCAGTTTGAATATCTATCGTATCAATCCGCTTAATGGTGTTTCGCTGTTTACGTTGGATTCTAAGCTAGTTTTCACTGCGGTGGATATCTACTTTGGTGGTACGGGTTTGCTCCCGTTTAAAATCGAAGGGCGCGAATACACCCCTGTTGAAATGAGCATGGTACGCAGCATTTTAGACATTATTTCCGAAAACTTACGCAAAGCGTGGGGGCCGGTAATGGATATCGAAATTGAGTATATGCATTCGGAAATGAACCCTAAGTTTGCCGGTATTGTTGACCCAACTGATATGATTGTCGTCAGTCCGATTAACATCCGATTTGAAGGGGTTGAAGGGCGAGTCGATATCGTTATGCCGTATTCTATGTTAGAGCCGGTGCGCGATAAGTTAGAAGAAGGTATGCAAAATCTACAAGGCGAAAGCGATAATCGTTGGTCGCGCACCTTGAAAGAAGAAGCAAAAAATATTGAAATTGATTTAAGTGTCAATCTGCTGGATATCGTGATGAATGTGGAAGAGCTTTTGGAGATGAAACCGGGCGACATTATTCCAATCGAGATGCCTGAGCAGGTCACCGTTAAAGCGGAAGACATCGCGATTTTACGCGGAAAATTAGGGCGTTCACGCGATAAGAAAGCGGTTAAAGTGGAAAAGATATTGCATCATCCGGCTTATCAAGAACGCACGATCGAGAATGTGAAGGAGTGGTACAGTGAGTGAACAAGACGATTTAAGCGCATGGGGTGACGCTTTAGCCGAACAAGCCGAAGCTGAAGCGGGCGATGATGCCAATGATGACGCGCTGGATTGGGGAGACGCACTGACTCAGCAGGCAAATGCAAATGCCACAAAAGCCAGTCTTGAAGACCTAGGCGGTAGCAATAGCAGTGGCGGCAAGAATAAAGTGGATTTGGATGTGTTGTTGGATGTGCCGGTGACCTTGCAGTTGGAAATTGGGCGCGCCAAGGTTTCGATTCGTAATTTGCTCTCTTACACACAGGGTTCTGTCGTCGAAATGGACCGCTTAGCAGGCGAACCTTTAGACTTATTGGTAAATGGCACTTTAATTGCTCATGGTGAAGTAGTGGTTATTAATGATAAGTTTGGGGTTCGTCTAACCGATGTGGTCAGTCCTCAGGAGCGCATCCGCAAGCTGAAATAGCCCCATGACGCGCCAAAAGTTTGGCGCTTAGTTTGACTGCGAATAAGGGCTTACTGATGCTGTCAAAAAATCGATATTCAAAACGGCTGCAAACGCAGCAAGTCATAGCATCACTGTTATCCAGTTTGTTTCTGGCTATGGCGATGAGTCTGCTTTATATCGGTTCGGCCGCAGCGGCCGACGTTCCGCAGGTTGGGCAGACTAGTTTGGCAGAACCCATGCCGCCCACCGTGCAATTTGGTCAAACGGCGACTCAGCCAAGCGATTACTTTTTGCAAATCCTGCTCTCTCTGATTTTTATTCTGTTGATCATTTTTTTGGCCGCTTGGTTGTTGCGCCGTTACGGTCGTTTTCCGGGTGTTGCTGATGGCAATCTTAAGGTTTTAGGGGCATTGTCTGTTGGTCCACGCGAGCGAATTTTGATGCTTCAAGTCGGAAAAGAACAGATTTTAGTAGGCGTAACTTCGAGTAAAATCAGTAAGTTACATCAGCTTGTTGAGCCTGTGCAGATTGCAGATCCTGTTCCCGTTGGGGGTGTCTTTGCCCAGCGCCTGCAAGAAGCGATGCAAGGCGTAAAATCAGCAACGGTTGTGCCTAAAGCGGATGCGAAATCGGTCTCTACTCGTACTCAGGGAGACCAGTAATGCGTTTTGTTTTTTCTTTGGCAGGTCTGCTGCTGCCATTATTTTTGTTATTCACACCAAGCCTCTCTTACGCTGAGCCGGGCATTCCGATGTTTACTGTCGAGACCGATGCCAACGGTAATCAAGACTACACGCTAACCTTGCAAATTTTGCTGTTAATGACGGGCTTAACGCTGTTACCGGCGGCACTGATTGCGACGACCTCATTTTTAAGAATTGTCATTGTTTTGGCGCTGTTACGTCAAGCGCTTGGCACTATGCAGACGCCATCCAACCAAGTGTTAATCGGTTTGGCCTTGTTTTTGACGCTGTTCATTATGGCGCCGGTGTTTGAAAAAATTTATGATACTGCGATTTCGCCGTACCTTGAGGAGCAGATTCAATTTAAGCAGGCGTTAGAGATTGGTGCAAAGCCAATGCATCAGTTTATGTTGCAACAAACGCGCGAAGACGATTTGGAAATGTTTGCCGAAATGGCTGACGTGACCTTGACCGAACCGCAGAATGTGCCGTTTAAAGTCTTGATTCCAGCCTTTATGACATCGGAACTGAAAACCGCTTTCCAGATCGGCTTTATGTTGTTTATCCCATTTTTAATTATCGATTTAGTGGTCTCCAGTCTGTTGATGTCGATGGGTATGATGATGCTTTCACCGATGATTATTTCTTTGCCGTTCAAACTCATGTTATTTGTATTGATAGACGGTTGGACCTTGGTTATTGGGACTCTGGCAAATAGTTTTGTCGTCCCTGGAGGGATATAGATGCAACAAGAATTTGTCTTAACACTTGGTCAGCGGATGCTCGAGTTGGTGGCGCTGTTAGCGGCACCGCTTTTGATTCCGGCGTTGATTATTGGTTTGTTGGTTGGGATGTTTCAGGCGGCGACGCAAATTAACGAAATGACGTTGAGTTTTATTCCCAAGCTGGCCATTGTTGGGATTGCCTTAGTGGTTGGCGGGCCTTGGATGCTCAGTTCATTGGTGAATTTTTCACGTGAATTGATACTCAATATTCCCGCTTACATTAATTAACGGCTTTGAGCATAAGAGCCGCTGATGACTTTCGCTTTTAACGATTTCTTACAATGGATGGGGCTGTATTTCTATCCATTTGTGCGGATTGGCGCCATGCTCTCCATCATTCCCCTCTACGGTATGCGTTCCTTTCCCGCGCGCGGCAAAATCATTTTGGCGGTTTTTATTACCATTGCAGCCGCACCATCGTTAGATTTGCCGCCGCCTGTCGATCCTTTTACTTGGCAGGGCGTACTGTTTATTCTTCAGCAGGTGTTGATTGGTCTGTCGATGGGTGTGATTTTCTTAGTGGTATTTCAAGCATTTGTAATGGCTGGCCATTTGATTGCAATGGGCATGGGTTTGGCGTTTGCGCAAATGACTGACCCGACAAGTGGTGTCAGTGCACCGATTGTCGCGCAATATTTTACAATCATCGTCTCGTTATTGTTTTTGGCTTTAAATGGACATATCTTGGTGATTCAGGTTGTGATTGATAGTTTTGAATATCTACCGATTGGTGTGTCTTTTTATACTCAAAACAGTTTACGGATTATTTTTGAATTTGGCAGCTATATGTTTTTGGCTGGTGTGCTGGTGGCGTTGCCTGCGATTACTGCGCTTTTGTTGATTAATATTGCGTTTGGTGTTGTAACGCGTGCGGCACCGGCATTAAACATCTTTGCAGTCGGTTTTCCGGTTACTTTAATGGCTGGCTTACTGATGTTGACCCTTACGACACCCGTGGTGTTACCGCATTTACAAGGTTTAGTGCATCACGCGGTTGAGGCGATTACGCATCTGCAATTAACTTCCCCGTAAGGAGGCCTTTTTAAGATGGCTGAAAGCGAAGACGGCACGGAAAAAACAGAAGAACCCACCGAAAAGAAAATGCGCGATGCCCGTGACAAAGGTCAAGTACCTCGATCTCGGGAACTATCCACGCTTTTAATGACGCTGTCGGCAGCGTTGTTTTTGTATTTTTATGGTTCGCAAATCATGACCGATTTGGTTAATTTGATGACCAAAGGGCTTAGTTTTGAGCGTGATGTTGCTTTTGATACGCAGAAACTTTTCGATTTAGTGATTGCGATTGTGATTGACGCCATTTTCGCGATTATGCCTTTTATCTCGTTAATGGTTTTGGTAGCGATTACCTCGCCAGTTTTGCTGGGTGGTTGGTCGTTTAGCACCAAGGCGTTAGCACCCAAAATGTCCAAATTAAATCCTGTTAGTGGTTTAAAACGAATGTTTTCTATGCAGGCTTTAATGGAGTTGTTTAAGGCGTTTGCTAAGTTTGTTTTGGTGATCAGTTTAGCGGCAGCCTTTTTGTATATGGTTTTTCCAGAAGTGCTTAGCTTGGGAGTAGAATCGAAAGATTTCGCTTTGGCGCACTCGGCAGAATTGATTACCAAAGCGTTCATTTTCGTTAGTTTGGCCTTGCTAGTGGTCGCCATTATCGACGTACCTTTTCAGTTATGGAATCATAATCGCCAATTAAAAATGACCAAACAAGAAGTCAGAGAAGAGCATAAACAACAAGAAGGGAATCCGGAAGTTAAAGGGCGTATTCGTCAGGTTCAGCGCCAGATGTCGCAACGCCGTATGATGCAAAATGTTCCACAGGCCGACGTTATTATTACGAACCCAACTCACTTTGCTGTCGCGTTAAAATACGATCCGCAAACTATGCGTGAGCCAGTTGTGTTGGCGATTGGTGCTGATTTTATGGCTGCGCAGATAAGAACCATTGCACAAGAACATAATATTCCGGTGATCGAGGCGCCGCCTTTAGCGCGCGCACTTTATTATAATGCCGAAGTGGAACAGCCGATTCCTTACAATCTTTTTCGTGCGGTGGCTGCTGTACTGGCTTATGTTTTTCAACTGCGTGATAGCGGTAAGGCGCAAAAAGTGGATTTTGCAAATCTGCCAATTCCGGAAGAGTTCAGAACCGACTAAGTTTAGGTTGGTTTGGCCATAATCTTGCATAGACAGATTGATTCAATTTTTTTGGCTGTTATCGAACCGATAAATTAGCCGTTTAGGAACAGAATTCATGGATTTTCGTCAATTATTCGACAATATGAAAGCTAACTGGAGTAAAGGGATTGCCGTGCCCTTTGGTGTGCTTGCGCTCTTGGGGATGGTCACCATTCCCTTGCCACCGTTTTTGTTGGATGTGTTTTTTACCTTCAATATCGCCTTGTCATTGGTGGTATTGATGGTCACGCTGTATGCCAAGCGTCCACTCGATTTTGCGATTTTTCCGACGATTATTTTGTTATCAACGCTGTTCCGTTTGTCGCTTAACATCGCTTCCACGCGTGTGATCTTGTTGGAAGGTCACAACGGCGGTGCATCTGCTGGCGATGTCATTGAAGCCTTTGGCGAATTTGTTATTGGTGGCAATTATGCGGTCGGTTTGGTGGTTTTTGCGATTTTGGTGGTAATCAACTTTGTGGTTATCACCAAGGGCGCAGGGCGTGTTGCTGAGGTAAGCGCGCGTTTTACTTTGGATTCGATGCCGGGTAAACAGATGGCGATTGATGCGGACTTGAATGCCGGTTTAATTACTCAAGAAGACGCGCAGATGCGCCGTCGAGAAATTGCCACTGAAGCCGAGTTCTATGGCTCGATGGACGGTGCCAGTAAGTTTGTTCGCGGGGACGCGATTGCTGGATTGATTATCTTATTTATCAATCTAATCGGCGGTTTCGCCATCGGTGTTTGGCAAAATGATATGTCGTTTGCGGATGCCGCTGAAGTGTATACGATTTTAACGTTAGGTGATGGTTTGGTGGCACAGATACCCGCCCTGATTCTTTCTACCGCCACGGCGATTATTGTGACGCGCGTTACCGGCGGCGACAATAAAGATATGGGCGAGCAGATGCAGATGCAGATGTTCTCCACGCCGCGAGCTTTGGGGACGACGGCTGGTGTGATAGGCGTAATCGGTTTGATTCCTGGAATGCCGAATATTGCGTTTTTAACGTTCGCTTCGGTTGCTGGAGCGGGTGCTTATTTCATCCATCGCAAACAGCAAGAAAATGAAACTAGACCGATACCTCCGACGCCTGAAGAGCAGGAAGCGCAGAGTCGGCCAAAAGAGTTGAGTTGGGATGATGTGCAAGCCGTCGATGTCTTAGGGCTTGAGGTGGGTTATCGTTTAATTCCGATGGTTGATAAGGGGCAAAACGGCCAGCTGTTAGATCGCATTAAAGGGGTACGACGTAAGGTGTCGCAAGAGCTTGGATTTTTGGTGCCATCTGTACACATCCGCGATAACTTAGATTTAAAACCGAACCAATACCGCATTATGTTAATGGGTGTCGATTCTGGGCATGGCGAGGTTTATCCCGATAAAGAGATGGCGATTAATCCCGGTCAAGTATTTGGTGAGGTGAACGGTATTAAAACCACAGACCCAGCCTTTGGGTTAGAGGCGGTGTGGATTGAGCCAGAAAATCAAGACCAGGCACAAGCCTTGGGATACACCGTTGTGGATGCCAGTACGGTCGTTGCAACGCATATCAGTCAATTGATTCAAGATTATTCATACGAGTTACTTGGTCATGATGAGGTGCAGCAGTTGTTGGATAAATTAAAAGTGACATCACCCAAATTGGTTTCTGAGTTAATCCCCGACAAATTGGGTTTGGCCTCTTTGGTTAAAGTTTTGCAAAACTTGCTGCAAGAAAAAGTGCCAATTCGTGATATGCGAACTATTTTAGAAACCTTAACGGCGAAGGCGGATTTGCAAAAAACACCCGCGGCTCTGACCATTGATGTGCGCGCCGCGCTCGGCCGTTCGATTGTCCAGCAGCTGGTCGGTAACGAAGGTGAACTGAAAGTGATTACTTTAGAACCTAGTTTGGAACAGATATTGCTTCAAGCATCGCAGGGCGCGCCGGAAGGCCAGTTAGCGGTTGAACCTGGATTGGCCGAGCGTCTGCATGGCACTCTGAAGCAAGAAGCGCAGAAGATTGAAGTGGCTGGACAACCGCCGGTTCTCTTGGTTGCGCCGCAGATTCGCGCGCAGTTAGCACGCTTATTCCGTTTTAGTTTGCCGAGTTTGGTGATTTTGGCCTATTCCGAAGTGCCTGAAAATCGTCAAATTAGTGTCGTTGCCAATGTTGGACAAGGAGGATAGATGCATATAAAACGCTTTTTTGCGCCTAACATGCGTCAGGCAATGAACGCTGTCCGCCAAGAACATGGCGATGAGGCCGTCATTTTATCGACAAAACAGACCGCTGATGGTGTCGAAATTGTGGCAGCGTTGGATCCTGAAGCATTGGCTTATCAGCAAAATGTTCAGGAAACAGCGACGTTGAATGCAGCTCAGAACGGTGACTCATTAAATTCTGCCATTCGGTTTGAGCAACAAGCTATGTTGACACGTGAGCGAGTGGCTAATGCGTATGATGCTCAACAGCAGCCAGCAGCACGCCCGAGTGCGAATCGTTACGCGACTGCTCAGCCGCAAGTGGCTTATGCGGAATCGGTCAGTGCGCCGAGTGCGCAGATTGAACTGATGGCGCAAGAACTCCAGCAGGTGCGCAGTCTGTTAGAAAATCAGCTTTCAAGTTTGGCTTGGGGGCATAGCGAAGTCCAAAAACCGGAACAGATTGCGTTATTGAAGCGCTTGATGGGCTTAGGTTTTGGTTGGGAGTTGTCGCAAAGCTTGCTGCAGCAAGCACAAGATTCCGCTAGCTTGGATTGGGCGTCGATTTTACGTTTGCTGGAACAGAGTGTCACTTCTGATGAACGCGACCTGCTGGACCGTGGAGGCATTATTGCGTTGGTCGGCCCGACCGGTGTTGGCAAAACGACGACTATTGCTAAATTGGCTAGCCGTTTTGTGATGCGCAATAGTGCAAGTGACATCGCTTTAATCAGTACTGATAGTTACAAAATCGGTGCGCAAGCGCAGTTGAAATTGTTTGCGGATTTAATTCAAGTACCGGTGTATGTGGCAGCCAATCAAGGCGAGTTGTATAGCTTGTTGACGGCGATGGCCAGTAAAAAACTGGTGTTGATTGATACTGCAGGGATGAGTCAAAAAGACTTGCAGTTATCCAAACAACTGACATCCGGTCATCAAGGCGTGAATATGGTGCGTAATTATCTGGTGATGTCAGCGGCCACACAATTAAGTGTGATGCGCGATATTGTCAAATCGTTTGGTGAAGTGGTGTTGAAAGGCTGTATTTTGACAAAAGTGGATGAAGCAACTCAATTGGGTAATGCGCTCACGGTGTTACTGGAATCGGAATTGCCGATTAGTTATTTAAGTACCGGACAGCGCGTGCCGGAAGACATTGAAAAAATTCATGCTCGCGATTTAATTGACCGTGCGATTGTACTGGGTCAGCAAAATTCGCAAAACATTGATGAGCAAGCGTTCCGCTTAGGAATGGGAAAGGAGATTTCAAATGCTCAATGATCAGGCAGCCGGCTTAAGAGCTTTACATGCGCAGCAGAAACAAAATTCGCCTGCGGTGCAAAATACCTTGAACCCACCAAAACAAATGATGTCAAAGCAGCAAAAACCCGTCAGAGTGATTGCGGTGGCCAGTGGTAAAGGCGGGGTTGGTAAAACCAATGTTTCGGTTAATTTGGGCATTCAATTAAGTAAGCTGGGTAACCGAGTTTTGTTAATGGATGCGGATATGGGCTTGGCAAATGTCGATATAATGCTTGGCTTGCATACCAAATATAATTTGTCACACGTTTTGGATGGCCAGAAAACCTTGCGCGAAGTAATTATGCAAGGCCCTGGTGGTCTCAAAATCATTCCAGCTGCATCGGGTGTTCGTCGTATGGCGCAACTTAATGCCATGGAAAACGCAGGGATTATTAACGCCTTTAGCGAGTTGTCGGACGAGTTGGATGTATTAATAATTGACACAGCAGCGGGTATCGCAGATAGTGTGGTCAGCTTTTGCCGTGCTTCTCAAGAGGTGATTGTGGTGGTAACTGATGAGCCCGCGTCCATCACCGATGCGTACGCTTTAATTAAAGTACTTAGCCGAGATTATCAAGTTTCGCGTTTCCGTCTGCTGGCGAATATGGCAAAATCTCCGGCGCATGGTCGTCAGTTATACGAAAAGCTCTCTAAGGTAACTGAACAGTTTTTGGATGTGTCGCTGGATTATTTCGGGGCAGTGCCTTACGATCAATCGCTAAAGGATGCGGTGCAAAAACAGATTCCGGTCACGTTATTTCGCCCGACCAGCTTGTCAGCCAATGCGTTTGAAAATATGGCACATTCTGTCGAGCGTTGGTCAAGACCGCAAGGTGCTAGTGGCTATTTACAGTTTTTCGTTGAGAACCTTTTCCAAGGACGTTAATCGACTATGAGTGGTGCGCAGATTTATCAGCAAGTACAAAAGCAGAATCAGTCTCCGATGAAAGCGTTGGAAGACTATCTGCCTTTGGTCAAGCGCATTGCTTATCATCTAAAAGGGCGTTTGCCAGCCAGTGTGCAAGTTGACGATCTGATTCAGTCGGGTATTATCGGGCTGATTGAAGCGATGCAAAAGTACAACAACAGCCACGGAGCGAGTTTTGAAACCTATGCCGGGATTCGGATTCGTGGTGCAATGCTGGATGAAATTCGTAAAGGCGATTGGACTCCGCGTTCAGTGCATCGCAAATCACGAGAAATCAGTGAAGCGATTCACCAAGTGGAGATTCGCACTGGTCGGGAAGCCCATGATGCGGAAGTCGCTGCTGAGTTGGGGATTGATTTAGCGGAGTATCACCGACTGCTTAATGATACAAATTCCGCACAATTGTTATCGATTGACCAGCCTGACCATGACGATTTGGCTGAAGAGCGTATGGTTGGCAGTGGGCAAACACCGTTGCAAGCCTTGCATGACAGTGATTTTGCACAGGCCTTAGCGGCTGAAATTGAGCGTCTACCAGAAAAAGAAAAATTAGTGATGGCGCTTTATTATGATGAAGAATTAAATCTTAAAGAGATTGGCCAAGTGTTGGATGTCAGTGAATCGCGCGTCAGTCAGATTCATTCGCAAGCGGTCAAGCGGATTCGTGCAAGAATGGATGCTTGGCTGTAAGTTGGCAAAGAAATTATCTAAAATACAGAATTATCTAAATTTAAATAGTAAGGAATACAGATGCAAATTAATCGAGATATGAATATTTTGGTGGTTGATGATTTTTCAACTATGCGCCGTATCGTAAAAAATTTGCTCAAAGAACTCGGTTTTAGCAAGTTTGATGAAGCGGATGATGGCGCGGTTGCTTGGCCGATGATTCAAAGTGGTAAATACGATTTTATCGTTAGCGATTGGAATATGCCGCAAATGACGGGAATCGATTTATTGCGTCATGTGCGCGCTGATGCCAAACTTAAAAACACCCCTTTTTTGTTGATTACCGCTGAAGCCAAGCGTTCACAGATTTTGGAAGCGGCGCAAGCCGGCGTGGATGGGTATATTGTTAAGCCTTTTACCGCGGCAACTTTGAATGAAAAGATTGAAAAAATCTTTGAACGAGTTGCTCAGCGTCAACAAGCGTAACTTTACTTAAATTCATCGGGTTATTTTGCAAAGCCTAGACGTGGATAGCGTCTGGGCTTTTGTTATTATAAGGCGATGTTTTTGGCGGCAAATTTCGTTTAGTTGGTTGCTAAACACCGCGTTTTTAACAAGGAGCAGAGTCTTATGAGTCAGACCAATCAAGCGAGTTTAGCGATGCAATTAGAGTTGGCCAATCAACTTGTGGCAGCCTTACAAGCCAATGAGCAGAAACTGGCGCAATCGCTTACCCTGCAGCTTGCGCAAATGACGGAAAATTCTCTTTATCAACAAATCAAAGATCTTGCAGAAAACTTGCATTCAACCTTGGATGAGCTTGAGCATATGCCATTGTTGATGCAAACCAAGCATGATATTCCTGATGTCACTGAACGTTTACAATATGTTTTGGATGCGATTGAAGATGCGAGTGGTAAAACGCTGACCAGTGCGGAAAATTCCATGGCGATTATTGAACAGTTGGAAAGTTTGGCTCCCACACAAGCATCAATGCAAGGCTTGTTGCAAGAACTCAGCGGCGAGTTGAATAAGATTATGTTGGCGCAATCTTTCCAAGATTTAACCGGACAAGTGCTTAATCGTGTCATTTTAATTATTTCTTCGTTAGAACAGAGTTTATTGTCGTTGATTGAAAAGTCAGGTCATGATTTCAACTTAATCCCAGAGCGCCGTGAAAGTCAGGCAGAATTACATAAAGGCGTGGGCCCAAATGTGACCAGCAGCGGACAAAAAGACGCACTTGGCAATCAAGATGATGTGGATGACCTGCTTGCTGATTTAGGTATTTAGAGTGCCTAATTTGTCTAAGGTCGGGATTCAATATTCAGACTTAGAATCGTTTTTTTAAGGAAGGTTGGCTGTTTGGAGTCATGTCGAAATCTGCCAAAAATCCGCTTTATCGTACCGCTAAATTGCTCTCTCCCCTCGGGCAAAATTGACAAAGGCAACTTCATTGTTAGCCCTATCGCGTTAAAGACGTTATGAATTATTCGGTTCTTCTTAAGTTATTTGGCATGATTTTACCTGTCTAGTTGTGTTCAAGTCGGTTTGGCATAGTGATTGCTCAATTATCTTCAAAATAGCCAATTTAGCCGTTTATAGCCGATAAAGGTGTTTTAGGGCGGCAAATAATAGACACTCGACGGTCACTGAAATTGCCGTTGTTGAAAGTCTCAAGAGGTAATCATTGTGGATGAAGAAATTTTAAGTGACTTTCTGGTTGAAGCTTCCGAGCTGATTGATCAATTAAATGGTCAATTAGTCGACTTAGAGCAATCACCAACCGATGTGGATCTATTAAACGCGGTCTTCCGAGGTTTCCACACCGTTAAAGGCGGTGCAGGCTTTCTTGGTATTACGCCGTTGGTGCAAGTCTGTCACCGCGCTGAAAACGTATTTGACAAAATCCGTAATGGTGAGATTGCTTATGACGCGCAAGCCGCGGATGTGATTTTACGCGCCTTTGATGTCATTTCAGATTCCATTGAAGCATTAAATGCGGGTGAACGTGATCTACCGGAGAATAATCCACAACTCCTAGCAGAGTTGGATCAATTGTCTAAAGGTGCGGCGGCCGTGGCGGCAATGGACGTTGTCATCGCAGAACCGGAAGTTGCCTTGCATTTACCTGATGGCGTTGACCCTGATGGGGATATGACGGATGAAGAATTTGAAGCTTTACTGAATCAGCGCGACCAACTTGGTACGGCGGATCCTCAGACAGCGTCCAGTGTGTCGTTGCATTTACCTGATGGACTTGATCCAGATGGCGATATTACCGATGACGAGTTTGAGGCTTTATTACAGCAGCGTGATCAGTTGCAGAGTGAGGCACCATCCCAACCTATGGCCACAGGAAAAGCGGTGAAATTAACCTTGGATGCAGGATTGGATCCAGACGGTGATATGACCGATGAGGAATTTGAGGCCCTCTTAAACCAGCGCGACTTGATGTTAGTTGATGAGGAGACACCTGCACCGGCAGCTGTGGCAAAAGCTGTTGCAATACCCCGTTCAGCCCCAACGGTTGCCGCTGTAGCGAGTACCTCACCTCAAGAAGATGCAACAGCCAAGGTGGCCGCAAAAGGCAATACTGAATCGACGGTTCGTGTTGATACGCGTCGCTTAGACGAGATTATGAATCTGGTCGGAGAGCTGGTTTTGGTGCGCAATCGCTTATTGACATTGCGTGGCACGAGCGACAGTTCTGAAGCAATTTCTAACGCTGTTGGTAATTTGGATCATGTCACGACGGATTTGCAGGCATCGGTGATGAAGACACGGATGCAGCCGGTTAAGAAAGTGTTTGGCCGTTTTCCACGCGTGGTACGTGATTTAGCGCGCAAATTGAATAAGAAAATCGAATTAGAGATGCAAGGGGAAGAGACCGATTTAGATAAAAATCTTGTTGAAGCACTTGCCGATCCTTTAGTGCATTTGGTGCGTAATTCGGTGGACCACGGAATTGAAATGCCAGCCGATCGTCTGGCCTGTGGTAAGTCAGACACCGGTCGAGTGATTCTGGCCGCTGAGCAAGAGGGTGACCATATTCTGTTATCGATTACCGATGATGGTAAAGGAATGGATCCCGACGTTTTGCGCCGAAAAGCAGTTGAAAAAGGTTTGATGGATGAAATCGCGGCCAATTCTTTAGATGATAAATCGGCGTTTGAACTGATTTTATCCGCTGGATTCTCAACCGCTGAACAGGTGAGTGATATTTCTGGTCGTGGTGTCGGTATGGATGTGGTTAAGAATATGATCACTAAGTTGAACGGCAGCATTGATATTCATTCTGTTCTTGGGCAAGGGACACAAATCAGTATTCGCGTGCCTTTGACCTTGGCGATTTTGCCAACTTTAATGGTCTCTTTTGGCGAAGACAGTTATGCGATTCCGTTGACGAGTGTGCTGGAGATTTTTGATTATAAAACGGATAAAACGAATAAAATTGATGGTCAGCGAATGGTGCGCTTGCGAGATAAAAGTATACCGCTGTTCTTCTTAGATGAGTGGTTGGCGCCTGATTGTGTTAAAGAGAACTATAACAATGACAAGGTGGTGATTGTTTCGATTGGTAACCAGCGTGTTGGGTTTGTGGTTGATCAAGTTAATGGACAAGAAGAAGTGGTAATTAAGCCTTTGGGAACGATGCTTAAGAAACTAAGTGGATACGCAGGTGCGACCATTACAGGTAATGGCAATATTGCTCTTATTCTCGATTTACCCGGCGTAGTTCAACGTTTTCAGTAGTAGGTGATGGCAATGATGCAATTTACAAATCGACAAAGCTTAACCGGTAACTTTTCTACCGTTGGCAATATGGATGATGAAGAAGATTTTGGGCCGAGTATCCGCTGTGTTATGTTTGCTTTGGAAAACGAAATTTATGGCATTCAGGTCAGTAAAATTCGTGAGGTGCTGCGCGTTGGCAATATTCGTGCGGTGCCGGGTTCTAGTCGCCAGGTTTTAGGGGTGATTAATGTCCGTGGGGTAATTGTTACGGTGATTGATTCACGAGTGATGTTTGGCTTGGCAAGCAAACAAGTCGATGATTTGTCACGGATTATTATTGTGGAACTGGACGATGAACGCACAGTCGGTATCATGGTGGATTTTGTGATGGAAGTTAAAGACATTCCTGAGAAAAAATTTGAACCACTGTCATCGACCAAAGATAACGCCTCACGCAATATTCAAGGGATTGCACATTTTCAAGACAGTGTGATTATCTTGCTTGATGTTGACACCATGTTTTACATTCATGAGTAATTTGATTCAGCGCGTAACAATCGCCAACTCGGATAGCGTTCATCCACTTGTTGCGGCCACTAAAAAATTGCGATGTATAAAATTTGAATTTCGCTCTTTTCGCATTTTATGCGTTTAGGTAGAGTGGTTAGGCGCTTTGGGAAGTTCTTTGCCGGAAAGTTGATAAGCAAAAATAAGAACTTGCGCAACAGCTTCGTAGAGTTTGTCGGGAATTTCTTGATCGAGTTGTACTTGGCTAAGTAAAGTGACCAGTTCGTGATTCTGTTGGATAGGGATTTTGTGGGCGATGCCCTGGGCAATGATCGCTTCAGCGATCACGCCCTGACCTTTTGCTGTTACACGCGGTGCGCCTTCCCCATCATATTGGAGTGACACCGCTTGTTGTAACGGTGGCTTTGCTTCATCCATAGAGTTGGAAGCCTAAGAGAGTTGCAATGCTTGGTTTAACCCTAGTTTCTCAGCAGAGGTTTTAAGGGTTTCCGATGCGTTAAGCCAGCTGACAGATTTACCTTGCGCAATCGCATTTTGGATTAACATCAATAAGCACTGTAGGCCAGAGGTGTCAATGGTGTCAACCGCTTCACCATCTAGCAAGATATCGGTTTCTGCTTCGTTAAACTGTGCACCGAGTTGCGAAAACTGTTGTTCAATTTGATTAATAATCAAACTGTCATTTAAAGTAATGGTTGAACTCATGGGATGTCCTTGGTTCTAAGTTAAATGCGAGGCAAGGCAACTCGGTGTAGCTTCTATTTAAAGAACGCGTCCGATGACCGAAAGTAATTTTTCTGGGCTAAATGGTTTAACAATCCATCCTGTTGCACCGGCTTCTTTACCTTTGGTTTTCATATCACCAGAAGACTCTGTGGTCAGACAAAGAATTGGTGTGAATTTGTAGTTTGGCATACCGCGCAAGGCTGTGATCAACTCAATGCCATTCATGTTTGGCATGTTAATATCGGTCACAACCAAGTCAAATTGGTTCTGTTTGGCAATATCCAGTGCTTGTGCGCCGTCCTCGGCTTCGACCACATCGTGGCCCGCAGATTTTAAAGACATGCTCACCATTTGTCTCATGGATTTAGAATCATCCACTGCTAAGATTTTTGACATCCTAATCTCTCACTTTTTACTTTCAATCAAATCGGTTAATTGTCATCGTTTGTTGTTTTGAATACAAGGTCTATTCGCGGTTCATTTTCTTTTTGATATCAGACAAAATGCCGCTATTAATCAGCTGGTCAATGTGCAAAATGATGACCATCTTGTCGCCAACCGTAGCCAATCCGTTAACATATTCCGTGTTAATGGTGCCGGACATGGAAGGGGCATTTTGTAATTCTGATTTGTTGATCGCGTATACATCTGAAACACCATCAACAACCAAACCGATAATTTTAGGGTTATTGTCGCCGTTTTCAGCACGTACGATAATCACTACGGTGGAGTCGTTATAGGTAATCTCTTTAAGACCGAAGCGAACACGTAAATCAACGATTGGCACAACAGCACCACGCAAATTGATGACACCCATCACGTATTTAGGCGAGTTAGGGATGTCAGTGGTTTTCTCCCACCCCTTAATCTCTTGAACGCGAAGGATATCAACACCGTATTCTTCACCGCCAAGAACAAAACTTAACACTTGATCGTCTTCCGAGCGATTCATGTCGATTTGTTCTTGAATGGCTTTTACATTTTGTTTATCAGTTTCCATGAACAGAACTCAGTTTATTTGCTTGGTAAAGTAATAGGCTTAAATTAACTGATAAGCCAGCAAAGGTCTAGGCAAATGCTGGGCAATTTAATTGAAATTTAGGGCTGAGTTGATTTGTCACAAATTCCCCAGCATAAACCAAGCATTTTGTTTCATTTTGCAGTTGCTTTGTAACTTCTTAAATATGAATGTCAACTAGCGCAACGCGCTGGGTTTGTTTGGATTGTTGCGGCGCTTGGTTGAGGAGTTCAACCTTAAGATTTTCTATTTGCAGGGTTTGCAGTTGTTCGGTGAGTTGTGGCAAGGCCGCGAGCACCTGTGCTTGTAATGCGCTATTTTCACACCAAACACCACAAAACAGTTGTTCGGTTTGTTGTTCGGCATAACTTAATTTGCTTTTTATCTCGCCTAATTCGGTATGGACGTTAATAAAGGCTTCCCAGCGATTGTTAGGTTGCGATGAATATTTACGAAATTCTAACTGGTCTTCGACTGAGCGCTGGCTGTTGTTAGGTAAATCGAGCAGTGTGAAGGCAGGATTCTCGTATAGTTGTAATTGATTGAAGGTAATCCGGCTAATCATCTGATCGCTGAGCTTACTTGCCAGTTGTAGATTGGGATTGTTGGCCGCGGACTGTGTGTTTTGCAGGGTTTGGCTCAACTGCTTAAACTGCAATAGCTGCGCTTTTAAGTCGTTTTGTAAGCTGTTTGTGAGGTTTGTGTTGGCCGATTGCAGCAGTTTATTTTCCATAAATAGGCCGCTGTTTTCCAACTGTAACTTTAAACTTTTGCCAGATTCTAAATTGAGTGGTTTACGTAGGTTATCCAATAGGGCTATCAGCGGAGCCTGTAATGAGCTGGGTAGTTGGTTGAGCAACTGTGTAAACTGTTGTGCGCCTTGCCCTAAGGGGATTTGATTGCTCAAATGCTGGCGCAAAGCGTTGTTTAGCACTTGTTGTTGCTGTTCTAAAGGAGTGGTTTGTCGCGCAGTAATGGATAAAACCAGAGTGGGTTGGGTCTGCTTAACGGTGAGTTGTACGGGCCCAGTTGGAATGTTGCTCTCTTTGGTACTGGCGAGTAGGGTATTTTGTCCGACTTTAAGTGCGACTTGATTGTCTTTAATTTGTTGAATGTCTGCGTTGATGACCTGTCCGGTTTTTAAGTTCGCGAGCAGGTTTTTGCTCAACTCCGACGTTAGTTGACTTGGGTTAAGATTGCCGGTGATTGTTAACATTATTGAGCACGCCTTTGTACGCTTTTTGACAGAATTATTGAGCCACAAGTCGACTGTTTGATGAACTTTAGCGAGGCAGTTGTCCTCGTAGATTTCATTCGAGCATAGCATTATTTTAATAAAATCGGCAAATTTCGATTTACTCGGTTCAATAAGCCGTTCAATCTGAGAGGGCAACCCTCGAAGAGCGTGAGAGTTTTTATATTATGGAAGAGCGCGAGTTTTTATTTACGGACAAGGATTTTGTCCACATTAAACGCATAGTGTATGACTATGCTGGAATCGATTTAAACGACTCCAAAAAAAATCTGGTTTATAACCGCTTGGCGAAGCGGATTCGATTTCTTGAACAGGAAAGCTTCAAAGAGTACATCGATTATGTTGAGCAGCAAGGTGAACAAGAGTTTGTACACCTTATTAATGCGATTACCACCAATTTAACGTTTTTTTTTCGCGAAAATCATCATTTTGAGTATTTGGCTGAAACGGTGATTCCAAGTCTTGTTAAGAAAAATCAAGCCAGTCGCAAAATTCGAATCTGGTCAGCCGGTTGTTCAACAGGCGAGGAGCCTTATTCGATTGCGATTGTGCTTAAAGAGAATGTGCCTGCTGGATGGGACGCAAAAGTGATAGCCACCGATTTGGATTCAAATGTGGTCGCAACCGGGCAAGAAGGCGTTTATAAAATCGATCGTCTTAAAGGCATGAGTGATGCACGTAAAAAGCGCTGGTTTATGAAAGGGACAGGCGCGCGTGAAGGCTATGCCAAAGTTAAACCAGAACTGCAAGAATTGATTCAATTTGGTCAGCTTAATTTAATGTCCGATTGGCCAATTAAAGACAGTATCGATGTCATCTTTTGTCGTAATGTGGTGATTTATTTTGATAAGCCGACGCAATCACGGTTATTTGATCGTTATGCCAATTTATTGCAGCCGGATGGTCATTTGTTTGTTGGGCATTCCGAATCGCTGTATAACGTGTGTGACCGTTTTGAGCTGCTGGGTAAAACGATTTATCGTAAGTTGCGGTAAGCGGCAAATAAATAGTCACCATAATTAATTAAGATTAATCGCTTGGCTGTCTTGTAGATTTAAAATGAGCGACGACTTCTGTGTCTACTTAGATATGCCAAAATTGTTGGCAAAACTGAGTGCACCGTAGGCCTTAAAAGCGAATCAAATAAACTTGGATAAGGAATATCGCATGCCAATTAAAGTTTTGATTGTGGATGATTCTGAATTAGTCAGACAAATGCTCACTGAAATGCTCAAAGCCGATCCAATGATTGAAGTGGTTGGGGCGGCAGAAGATCCCTACCACGCGCGGCAAATGATTAAAGAGTTGCATCCGGATGTGCTTACTTTAGATGTGGAAATGCCAAAAATGGACGGCGTGACCTTTTTAAAAAATTTGATGCGCTTACACCCTTTGCCGGTGGTGATGATTTCGACCCTGACGGAAAAGGGGGCGGACGTGACTTTCGAAGCCATGGATTTAGGGGCGGTCGATTTTGTCACCAAACCGAAAATTGATTTGCATAACACGTTTGAAGACTATGCCTTGGAAATTCGCCGTAAAGTGAAAACCGCATCTCGAGTGAGTCGCTACCAGTTGGAACGTCAATACGCACGATATGTTGCAAACAAAGAGCATAAACCAGCGCCAGTTCAGGTTCATGTACCCTCTGTGCCGACGCAAAAACTCACTACGGATGCGGTTTTACCTAAGCGCAGTCCAACGATGATGCCCGGCGTTGCGATGCGACATAAATTGATTGCTATCGGTTCTTCTACCGGTGGAACCGAAGCGATTAAAGAGTTGTTGCTGCGCCTGCCAGAAGACACGCCACCTATTGTGATTACGCAGCATATTCCAGCCGCATTTAGTTTGCCTTTTGCTACGCGGATGAATAATCTCGCGGCTATGACGGTACATCATGCGGAAAATGGTATGGAAATCTTGCATGGTCATGTTTACATCGCCCCGGGTGATCACCATCTTTTAGTCATGCGTCAAGGTGGCAAGCTAGTTTGCCAGTTACATGACGGTCCCCCGGTGAACCGGCATAAGCCTTCGGTTGATGTAATGTTTCGTTCTGTTGAGCAAGCGGTGGGGAAAAAAGCGGTTGGCGTCATTTTGACAGGCATGGGAGCAGATGGTGCACAAGGTTTAAAAGAGCTGCGAGAAATTGGGGTGCATACCATTGCACAAGACGAGAAAACCAGCGTTGTTTGGGGAATGCCCGGCGAGTCGGTCAAGATTGGCGCGGCAGAGTTTGTGTTACCGCTTGAGAAAATTGCTCAAAAAATGTTTGATTTAGCGGTTAGTTAATGCCTTTTTAGAGGATTGATTGAGTCCAGACAGCCTTAATTTTAAGGCTGTTTTTTTATCTTGAAAACCTATTCTTCAGTGTATAAGGCATTCGCATTGACACTATTTTCGCTGATATTGAAAAAAGACGCTGGTTGAAAGAGTAATTCTTGCTTATGGCACATAACCTGCTCAAATCATTGCAAGTAATGTTTTATTGGCAGTTATTGCCGAAATTAAAAAAAGGAAAGTGTCATGCTTGAACTTGCCAGAGCCTATTGGATACCGATTGCGGTTACGTTTGTCGCCGCTATTTTGACTTTCTTTGAGATCACTTTACTCAATTTTGGTTTAGTGCTGCTGCTGTCGATCAGTTGGTTTTTGAGCGTGGCAAATATTGCCAGCCAGAGTCATGCTTCTGAGAAAAAATTGCAGCGCCGTCAAGCTTTGCAGGAAGCGACCTTAGCGAATCCATCATCAAAACCTGTTTCAAACGGAATACCGATGCTGCGTACCTCCACGGCCGATGAATCTTTGCAGGTGATTATGGATGATGTCGATAAAGTGATTGGGCACGAAGTCGAAGTGGTTCGTAGTGAACTCTTACAGGTAAAAGAGTTGGTGGCTGAAGCAATTGAAACCTTGAGTAACAGCTTTTCCGGTTTGCATTCTCAAACCCAACGAGAGTATCAGATGGTTTTGTCGCTGCTGGATAACTTAGGTGGGCAGGGCGCTAACCAGATGTCTATCCAGAAATTTTCTGCTGAAATGAAGCAGGTGTTGCAATATTTGATTGATTTGTTAATGAATGCTTCGGCGCGCAGTAAGCAGACGGTTGATAAGATTGATGATATGGTTGGACAGATTGAAGCCATTTTTAATCTGTTGGAGGACGTAAAGGGGATTGCCGACCAAACCAATTTATTGGCGCTGAATGCGGCAATTGAGGCGGCGCGTGCCGGTGAGGCTGGGCGCGGGTTTGCGGTGGTAGCGGACGAGGTTCGTAAGCTTTCGCTGAACTCCAATATTTTAAATGAACAGATTCGTAAGCAGGCCGAAAAAGCGCGCAACACGGTTGATCAAGTGCGTAATATTGTTAGCGAAACGGCAACGAAAGATATGGAGCAAGCGGTCTCCTCTCAGCAAAAAGTGGGGGTCCTGTTGGGCGACTTAAATGTTATGAACGACGGTATTTCGTCAAAACTTGGCGATGTCTCTGGGGTGATTTCAGAAATTGAGGTGAGTGTTTCTAATGCGATGCGTTCGTTGCAGTTTGAGGATATTGTGCGCCAGTTGGTTGAGCAAGTGATGAATCACCTTAATCAGTTGACCCAGTTTTCAAATGAAATTAATGTTTTTCTTCAAGAAAATCAACATAAGCCTGCGCAAAATGACGATGAATACCGTCAACGGATCGAGCAATTTCGTAAAAAAATCCACGCTAAGCGTCAAGAAATTGAAGATTCTCGGATGAGTCGTGTGAGTACTGATTCGATGGATGAAGGTGAGATTGAGCTGTTTTAAGGAGAAGTTGTTTTAAATTCAGTGTCTCTTTATTCAATCGCGCAAGCCACGTGATGAAACGCCCCTTAAAGCATCGCCTCTAAGGGGCGTTTTTTTGTTAGCGCGCTTCCATATTCCCCATGTGGGTATTCCAAAAACTGCCGAAAATTAAACTGAACAGGATGCCGGTAGCAAACACGATGTACCAATAGCGGCGCATTTTAATTTGCTGTTCGCTTTCGTCGTCTGGACGATCTTTAAAAAAGACTAGCATAAAACCGATCGCTGATAGAAAGCCACCGATATTGGCAAAGTAATGGTTGCCGCTGATAAGAGAAATGACCCCAAGGCTTAGAATCAGAGCATAGCTGGCTAAAAGAAATTTCATGAATTTTAAAACCTTTGTAATACGTTCGATAAAATTAAGTGTTTGAATTTAATGGCATTGTTGCCAATCAATAATTTTTTGAATACGAAGACTCGTATCGAGTTTGAGCGTAATATTCATTTGTGCCCTTATTGTAGTGAATTGGTTTTTATAATGGGCAGAATCTAATGCTTAACTCATCTCAATTTAGGAGGCGGTGCCGATGGTTTTTTATCATTTTGCTTTTTATGTCCCAGAATCGCACTTAGAGTCTTTAAAGGCGGCATTATTTTTGGCAGGTGCTGGCGTGCAAGGTGATTATCAAGAATGCGCATGGCAAGTCAAAGGACAGGGGCAGTTTAGGCCACAGCAGGGCAGTAATCCATATATCGGTACGCTGGGGCAGTTAAGTTACGAGTCGGAATATAAAGTTGAATTGTATGTTGCAGCAGAACATATTTGCGGAGTATTGAGGACCTTCTTTGAACAGCATCCCTACGAAGAGCCTGCTTATTATTTACTGGAAAGCCTGGATGCAAGAGCGATTTTAGCGCAGCAGCATCTCGGTGATTAATTAAGTTATTGCGCAAATTCACTTAGTAAGTATTTTTTATTATTAGGTTGTGGCAATAAATGCGATGTTATAGAAATATCTTTAAAACTTAGGGCAAGTCATTATTTTTTCATTATTCAGTATATTAGAAAATGTTGATATATGGGGCGTCTTAGATTAATATTGCCACGTTGTTTCATTACAACACTCCTCTAAAAGAGCTAAGATTGTTCCCCTTATATGGAACCCCCCGAGTAAACTGCTTGCAGATTATTCGGGGCTTTTTTTTCCGGTTTGCCCTGCCAACGCTCTAATTTAATTACCAGATAGCAAAAATAAAAAACCTCCAGCAACGAGTTGCAAGAGGTCAGTTGATCAAAGCGTGTTATGTTTTACGCTTAGTTTTCTTTGCCGAAGGAGATTAATTCAATGGTAAAGACTAAAGTGGCATTGGGTCCAATAACGTCTCCCGCTCCTTTTTTGCCATAAGCGAGTTCTGGTGGAATAACGACTTTCCATTTACTGCCCGGTTTCATCATCTTTAATACCTCGCCCCAGCCTTTAATAACGTCTGAGGTTTGTAGTTTTAAAGCGCGGCCGCGCTTGTAAGAACTGTCAAAGACTTCGCCATTAATAAATGTGCCTTCATAATGTGCATAGATACTGTCGTCATCACTTGGTGAATCCCCTTTACCCTCTTGCAATACTTGATACAAAATCCCGTTTGCTGTCGTTAAGGTCTTGTCCTGCTTAGCAAATTCGCTGCGAAATTGATCACCAGCTTGTGCATTCTCGGCAGCTTGTGCTTGACGTTCGGCTTGGCGTTTTGCCAGCATTTTCTGTTTTGCTTGCTCAATCGCGTCGCTCATTTCATCTGCGGTGAGCGCCAAAGTTTTACCTTGTAGCGCGTCATTTAATCCCATTGAAAAAGCTGGAATGTCAATGTCTAATCCTTGTTCAGAGAGATTTTTTGCAATGTCTACGCCTAGAGTGTAACTGGTTCTCTGTTCAAGGGTTTCTGGTTTGGTGTTCGCTTCGGCGTGTGCCAGTGCGCTGCAGCTTAGAGAGAATAAGCTCAGCACAAGAATCGATAAACGCATAACTTTCCTTTTAAAATTTAAAGATTGTCAAGGTACTTTTCAGCATCTAACGCGGCCATACAACCGGCACCGGCTGAGGTTATCGCTTGTTTGTAATGTTGGTCCATAACATCTCCGGCGGCAAAAACACCTTCGATTGAGGTTTGGGTTGCATTGCCTTGTAATCCACTTTGGACTTTTAAATAGCCATTGAGCATTTCCAACTGTCCATCAAATAAGCCGGTATTTGGTGTATGGCCTATAGCGATAAATACGCCAGATACATCTAAGTCTTTCGTCGTGCCGGTCTCGCGATTTTTAATGCGTAGGCCAGTTACGCCCATTTTGTCGCCCAGTACTTCTTCTAGCTCGGCGTTAAATTCAATCTTAATATTGCCGTTCTGCGCTTTTTCCATGAGGTGTTTTGCTAGAATTTTTTCTGATGAAAAGTGGTCGCGACGGTGAATGATGGTGACTTCTGCTGCAATGTTAGAAAGGTACAAGGCTTCCTCAACCGCAGTGTTGCCACCGCCGACAACGGCTACTTTTTGATTGCGATAGAAAAAACCATCACAGGTTGCACATGCTGAAACGCCTTTACCTTTAAAAGCGGTTTCGGATTCTAAGCCGAGATATTTTGCGGTGGCACCGGTGGCAATAATCAGCGCGTCGCACGTATATTCGCCAGAGTCTCCGGTTAATTTGAAAGGGCGCTGAGATAAATCGGCTTTATTAATATGGTCAAACAGAATTTCAGTACCGAAGCGTTCCGCGTGTTTTTGCATCCGCACCATTAAATCTGGACCGGTTAGCCCTTCTGGATCACCTGGCCAGTTATCCACTTCCGTGGTGGTGGTCAACTGACCGCCTTGTTGCATGCCGGTAATAATGACCGGTTCAAGGTTCGCTCGGGCAGCGTACACAGCAGCGGTATATCCTGCTGGACCCGAACCGAGAATAAGAAGCTTACAATGTTTAGCTGCCATCATTAAATCCTTTAAATTCAATCTTCTAATTAAGAAAGTTAAAATGAATAACCACATAGGACAGGGCATTGAAAAATCGTAGATAATCCGCTGGTGTCGGCCTTTAAGGCTGTTCTCTGTGGAGCAATGTGCTAGAATTTTAGCAGTTTTCATTAGGTCTGTTGTAAATTCATAAGTCGATTCTGTTACAGCCTTAAATAACCGTAAACTTAATTGACGCTGCGCCATGCTAAGACCTTAAGATGGGGTGTTTTGCGCTATTTCTAGATGGTGTCGCGTTGGATTACATTTAGATTTGCATTTGCCAATAGGACAAAATCATAAAGTGGCTTTAGATCAAACGAATCGCACGGCGATAAAAATGTCTGCAGCACGCCGTAAAAGTGCGGCCTTAAAGGCCGAAACTCACACTAAAGGCGGAAATAAAGAGACTGGCCGCGATGCTTTAGAAGAAGAGTTGAATGAAAAAAGTCAAGCAAACCAAGCAGCGGCAGATCGTATCAATCAAGTTCATACTGCGGAGTTAAGCGCTGCTTCGTTACAGCAAGATGCACAGGTTTCGCTGCTAAAAACACCGGATTCTTATGACTGGATTATCAAAGATCTTGTGCTGATTTTTTGTATTTTGTTTGCGGTTTTTCTGACGATCATTCTGGCCGGTTACGATCCTCAAGATTCTGGGTTTAACTCATCATCGTCAAGTGGCACGGTTAATAACTATGGTGGGCATACTGGCGCTTGGTTGTCGTCGCTGTTATTTACCCTTTTTGGCTTGTTTGCTTATCTTTTACCGTTGGGAATTATTCTTGCAGGATGGCTCACCTTACGCTTGCCTTTGCGGGATGATGAAGGCGAAATTGATTATTATCGTTTCTTTTTTAGTCTTTTAGGTGTCTTGTTAATGGTCAGTGCCGGTGCGGCAATGGCTCATCTGTTTGTTCATCCGCAAAGTTTTTCCGAAGCTCTGCCATTCAATCCCGGAGGGATTTGGGGGAGTTTAATCGGTGCATTTTTAGTAGATTCGATTGATTTACTCGCTACTACGCTGCTGTTGTTAGGGTTATTTGCACTATCGATAAGTCTGTTACTAAGCCATTCTTGGATGACTATTTTGGAAGTCACTGGACGATTGGTTTTAAATTTGCTTACTTGGGCGCGTTGGCGTTGGCATAAGACTATTGATAATTCCCACAAGTGCCAACGATTCATCTGCCAGTTGCGTGATGCGTTAGCGCCTTTTTACCGCGAGAAATTTAAACGTCTTGGGTTGCCGTCAGGTCCTAGTCGGCCAATCCAAGATGCAGATCAAAAAATCCTTTCTGCCGTGCCGGACGAATTGGTGAATGATCAACCATCGTTTAGCGATAGCAGTAGAGCGCCGAAGATTCTAAAAGCGGAGTCTGCTTCGCCGAGTATTTCTGACACTACTTCGGATGCGTCCATCGCGGCGGAAGAAGACAAAGACAAATCGAGTCATTCGCTGTTTGCCAAATTAAAAGAGAAGACGAGTTTTATCAGCAGTGCTTCTGCCAGTCAGGTTAAAGATAATGAGGCTCAAAGTGCCGTGTCTGATGCACCAGCGCTTGAGGCGAAAGATGATTTTGTGTTGACGCCCTATACGGAAGGGACGCCGACGCAAGCAGCGGTCAGCGATATTCAGAAGTATGCACCGCAAGTTGCAGCCACCGAAGAACCGGAAGGAGGCCAAGACCAAGCAACCACCTTTACGCCAAGCTCTTCAGTCACCGTAAAAATGCCATCTTCACAATCTTCAACCAATCTGCCAGCGCAAGATTTCAGTGCCTATTTACAAGGTGAATATCGCTTGCCATCAGTGGAACTTTTGGACCCTTATGTTCCGGATGAAGAAGGATTTAGCGAAGAAGAATTAACGGATTTATCGTTTTTGCTGGAGCAACGTCTTCAGGAGTTCGGCGTCAAGGTGACAGTTGAATCGGTTCAACCAGGGCCGGTTGTCACTCGTTTTGAAATTTTGCCGGCACCGGGTGTGAAAGTGTCGCAAATTAATAACCTGGCTAAGGATTTGGCGCGAGTGTTATCGGTTAAATCGGTTCGCGTGGTGGATGTGATTCCTGGTAAAGCGGTGGTCGGGATTGAAATTCCAAATGATAAGCGTGAAATCGTCAGTTTCCGTGACGTGCTTTCATCAGGAGAATTTATAAAGTCCAAATCGCCGTTAAGTATCGCTATCGGTAAAGATATTTCGGGTAAACCGGTGGTGGCCGATGTTGGGCGAATGCCACATTTATTGGTGGCGGGAACGACGGGTTCCGGAAAGTCGGTTGGGGTGAATAGCATGATTTTGAGTATGCTGTTTAAAAGCACGCCGCAAGAAGTTCGTCTGATTATGATTGATCCGAAAATGTTGGAATTGTCGGTTTATGATGATATTCCTCATCTACTAACCCCTGTGGTTACGGATATGAATGATGCTGCCAATGCATTGCGTTGGAGCGTGTTTGAAATGGACCGACGTTATCAATTAATGGCCAAAATGGGGGTGCGTAATATTGCCGGCTTTAATATGAAAGTCCAAAAAGCGATAGATGAAGGCAAGCCGATTATTGATCCTTTATACACGCAGCAAGCGTCTTATGGTCATAAAGTCGCTGATGCCCCGCCTACCTTAGTGCCTTTGCCGTATATCGTAGTGGTGGTGGATGAGTTTGCCGACATGATTATGGTGGTTGGTAAAGAAGTTGAGCAGTTAATTGCGCGTATCGCACAAAAAGCCCGTGCCGCCGGTATCCATTTAATTTTAGCCACTCAGCGCCCTTCGGTGAATGTGATTACCGGTTTGATAAAGGCCAATATACCGACCCGAATTTCGTTTATGGTGAACACCAAAATTGATTCGCGTACCATTCTGGATCAAGGTGGAGCGGAACAGTTATTGGGAATGGGGGATATGCTTTATATGCCGCCCGGTTCCGGCTCGCCAAAACGTGTGCATGGTGCTTTTATGACCGATGAGGAGGTGATACGTGTTGCTGAGTTTGTCAAATCGCAAGGAGAGCCGCAATATCTGGATGCGATTACCCAAGCGTTTGCCACGGACGAATCTTCCGGTGGTGCGGGCGGAAATGGCTCGAAAAGTGCCGAAGAAGATCCTTTGTATGACCAAATCGTGAATTTTGCTATTGAAAGCCGTAAGATCTCGGTATCGCTGATACAACGCCAATTCTCGATTGGGTATAATCGTTCGGCGCGTATTGTTGAAGCCATGTCCCAGTCCGGCCTCATTTCTTCATCAAAAACCTCCAATGGTCAGCGTGAAGTTTTAGTTGGCGGAGACCATTTACGCGGTCCATCGGATTAATCAAGAGAATCGATCGTTATGTTGCTAACCCTAAAAAAATCACTGCTTGTTGCCAGCGGACTTTTTTGCTTGTCGTGGAATGCTTTCGCACAGGCCAACCCGCTGCAAGATTTTGTGAATAGTCTTCATACTTTTGAGGCGAACTTTGCGCAACAAACATTGGAAGACAGTCCTTTTAGTTCGGCTAATCCGCCCAAAACCGGACACTTCCAATTATTACGACCCGGTAAGTTGGTTTGGGAATATTCCGCTAAAGATGCGCAGCGAATTGTGGTTGATGGGCAAAATTTATGGGTGTTGGATAAAGATTTGGAGCAAGTAACCGTGCGGCCAATCGCTGAAGTGCAAGCCGATATTCCATTGAGTTGGTTGCTGTATGACGAAAAAATCCAAGACAAGTTTACGATTATTTTTGCTGGCGAGCGCCAAGGAATGGTCTGGTATAACTTGACTCCTAAGGCGGCGACCTATTTTCAAAGTATTGAAGTGGGTTTGAAAGCCGGAGTGATGCAACAGGTATTGATGTATGAAGGGCCGGAAAACATCACTAAAATCAATTTTAGCCAAGTGCAGATCAATCAACCGATTGCGCCGCAAAATTTCGAATTTACATTGCCGCAAGACTTAGATGTTATCGGGCAACCGAGTGAACGGTGATTAAGTCAGCGAGAGTCTTGTTTTGAGCAGCGCCAAGCAATTATACAAACCACTTTCCGAACGTCTGCGTCCGCAGAATTTAGATGACTACGTTGGGCAAACACATCTGCTTGGTCATAACCGAGTAGTGACGCGTATGTTGGCCTCTGGAAAATTGTACTCGTTGATTTTTTGGGGGCCTCCGGGCGTGGGAAAAACCACCTTGGCGCGTTTGTTGGCTAAGCAATCTGACTTGCAGTTTATAAGCTTGTCCGCCGTATTGGATGGTGTGAAAGAGATTCGTCTTGCGGTAGAGCAGGCACAAAAACAGCGTGTGCAGTTTCAACAGGGTACTTTGTTGTTTGTGGATGAAGTGCATCGCTTTAACAAAGCACAGCAAGACGCTTTTTTGCCGTTTGTAGAAGATGGCACTTTTGTCTTTATTGGCGCTACCACGGAAAACCCTTCTTTTGAGTTGAATAACGCGCTCTTGTCGCGTGCAAAGGTTTTAGTGCTGCGCGAATTGGACGAAATCGATTTAATGCAGGTGTTGCAACGTGGTTTACAGCAGTTGGCTGCAGACTGGTCAGCTGAATCGCAATGCGATTCGGTCAGCCTAAAAATCAATGAGTCGGCGGCGCAATTATTAATCGCTTCAAGCGATGGCGATGCACGACGTTTATTGAATTTTTTGGAGCAGACAGTTGATTTTGTCGATTGGCAGTTGAGTGAAAATGGCTTGGCGGCACAAATAGAAGTCGAGCATGCCAAAGAAGTCGTTCAGGGTGGCCTGCGTCGTTTTGACAAGGGGGGAGAGGCATTTTACGACCAGATTTCTGCGCTCCATAAATCCGTGCGAGGTTCCGATCCGAATGCCGCGTTGTATTGGCTGGTGCGGATGCTTGATGGTGGCGTTGACCCTCGTTATCTGGCGCGGCGCTTGATTCGAATGGCTTCAGAAGAGATCGCCAATGCCGACCCAAAAGCATTGCAAGTTGCGATTAATGCTGCTCAATCGTATGAGCGACTTGGTTCGCCAGAAGGCGATTTAGCCCTGGCACAGGCGGCGACGTATCTCGCGGTCGCGCCGAAATCGAATGCTGTGTACACGGCCTATAAAACAGTTTTAAAAGACATTAAAGAGCATGGTTCGCATCCGGTGCCGTTGCATCTGCGTAATGCGCCAACGCAGTTAATGGCCGAATTAGACTATGGCAAGGGTTACCGTTATGCACATGACGAGCCAGACGCTTTTGCCGCTGGCGAGTGCTATTTTCCAGAAGATATGGCGCAAAAAGCTTACTATCAGCCGGTAGAAAGAGGGCTGGAAATCAAAATATCCGCTAAAATGAGGCATCTTGATAACTTGAACCAACAGGCAATTTATAAACGCCGTAAATAGGCTGTAACGGTTGTGTTTTCAGCCAAATATTCATTACTAATTCAGAGGCTTGCGGATGACTTTTTGGGGGTGGTGGGCAATTGCCGCTGGCGGCGCACTGGGCGCTGTTGCGCGTTTTGCGCTGTCGCATCAGATGTATCTGTGGTTTGGACGTGAGTTTGCCTGGGGAACGTTGGCAGTAAATGTCATAGGGTCTTTTGCAATGGGCTTGTTGGCGGTGATGTTAATTGACAAGTGGTCGCTACCGATTGAATGGCGCGCGTTTATTTTGGTTGGATTTTTAGGGGCTTTCACCACCTTTTCGACTTTCTCTTATGAAACGATGCAATATATTCAACTTGGCGAGTTTGGTAAAGCGACCGCTAATATGCTGTTGAGTTTGATTTTAACCTTGAGCGCGGTGTGGCTCGGTTTACTCAGTGGCAGACAGTTTTTAAGTGCTTAAGCCCAACGCTTAGGACAACGATTTATATTTTTAAGGATTAGGAATTAGCGAGATGTTAGATCCAAAACGTTTACGAAGTGAATTGGCAGAAGTGGCCGCACAACTGCAAACGCGTGGCTTTAAGCTAGACGTGGCGCAAATTGAGGCATTAGAGGCACAGCGTAAAGAGTGGCAGGTAAAAGCGCAAGATTTGCAGGCATTGCGCAACAGTCGTTCTAAAGAGATCGGCAAAGCCAAAGCGCAAGGGCAGGACATCGCTCCTTTGCTGGCAGAGATTGACGATTTAAAAACGCAGTTGGAAGAAGCTGAACAAAAGTCAGTCGACGTACAGGCGAATCTGGATGATATTCTTGCTGGTCTGCCAAATACACCGCATGAGTCCGTTCCGTTCGGTACTTCAGAAGACGATAATGTGGAAATTCGTAAATGGGGTACGCCGCGTGAGTTTGATTTTGCCGTTAAAGACCATGTGGATTTAGCCGAAGCGCGAGGCTGGTTTGATAATGATGCCGCTGTTAAGGTCACGTCATCGCGTTTTGCCGTGTTAAAAGGCCCTATGGCACGTCTACAGCGCGCCTTGATTCAGTTTATGTTGAACGAGCATGGCAAAGCGGGTTACGAAGAGGTCTATGTGCCGTTTATGGTTAACCAAGATTCTCTGCGTGGAACCGGTCAATTACCAAAATTTGAAGCGGATTTGTATAAAATCAGCAAAAACGATGAACATGATACCAATGACCGAGATCTGTATTTGATTCCGACAGCGGAAGTACCAGTCACGAATTTATTTCGCGATGAAATCATCGATGAAGCGAATTTGCCAATTAAATGTACTGCGCATACACCATGTTTTCGTTCAGAAGCTGGGTCTTATGGGCGCGATACGCGCGGGCTGATTCGCCAGCACCAGTTTGAGAAGGTGGAGTTGGTGCAAATAGTCCATCCGGAAAAATCGCACGAAGCCTTGGAGGAGCTGACCGGCCAAGCGGAAAGCATTTTGCAAAAACTAGGTCTTCCGTACCGAGTGGTGAATCTTTGCACTGGCGACATTGGTTTCTCGGCGACCAAAACCTACGACATTGAAGTCTGGTTGCCAGGGCAGTCAGCGTATCGTGAAATTTCTTCGTGTTCAAACTTTGAAGACTTCCAAGCGCGTCGTCTTCGCGCGCGTTTCCGTAGCGCACAAGGCAAGCCGCAATTGGTGCACACGTTAAATGGCTCTGGCTTGGCCGTCGGGCGTACATTGGTTGCCGTGCTTGAAAATTACCAGAACGAAGACGGTTCGATTACGGTGCCTGAAGCATTGCGTCCATATTTAGGCGGTATTGAAACCCTATAAAATTCACAGCTGTTTAAGTTATCAACCCGATTAAAAGCCCATTGCTTTAAGCATTGGGCTTTTTGCTTTTAACGATTGGAAAAATCAAATAACACCGCTGCTAAATTTTGCACCTGACCGTCAACGACTTCAATTCCTTCAAGTTGCAATAGCTTTGCTTTAATGGCTTTGCCGCCAAGAGCATAATCACCAATTTGCCCATTACTTTTAATGACGCGATGGCAAGGCACTATAATTGGGTATGGATTTTTGCGCATTGCCGAGCCGACCGCACGCACGGCTCGACTATTTGCCGCAGCGGCAAGAGCGGAATAGGTGGTAATCTTGCCTTTGGGTACATCCAGCAATAACTGGTAAATATGTTCCGAAAAGCTTAAGTTACTGTTTTTAAAGGTGTCTTTTGGCATGGAGTGATTATCGTCTAAAAAAGGTGAAAATTTTTAATAAATTTAACAAAATTTCCTTGCAATATCTAACGTACTCCCTATAATACGCACCAACAAAACAAGGTGGACTGGCTGAGTGGTTTAAGGCGGCGGTCTTGAAAACCGTTGTAGGTTTGTAGCCTACCTGGGGTTCGAATCCCTAGTCCACCGCCATATTTATAAATCACCCGCTTTCATGGCGGGTTTTTTTATGCCTGAAATAACGTATTTACGCCGTTTCAAGCCTTTTAGGGTGTTCACCCGTATTCAAGAGAGTTCACTAAAGCGCACGTTTTTTTGTACACTAGCTTGTACACCGATTCGATTCTGTGTACACAACCTTAGTTCTGTGTACAAATTCTGAGGGGAAAGCCCGTGCCTTTAACCGATACAGCCATTCGTAAATTCAAGCCCGAAGCCAAGCGCTACCGCAAGACTGATAGTGCAGGCCTAATTATTGAAGTAATGCCAAACGGTAATAAGGTATGGCGCTACCGTTTTCAATTTGGTGGCAAGGCCACTATCTACACCATAGGCGATTATCCGGCCATAAGCCTTGCCAAAGCCAGGCAGCTAAGAGATGAAGCCAAAGCGTTGGTTGCTCAAGGCATAAATCCAAAAGAGCATAAAGAAACCATTCAGGCCGTTAAGCAGGCTGAACTAGCCGAGCAGAAAGTGATAGCCGAGCGCATAACGTTTACCGGTCTATTCGAATTGTGGCATGAGCATAACGCCCAAGGTTGGACGTATGACTATGCCAAAGACATTCGAGAGCGCATCGAGAGTCATTTATTGCCGTTAATTGGTCATATGCCTGCCGAGGACATCAAACCTAAAGACATTATTCATGCCCTAAAGCTGATAGAAGCCAAGGGGATAATGGAAACCATGAAGCGCTCGAAGCAGTACGCTAGCCGCATATTCCGTTACGGGGTTGGGATGGGGCACTGTGAAGTTGATCCGGTTCGAGACCTGCCGACTGACATCTGCTTAAAGCAAGAGAAGGACAACTTTAGTCACATTACTGAACGTGGCCAACTCTACCAACTGTTAAATGCCTTGGACAGCTACACCGGAGATGTAAGTACCGCCACCGCGCTAAAACTTGCACCGCATGTATTCTTACGCCCAAATGAACTAGCTGGCTTACGTTGGGATGAAATAGACCTAGATAAAAATCTGATTAGTATTAGCGCCGAACGCATGAAGATGAAGCGCCCCCACATGGTGCCTTTATCCAAGCAGGCCAAGGCCTTAATCGAATCTATGCAGATATTCCAAGAACAAAGCGCGTTCGTTTTCCCAAGCCCGAGAACACCGGCCAGACCGATAAACGGCCAAAGCTTAAACGCTGGCTTGCATCGTATCGGGTTCAAAGGCAAGCAAACCGCCCACGGTTTTCGACACACAGCCAGCACGCTACTAAACGAACTCGGGTTTAACTCCGACCACATCGAAAAGCAGTTAGCCCATGAGCAGGCCAACCAGATACGAGGCGTTTATAACAAGGCTGAATACCTGCCTGAACGTAGCAAAATGATGCAGGCATGGAGCAACCACTTAGATGCACTGAAAAGTGGGGGTGAGATTATCCCGATTAACCGTAATGGCGCTAATGCGGGATAAGTAACACATCAAGAATTAAGGTTGAAGTTGTAAGCAACACAAGCGCGCCAACCGTATGCAATGCAAAAAAACCAACGGTACAAGCGGTACGGACGGTACGAGCCTTTATTCATGAGGGTTTGAGCCTGTACCGTTTTTGTTTTCAAAACGGTACGAACGGTACAGAGAGCGTAAAACGAATACTTAGTGAAATTAAATGTTGCGTTTAGATGGTGTGGTGCGTGTTAGGCTGTTTGCGGAAAGCAACGGAAAGCAACGGAAAGCAACGGAAAGCAACGGAAAGCAACGGAAAGCAACGGAAAGCAACGGAAAGCAAATATGTTATTATTTACTAAATGGTAAATACTTATCTAAGTAGAAGTTTCTCTATCCCTTTGTAAAACAATGGGTTGAGGGGGTGTGTATAAGATAATTATTTAACTTTAGTTAAATAGTTATTTAGTTTTCTTACTATCTAGGGAGTTGGAAGTGAGTGCAAGTGACAAATTAGAAATGTATCAGCCGTCTTTTGAAGATCCGGTAATGGGGGTGATTCTCGAACTTAACCACCTTAAGCGAATGCAACTAGCTGGCACAACGCATCCAATGATTTTTTTTCAGCTCAAAAATATCTTTCACCTTATGGAAAGTGTCGGATCAGCTCGTATAGAGGGGAATCGCACCACTATATCAGAGTATGTCGAGCGGAAGATTGACCCAACTACACCAGAAGAGGAACGCTTCTCTGAAATTGCTAATGTTGAAGAGGCAATGAATTTTATTGAAGAAGAGATAACTGAAGGCTCAGAGATTTCTCATTACTTCATTCGACAACTTCACCAGTTGGCAGTAGGTGGTCTGGAGCGCGAAGGTGATGCCACCCCCGGTGCATATCGAACTTGGAATGTAAGTATTCAGCAATCAGAACATGAACCACACGAACACTTCCTTGTTCCGGATTTGATGGAGGACTTGATTAGCTTTATTAACAGGCCTGATCTGGAGCAATATGATTTAATCAAGGTTGCTGCGGTGCACCACCGCTTTACTTGGATTCACCCCTTCGGGAATGGTAACGGTCGTGTCGTTAGGCTGCTTACCTATGCCATGTTGATTAAGTACGGGTTTAACGTAAAAGACGGCAAATTATTGAACCCTACGGCTGTGTTTTGTAATGACCGAGAGGTTTATTATGAGATGCTCTCTCGAGCCGATGATGGGGATTTAGCTGCTTGGGTTTACTACGTTCTTTCTGGGATTCTAGTTGAAGTCGAAAAGATTAACAGACTACTAGAACACAATATATTGCTCGAAGAGGTGCTTAAACCAACTTTACAGCACGCTCATGAAAGACGGGTTATTGATGATAGAGAATACAAAGTTTTATTGACTGCGGTACAGCTACAGCAATTTAAATCTGGAGATTTGCCGAGTAGCCTTACACCAAATCAAAGAACAATAACGATTGCCAAGTTGAAAGAGAACAACTTCATTAAACCGGTTAGAGAGGGAGGGAGAGAATACATTATCAACTTCCTTAACAATCCATTAATGCGGAGTTTAGTTATTACGCTAGAACAACAGGGCTTTATTCCTAAAACAGATTAATTTAGCAGTTTACGCACGCCACTAATTTAAGGGGCGTTTTAGTCTTTTGATATTGTGCTAACCGTATGCAATGCAAAAAAACCAACGGTACAAGCGGTACGGACGGTACGAGCCTTTATTCATGCGGGTTTGAGCCTGTACCGTTTTTGTTTTCAAAACGGTACGAACGGTACGGGGAGCGTAAAACGAATAGTTAACGTACTGGAAACCCGCAATATAACCAGACAAAAAGTAATAGAACAGCATTGGCTCGGCCTAGAGCGGCCACTCGAAAAGGGATGATCCACCCCCTGACCGTGCCACCTTTATTTGATGTGGGTTTTGCCCGGGAGGGTTTTAGATGATTGATTTACCATTACCTAAAAAAGTGAATTTAGAATTTTTAGCTAAACGCCTTGGTTTTGATGTTGAATCAGAATTGAATTATTTCATCCAGTTATTTAATGAAGGTCAACTAGATTTATATTGCGATTATTCAGGTTGGTTAATTTCGAAGGAATCAACTGTATTTGGGGCATATGGCGATGAGGGTTATCTTGGCTGGTATGAAGCATACGAAGGTGAACCAGTTATTCCTGATATGGAGGGAGGTCAATATTCATACGCTAATAGAAAATGGTCTCTATATAAAGAATTCTATAAAGACTGGCCTAGTGATTCCTTATGCATAAATTGGGTTGAGTCTGAGGCTGTTTTGGAAAAGCAGTTAATAAATTATATGCAACTCCCTTTTGAGGCAAAAGAACTTGTAAAGATAAGATCAGTTTCACTCTTTCATTCTATGTTTAAGGTCACCCTGATTGAGCCTCATGGAATGCAGCGCACTAATGGTGATTGGATTTGGATTGATGCCTACCCCTTGGAGGCACTGCCTAGAAATGAAACGGAATATAAAACAACTGCGTTATATTTGGAACCTAGCAAAGTATTTATTGATAGAGATTGTTTAAATAAGCTTGAACCTGTAAGTAAAATTTTTGAGCATAGTGACTGTAAAGATGGCGCGGATCCCATAGCTCTTTTAAAGCCGTATTACCCATCAATAGAAAAGGCGCAAGGTGATTCAGTAGCTTACATCCTTCCGGTTTTAAAAAATCTTGTGATTGAACACAAAAGGAAGCCTTCTCCTAGCGAGGTATGGACAGCACTTTTAGGCAGTGAATTAGTCAAAAATAACGCTTCAAAAATTGAAGGTAGTGGAACGAAGGCTATCATTTTTGGCCTTGGAAACTCTCAAGCATACAAGTATAGGAATCTAAGAGACTGGTTAAAAGACAAAAGCGCCACTTCAGACACTTTGCAGCCAGTTAAAAACAGTTTCTAGCAGTTTTAAGCAGTTATCTGATTTACTGAAAACAATCAATTTCAATAGCACCCAAGCCAAGCGCAAAGCATGGCGAATCATTCCGATTCATTTAGGAGGTGCTATTTATGCAAACCACACCCATTACACAGGCTAGACTGAGTAAACCAATGAGAAATACAAGGCTAAAATTTCGCGCGTGTTTTTATTTTGGAAAAAATAAAAGGCGGTTTTTATATAGCTAAGGGCGGGCAAATTCAGAAGTATTGAGATTGTTGTTTGTTGCACAAAAACTAACTGACTTGGCACGGATATTAAACAGGTCAGTGACGCCGGCAATACTTGAAATCTGTAACGCTAATGCCAGCAGCCTGAGCAGAATTACGGGAAATAAATAAAATGAGAGTAAATCATGGGGGGTGACTTTGGTTTTTTTGTACACCAGATGGTACACGGAGTTAAGCTTTTTAGTTTCAGGCCTTTAAAGATGGGGGTGTTTAAATCCCTAGTCCCGATTAACCCGCTTTCATGGCGGGTTTTTTTATGCCTGTCATTTTTACCGTTCTCGGTTGTTTGATATGAAACCATGGTGGTGCTTTTCTGCGTTCGCTTAATGTTTTCACCTTGCTGTCGCTTGCTGATGGAAATGGGCGAAATTTTCCGTACTTGTCTTATTGTTTGCAAATTTGGGCGATGAATTTGCGCTAAAGTGGCGTTTAGTGTGTGCGTTGTGCAAAGGATTTTACGGTGGGTATTCGGCTTAAATTTGTTCTATTTTTGGTGACGTTTGGGTTTGTGATTTTAGGCACCTTGGTGTGGAGCAATCAGCTGGTGTTGCATAAAACGATGTTGCATTATGTTGACCAGCGGGATCAGCAGCGTTTGGAACGCTTGAAAAACAATATTGAAATTTACCTGCAGTATGAACCGATTAGCGATGTGCGTGCTTTGCCATTAAATGCGTGGCAACGCCTGACGTTTTATTCGCATCGTATGGATTTTCAGCAGATGACGACGATGGTGCCACGTTTGATTGAGCGTTTTAACTCGCGGCGTTCTTTACCGCCAGCGGATGAATTTGAAAGCCGAGTGAGTTTGCTAACTCCGGAAGGTGACTTGCTGTACGGCCCAGCGATGGTGGCATCGAATGCAAGCTTGCCAATTATGCAAAACGGGCAGTTGTTGGCAAAAATTAGTTACCATCCGCTTAATGAATTGCAGGAGCAGGCAGATATCGAATTTGCTGCATCGCAATTTAAAATGTTTACCTTGGGAGCGGTTCTGATCACCTTTTTAGCGCTGATTTTGTTGTGGCCGTTTGGTAATCATTTTTTGCGTCCAGTGCGTGAATTAAATAAAGCAATGCATCGTTTGGCAAGTGGGGATTTGAGTTGCCGTTTGGGGGTTAAACGACAAGATGAATTGGGGGCTTTACAGCGTAATTTCAACCATTTGGCTGCAACCTTAGAGGCCGCACAGGGCAGCCGTAATCAATGGGTGGCGGATATATCCCATGAATTGCGTACGCCTTTGACCGTAATCCATGGCTCGATTGAAGCGATGTGTGATGACATTCGGCCTTTGAATAAACAGAGTTTGGCGTTGGTGCAAACCGAAGTTGTGGTTTTGCAGCGTTTAATTGAAGATTTGTATCAGTTAAGTTTAAGCGATGTAGGGGCTCTTCAATATTCGATGGCGACGGTGAATTTGGCCGAAATCACACAGCAAACTGTGGAAGCAATGTATGGCCAAGCGCAGCTGAAAGGTCTGTTGCTTGAGACCGATATTGTTCCACAGGCTTGGATTTACGGTGACGCGAGTCGGCTAACGCAGTTAGTTGCAAATTTGTTAAGTAATGCGCTGAATTATACCGATGCACAGTCTAATAATGGTCGTGCGGGAAGGGTGCAAGTCAGTTTACAGGAGCAGGCGCACAATTATTGTTTGCGAATAGTGGACTCATCACCGGGGGTGTCTGTGGACGACATAAAGCGATTAACTGAACGATTTTTTCGCACTGAACCCTCTCGTAACCGTCGGACTGGTGGTGCTGGTTTAGGTTTGGCGATGGTGAGTCAAATTGCTAAGGCACATGATGCCAAGCTGCAGATACGTCAAGCTGAACTAGGCGGCTTGGATGTTCAGATTGTGTTTGCTAGGGAGCTGCAAGAGTGAACCAAGAACGAGTACTTATTGTTGAGGACGAACCGCAAATTTCACAATTGTTGATCGATTATTTGCATGCCCATGGGTATCAGACGCAATATTTTTCAAGTGGCGCAGGGCTGATAGATTGGTTACAGAAGAATACGGTCGATTGTGTGTTGTTGGATATTATGTTGCCGGATGCTGATAAATTCGGTGATGGTTTGCAGCTTTGTCGTGACATTCGCCAATTTAGCGCCGTGCCAATTATGATGTTGACCGCGCGTATTGAAGAAATTGATCGGATTCTCGGTTTGGAGTTGGGAGCCGATGACTATCTGTGCAAACCCTTTAGTCCGCGAGAAGTGGTGGCAAGGGTTAAGGCACTTATCCGGCGTAGCCGTTTTACACCAGAAGCAACCTTACAGAATGGCGTTTGGAATCTGGATGAGGCGACCTATCAGGTGCATTATCAACAAAATAAAGTGCAAGTTTCGGCGGTGGAGTTCGCCATTCTGCGCACGCTGTCGCAAGCGCCGGGATGCATTTTTTCGCGCGCGCAACTGATCGACTCGATTTATCACGACCACCGCGTGGTTTCCGATCGGACAGTTGACAGCCACATTAAGAAATTGCGCCAAAAACTCTGCGCCGTATTTGGCGAAAACGATTGGATTCAATCGGTCTATGGTGTGGGATATAAATTTGTGCTGCCCCAGTAAGCTTGCACAAAGTACCAAATTGCTTGCATAAATTTTGCACTTTTCTTTTCCATAATGAAACCCAAGCAGCAAGGGAGATGCAGAATAACTCCAAATGGCTCTAGACATAGAAGCGCTCAGCTGAACAAGCCTAGAACGTGTTTCTTGTAAGAGCTTACTGAAGTGAATACTTGCTTATTCTGTGTCTCCCAAGTGTTGCGAACTCATTATCTTATTTGGAGAGAAAAAATGAAAAAAGTAGCCAGTTTCATCGGTATTGCCGTTTTAGCATCCATTACCTCTATGGCCATCGCGAATGGCGAGTTTTGTCATAAAACTCAGGTTAACCAAAGTTCACAATCCTTTCATTCCCCCGTGTCGTATCTAGCGCCGAATTGTGTGCATAAAGGGGTTAGTGGCGAGCGTTCTCACCATTTTCACCAGAAGCATGAATGCCAAGCGCAGCAAGCGAAATATGCCGCTATTGGCAAAGGAATGAGCCCAGAAAAACGCCAAGCATTAATCCAATTAAAAATTGAAAATCGTATTGAATACATGAATCAAAAATTCGGTTTGAGCGCTGAGCAGCAACAGCAAGTGCGTGAGGTTTTGCAGAGAAATCAGCAACAGATGCGCCAATTACGTCAACAAAAGCGCGATGCTATTAATCAAATTTTGACTGACGAACAGCGCGCTAAAAAAGCGCATTTCAAACAAGCGAGATACGCGGTTGGTCATTAAGTACCTGCCAACGTCTTTGGGGGTTTTGATGTGTTGATAATTGATCCAAATGCATCGCTCACTTTTACGATTTTGAGAAACCGATGTGCGCCTTAAAAAGCCAGATTGCAGGCGCTTTAGATTGCTAAGGAAAAAAAAGATTATTTTCTAAATTCTGTGTTGACAGCTTGCAGGCTCAGCTATAGAATACGCCCCATCTTGATGACGGAGTATAGCGCAGCCTGGTAGCGCACCTGTTTTGGGTACAGGTGGTCGGGGGTTCAAATCCCTCTACTCCGACCATTTAAGTCTTAATTATTGAGACTTAAATAAAGGCAAGATAAGTATGTGGTTCACTATGCGCCCATAGCACAACTGGATAGTGCATCGCCCTTCTAAGGCGAGGGTTGTGGGTTCGAATCCTACTGGGCGCGCCATTTTCGGTGTGTCACGTAAAATTTATTATGGCGGATGTAGCTCAGTTGGTAGAGCCCAGGATTGTGATTCCTGTTGTCGCGGGTTCGATCCCCGTCATTCGCCCCAAATTCTTCATGCTTGAGTCTTTCGGGCATCTTTGAAAGTTAAGTAAAATCATCAGAATACACTTAACTTTTCTATTTCGGAGTATAGCGCAGCCTGGTAGCGCACCTGTTTTGGGTACAGGTGGTCGGGGGTTCAAATCCCTCTACTCCGACCATTTATTTTCTTCCCTCGTGTTAATTCTCTTATTTCTTGTTCTCAGTTAGTTTTTCCGGAAAAAATTCTTTTAGTATAAAAATATCCCTTAATTGCTGGCTATTTTGCGCTATGGGTTCCTTGTTTTCTTAAATATGCGCTTCTTGTCCATCAGGCTTTCGCTTGATTGTGCTTTTGGTATTGCAATGGCGATTTTACCGAATACATTCGATTAGATTAAATCGAGGTTTTGTGTAAGGATTGATGCTGGATATGAGCTTGATGTTAGGAGTGCACCGAACAACTCCTAGTGGGCGAGATTTGCAAAGATTGTCTTGGCCATGTGTTGCAATCGCGGCCTAGAATTTCTTATTTTCACTTCTTCGCAATAACTCGTGAGGGCTTATCTGGTGATTTCTTAGCTTGCGTTTTAAGGGTTAATGAATAAATGAATATCGTAACGAATTGTTTTATCCGGCCTTTAGTTTCGCAAGAGACCTGTGGTGATTTTATGAAAATGTTGCCCGGTAAGCGGCGTATTCATTTTATTGTGGGTGATGTTTCAGGGCATGGCTCACCGCTTGTCTATGCGATTGCGCGTGAAGTTGAACAGTGTTTTGAGCAGTGTTATCGGCAGCCGTTAGCGCAACAATACGCGCAGATTGCGGAATTGGGTTCAGTGGCTAAGTATGGGATGACGTTGTGTTTGGGTTTTTTCGATCTTGAGCGCCAAGCGCTATTTTATCTGGCGGTCGGTAATTTGAGGTTATGTCGATTAAACGAGCAGCAAAAAATAGATTTACCTGTTACAGAAGGGGTGGTTGGTATTTTTGTACCGAGTGAGATCCAAGAGCAGATTTTGCCTTTGCAAGCGGGGGATCGAGTTTTGGTGACTTCCGATGGTGTATCGCAACAGGCGTTGTCGCTGTTCACGGCAGAGCAGTCTGTCGAAACATTGAAAACACAATTTTTAGACGATTCAATCACTAAACAGGATGACGCGATTTGCGTCTGTTTTGATATTGTTTTTGAGTAAGGTTGTAAACCAATCATAAAAATCCGCATAGAGCGCGGATTTTTACATCTGTTTCGAATAGTAAAGCGTTAGTCGAAATTAATTTTTTGAAAAGGTAAAGTAGTTTACGTCTTCAGCTAAATCTCGCGCTTGATAGGAAATCTCGTTCGCCGATTGGGTGTTTTCTGCAACTAAACTAAGGTTTTGTTGCATGACGTTCTGAACATCACTGACCCCTTGGTAGGCTTTTTCGGTTTCAATCGCTTGCGAGTTGGCGGATTCAGAGATGCTTTCGATTTTTTCGCCGACCGAGTCAATCAGTTTACTGATTTCGTTGAGCATCTCACCAGACGCATGGGCTAATTTACTGCCTTGGTCAACACGCTGCGTAGTTTCATCAATGAGCGTGCGAATCTCTTTGGCTGCATCCGCAGATTTTTGCGCTAGGGCGCGCACTTCGCCGGCAACGACAGCAAAACCGCGACCATGTTCTCCAGCACGTGCTGCTTCAACCGCGGCGTTTAACGCCAAAAGGTTGGTTTGGAAAGCGATGCTGTCTATCAAGGTGACAATCTCGGTGATTTTATTACTGGATTCTTGGATGCTGGCCATGGCGGCAACCGTTTCGCTCATTACTTGCACCCCTTGACTGGTGCGCGATTGCACTTCTTTAGTCGTGGTGGCGGTGTTTCTGGCTTCATGAGAGCCTGAACGGATCATGGTTGTCGCTGTCTTGAGGGTTGAAAAGGCATTTTCTAATTGACTTGAGCTGAATTGAACTTGTTGATCAAGGCTTTCAGAGCCACTCGCAATAATGTTGGATTGTTGTAAAAAGTTTTGTGCACTGGTGCTCACTTTCGAAATAACATGGCTCAATTTTTGTCCCATGCTTTGCAAGCTTTTGCTGAGCATTTCGATATTATTGTCATAAAGCGACGGTGTGTCGGATTTATGCGAGCGCATTTGCGCGGACAGATCGCCGGAGGCCATGCGGTCAATGACTTCGGTGGCATCGTGAATAACTTGGTCGAGCATTTTTGTATTTGGATTATTACCGATGTCTGAGGCGTACTTGATGATGCGCACGACATTACCGTCGATGTCAAAAATTGGGTTGTAGCTTGCCTCAAGCCAAACTTCATTGCCTTGTTTGTCGATTCTACGGAAGGTTCCTGCCACGGGGGTTCCTTTGCCTAATTTTTCCCAAAAGACGCGGTATTCTGAAGATTGCACATAATCTGCACGAACAAATTTTTTGTGGTGCGCGCCGACAATTTCGTCAAGCGTATAGTGCATGGTTTTTAAAAAGTTTTGGTTGGCGTTGAGAATTTTGCCGGTCACATCAAACTCAATCACCGCCATAACTTTATTGATAGCCGTTAACTGCGCGCGGACATCTAATTCGCCCTGTACTTTCTCCGTAATGTCGGTAGCAAACTTGACGATTTTTTCAACTTTGCCTTCGGCATTAAAAATCGGATTGTAACTGGCTTCCAGCCAAATGGTTTTTCCTGATTTAGATTTTCGTTTGAAGCGATCGGAGTTGTTATTCCCTGCTTTCAACATCCGCCAAAAATTTTGGTAGTTTGCGCTGGCCGCATCAATTTCATGTAAAAACATCCGATGGTGCTTGCCAACAATTTCATTCAAACCGTAACCAACGACGTTCAAAAAATTTTCATTTGCAGTAAGAATATGGCCGTCAGTGTCAAACTCGATTACCCCCATGACTTTGTTCAAAGCGTCAACGGTACGCTCTAAGATCACTTTTTCTTGCTGTAGCGAATTCAGTTCGCTCTTTAGGTGCGAGTTAAACATGGCAACATCCTTAACGGTAATTGATCGGTTGGAAGTGTGGCAGTCAAAATTCTTGACTTGGAATGATATTACCTGAATTTTGCTATTGCTTTTTAGAAAAACAGGTAAAGTATGTCAAGAAAAAGGTAATTACTTGATTAGGATTTGCTGCACATTCAACGAGCCGAAATTCTTTAGTGTTGCGTAAAAGTACTTAAGTATATGCCCCGCTATTCATGCTCAACTGACATAAGTAAATTGACTCATATGCAAGCTGTAAAAAAACATCAACATAAAATTTTAATTGTTGAAGATGAACCGATTTTCGTGAATATCATCAGCGAATTTATTGGTTCTTGTGGTTATGATTTTGACACCGCGGCTAACGGTAAACAAGCATTAGAGATGCTTTTAGCGCAACCGGTTGAGACCTATAGTGCGATTCTTTCCGATATTGAAATGCCGACGATGTCAGGTTTAGAGCTGCTCAAAGAGGTTAAATCCTTAGCCAGTTTTGCGCATATTCCTTTTGTTTTACAGACATCGCATACCGATTCTGACATGATTAGACGTGGTATTGAAGGCGGCGCTTATTATTACCTAACTAAACCACTGCAGCCCAAAGTGGTTTGTCAGATCATTAATGCAGCGATATTGGATTTTGGCAAGCATCAGGCTTTGGTCTCAAAAATTGAAAATTATAAGAGTGGTCTCGATTTGTTACAGAGCGCTCGTTTTACACTTAAAACGCCTGAGCAGGCAAAACACTTGGCTGTGAGCTTATGTCACCTGTCTGCGCAGCCGGTAAAAACTTCTATGGGGGTTTATGAGTTAGTGCAAAACGCCATCGAACACGGCAATCTTGGAATTAGCTACCAAGAGAAGGGTGAATTAATTAAAGAGCGTACTTTTCTAGCAGAAATCCATCGCCGCTTAGAGCATGAGGATTACCAGAATCGGTATGTAACTATTGATTATCAGATTGATGAAACGCAAAAATGGTTAACCATTAGTGATATGGGAGCAGGGTTTGACTTTGAGCAATACCTAGAGTTTATTCCTGAGCGACTGCTTGATGAACATGGTCGCGGCATTATGATGGCTCGAGTGAATGGTTTTCAAAGTATTGAATATTCAAATCAAGGGCGTACAGTGCGCTGTTTGCTCTATTAGAATGAGTCAGAATAATTTCCATTTTGGTTTACCTTACGTTTCTTAGGATTTATTAACCCCTTATTTTTTATAGATTATTTGGATATTTGGAGCAGAATATGAATACGATTACCAGTCATCAGGATGGGAAAAATTTAATGATTCAAATCACAGGAACCTTTGACCTGAGCGCATTTGATAATTTTCATCAGGCTTACCCTAGTGACATGTCAAACATATCGACCATCACGGTCGATTTAGCACGTGTGGTTGAGGTTGATAGTAGTGCCATTGGGATGTTGTTGTCTTTATGGAAAGTCGCCGGTCAAGAAAAAGGAAAGGTAATAATTATTAATGCGAATGCCTCGGTTAAAGAATTGTTGCAGATTGGCCTAGTAACGCAATACATTGACATAAAATAGTAAACCGTAGAAGATACGTATAACTTTTAAGATAATCAGATTTTATCAGTAATAAGTGAGAAAAGTATCATGTAACGGCAGAGTCTGTACTTTTCTATGCGTATCTTTTATTTTCGCTAATCGTGCAAAGGCGTTATTTTGAATAAGTTTTTCCTCTTCATTTTTTTTATTATCAACGCATTGTATCTCCCTGTGAGTTCTGCTGAAAATGAACTGCAATTTACGCCAGAAGAGCAAGCTTATTTAGCTAACACGCCGCAGATTAATGTCGGTTTTACATCGGTTTTCGAGCCTTTGCTGATCCGTCAAAAGAATGGCAGTTTAGATGGCGCTTTACCTGAAATCTACAACCTCATCGCAGAAATTATGCCGGTTGAGTTTGTTTTTCAGGATGGTGACTGGCTTGAATTGCTGGCTGATGTTCAAAATTCACAACTTGATGCGATAGCGGTCATGAATCAAAAAACTGCGCAACAACGCGGCTTGCTAACCGTTGAATTGCCATTTGAGTTCCCGCCGACGGTTTTTGCGCTTAAGAATCGTAATTTTCAGGTACAAAATTCGGGCGATCTTAAAGTTTTGAAAATCAGTTATGCCGCGAATATTCTCTATCTTGCGGATTACTTAGAAAAGCAGTTTATCGGTAGTCAGTTAATTCCGGTGGCCAATTCGCGCGACGCGATTGATAAAGTGATGGATCAGTCTGCCGATGTGGCTATCTTGCACAGCTACGATACTTATTTACTAAAAAAAACCAACAATACTCAAATCGAACCCATTGCTATTTTGAGTGATGTTATCAACGTTAACGTCATCGGTGTTGACCCAGATAATCCGCTGTTACAAAGTATTTTGCAAAAAGCGGTTAATCATTTAAGTCGTTATCAGCTTTTAGATGTTATCGAACACTGGTCTTACATCAGTACACCAGATATTGCTTCCAAATCAATTCAGCAAATCCCCATTGTCAGCACTTATGTTTGGATTTTTGTGGGTACAGCTACGTTATTGTTGTTACTCGCTCTGTATATCCTGATTAAAAAACAGCGCCTGGCTTTTATGCAAGATAGCCCGGTGTCGTCCGTTAGTTTAAAGCCCGAATATTTTATCGCCTTGATTACCGTCTCTTTGTTCACGGTGTTGATTTATACCTTGAATATGGCGATTAAAGAGAAAAAGGTGTATGCAGAAATTATCAACATCAGCGGTAAGCAGCGGATGTGGTCGCAAAATACGGTGCTATTGGCCAAAGAGTATTTTAAAACCCTCAAGGTGGCTGATTTAGTGAGATACAAGTCTGCGGTGGGCGAGATGTCGTCAGGATTCCAAAAATTAACCAATCTGCAGAATACTTACGATAGCCAGAAAATCTATTTCAATAATTTGCAAATTGGCAACCAAGTCGAAGATTTTCTTGATCTGCATAAAGCGTTTATTCAAACGAACAACCCTGATTATTTGAATGAACTTTTTGTTACTAGCCAAACATTGCTGGTGACGCTTGATGGGGTTGTCAATTACCACGAAAAGTTTGTTAATTCCGAAGTAGATAAACAACTGTATTACGCCTGGCTTGTTTTAGGGCTGTTGATTTTTACGATTTTGATTGAGTTCTTTTTTGTGTATGTTCCGTCATTGCGCGGCGCGAGAAACCTTGCGGCAAGGCTTTCAAGTGAAAAAACTCGCCTTGATGAACTCAATCAACAGCTAATGGAACAAGAAGGTTTATTGCAAATCGCTTTAGACAAAAACGGTTGGGCGTATTGGGATTTTGATCTGATTCATAATAAACGACACTTTTCTTCTTTGGGATATCAAATCCTCGGTTATGACTCATCCAAGGAAGTTCCGTTAAACGGCTGGGAGATGATGATTCATCCAGATGACAGAGCGGCTGTCATGGTTGCGTTTTCTAAATTACTGAACGCAGAAGTGGATAGTTATGAAAATACCTATCGAATCCTCAATGCCGAGAAGCGCTATATCTGGAACCGAGTCTTTGCCACTGTCCCCAAACGCGATCCAATCTCCAATGAACCGCAATTAGTGGTTGGCATTTTTGCTGACGTAACTGAAGAAATTGCATCGAAAAATGCATTATTAAACAGTGAGAAACAGTTAAAACAGGCCCATAAAATTTCGCATTTAGCCAGTTGGACGCTGAACCACGAGTCGGGTCAATTTATTTGGGCAGATGAGATTTATCCGTTACTTGGAACCGAATCTTCAAAGCTGGGCGCTTCTTTTGAGAACTTTTTGCAAATGATTCACCCAATGGATCGCACTAAGGTGCAAGAAGCATTTTCGCGTTCGATTCAGCAGCAAAAAGAACTTTTTATTGAGCATCGCTTGTTAATCGACAATAAAGCCATCAAGTATGTGGTTGAACGTGCTGTGCACACTTACGATTCAGACGGTAATCTATTGCTGACCAACGGTTCGATTCAGGACATTACCGATCAAAAAAATACGGAAATGTCGTTAATTGAGGCCAATAAAAACTTGTCGTCGCTTGCCCAAAACGTTCCTGGAATGGTGTACAGCTTCCACTTGCTCCCAGATGGTCGTAGCTTTTTACCCTATGCGTCGGAAGCCATTTATCAGATTTATGGCGTGCATCCAGAAGAAGTTGTTAATGATGCATCGCTTATTTTCGAAAGAATTCACAAGTATGACATTAATCGGGTCAGCGCAAAAATAACCGAATCTGAAACCAATTTATCTAACTGGGTAGATGAGTATCGAGTGAATCATCCCACCAAAGGCACGATTTGGGTTAAAGGTTTTGCTAAGCCGGAAAGACAACCTGATGGCAGTACCATTTGGTACGGCTATCTGTATGAAACGACGAATGAAAAATTGGCTGAGCAGGCACGAGAGCAGTTTGCGTTGCAGTTAGACATTGCGACTAAATCATCCAATCAGGGTATCTGGGTTTGGGATTTGCGCTCTAATGAGTTGCATTGGGATGAAAATATGCATCGTTTATATGGCATTAAGTCATCTGATAAAGTTGAGTATTATTCGCTTTGGAAAGATGCCTTGTTAGAGGAAGATGCGGAGCAGGCTGAAAGCTCGTTGCAGGCGGCCTTAAATAATAATAGGAATTTTGATGCCATTTTCCGGATTCGTCGACCAGATGGCGAAATCAGACACGTAAAAGCTTCAGCCGCCTTACAGTTCGATGAACAGGGCAATAAAATTGCTATGGTCGGTACCAATCTTGATATTACGCCGCTGCAATTGGCGATTGAGTCCGCGCAAAAGGCCAACCAGTCTAAGTCGGCGTTTTTAGCCAACATGAGCCATGAAATTCGTACCCCTTTAAACGGTATTATTGGGTTGACCAATTTGGTGTTGGAGAGCGAACTCGAACCGGTTCAGCGTGATTATTTAACCAAAGTACAAAAAACCTCCAACGCTTTAACCCATATTATTAACGATATATTGGATTATTCAAAAATTGAAGCCGGTAAGTTGGACATAGTGCCGACGGCTTTCCATTTAGACGATTTGTTGTCAAAAGTCTCTGACCTGTTTGCCTATCCTGTGCATCAAAAAGGGGTTTCTTTAATTTTCACTATTGCACCGAATATGCCACAAATTTTGGTTGGTGACGTGATGCGCTTAACGCAAGTGCTGAACAACTTAGTTGGCAACGCCGTCAAATTTACCAAACAGGGGCATATTCGCATTAACGCTGAGGTGGTCAAGCAACAAGCACTTGATATTACCCTTAAGTTTGACGTTGAAGACACCGGAATTGGGATGAATCAAGCTAAACAACAAAAACTGTTTCAGGCTTTTGAACAAGGCGATTCAACGACCACCAAAGAGTATGGTGGTACGGGGTTGGGGTTAATGATTTCTAAGAAACTAGTGCAGATGATGGGCGGCGATATCAGCGTGAACTCTCAAGAGAACAAAGGCTCCACCTTCAGCTTTATCACCCAATTGAAGGTTGATCAGAGTGCGCGACCAATCGATTTAAGTCGTATTCAAGGGCGCTCTGTTCTCGTGGTTGATGATAATGAGATTGATCGTGAGTTTATCAGCCGTACGCTGGATGCCGCACACGTTAAAGTGAGTACGGCAGCAAGTGCGAAAGAAGCGCTTGCAATAATGCAAAAAGATCATTTTGATTGTGTCTTGACCGACTGGAAAATGCCGGATATGGACGGCTTGGAGTTGGTGTCGCGGATTGTTCATGGTAGCCAAAAGGTTGACAAAGTGATTATGGTGACCGCCTTTGACCGCGAACATTTAATGCAAGCAGCTAAGAAAAAGAATGTGCAGTTGCAGTCCGTATTGAGTAAGCCATTTACGCCTTCTAGTCTGTTTAACGTTTTATTTGATTTGGATTCCAGCAGTGATCAATCGCGTTTTACCGCTCCACAGAAGTTTCAATTGAATCATTCAATTTCTGCATTGGTTGCAGAAGATAATGAAGTAAATCAAATTGTTAGTGAGAATTTATTAAATAAATTAGGGTGTCAAGTCGCGTTGGCTAATGATGGTTTGGAAGCGGTACAGATGGCCAAAACGGGTGATTATGATGTTATCTTTATGGATTTGCATATGCCTAAAATGGATGGTTACGAAGCAGCACGCCAAATTCGTTTGTTTAACGCCGACATCCCGATTTTTGCGTTGAGCGCGGCGGTAATGCAAGAAGATAAAACCTTAGCATATCAGTCTGGAATGAATGCGCATTTAGCAAAACCGATTGATGAGTCTGAGTTGACGCAGTTGTTAGATACTTATTTTCAGCAGGCCGATAGCACAGAAGGGGCAACCCAAAGTGAGTCGGTAGTGAAGGCGGATGAGGGGATTCCTGAACAGATTTGCAGTTTTGATATGCAGGCGCTGTATGATAAGTGGCAGTTTAACGATTTTGACAAGCTCTATTCGCTGTATGTGACTTATCTCAATAGTTTTTCTGATGTCTTGAACGAGTTAGATGCCTTCTCGAATGATAAAGCGCAGCTTTTGAGTTTGATTCACAAAATCAAAGGCGCGAGCGCTAATATGTTATTTGAGGCGGTCACCGAACTATGTACTGCGATTGAACAACAAGGGGTTACGGTAGAAAGACTCGCTTTATTAAAAGAGGCGTTATCGGTCATTTTGAATGATATTAAACGTTTTGTGGTTCCCTTAGTGTCTGGACAGAAGCGCCAAGGCGATAAAACGCCAGCGCAACTTGAGGCGCTATTGCTCGCTTTAATTGATGATTTGGAAATGCAACGTTTTATTACTTATGATCGTTTGCAAGAAGTGTTGGATGAGGTTTTAGAACGGACAACTGAAGCGCATATCCAAGCACTGTTTGAATTTTATGAGCAACAAGATGATGACGCCTTGCTTGAGGGACTCAAGCGTTTACTGGTAGAGGTTGCAGGTGAATAATAAAGTTATTTTAGCGGTTGATGATGAGCGCAGTAATATCGAAGTATTAGCCAATATTTTGGGTGATACTTACGATTTACGCGTTGCCAGCCGTGGTGATAAGGCCTTAGAAAGCATTAAGAAATTCCAAGTAGATTTGATTTTATTGGATATTCAAATGCCTGGGATGGATGGTTTTGAAGTCGCGGAAATTATTTTGCAAGACCCGCTTTATAAAGATATCCCGATTATTTTCTTGACCTCTTCACGCGATGAAGGTTCGATTGTGCGCGGTTTTAAAATGGGGGCGGTGGATTACATCACCAAACCGTTTAACCGAGAAGAGCTGCGCGTTCGGGTCGAAAATCACCTGCAGTTAAGTGAATTAAAGCTGTTTTTTCAATCCTTACTCGATTCGCTCTCGTCGATTGTCGTCTTAACTAATGGTCAAGATGTTTTTTATGGCAATCAGTCTTTATTGAATTTTTTCCAATTTGATTCTCTCGCCGAGTTTAAAAGCAAATACAGCCGCTTGGATAAGTTGTTTCTCAAAGACGAAAACCAGTTTTTTTGTGACCCTAATAACCCCGAATCTTGGATTGCGCAATTATTACGCTTAGAAAGTCATCAACGTACTGTCGCGATGAGTTCTAAGCACAATCAAGCCAAACACATTTTTCGAGTAAATTTAAAGCAGATGCCGCTCAGCCACCTGTATCTTGCTGAGTTTATTGACATTAGTCATGACTTTCATGCGCAGAGAATTTTGCTCGATAAAACTTTGCACGACCCTTTAACAGGGGCTTTTAATCGCGAGTTTTTTGATAAAAACATCGATTCAATTTTGGCGCATAATCAGACGAATAAGTTGCAAAGCGCAGTGGGTTTTATGGACATTGATTTGTTTAAAAACGTCAACGATAAGTATGGTCACGATGTCGGTGATGCCACATTGAAAAAGATTGTGATGACGATTAAAAAAGAGATGCGTAATTCGGATGTTCTGTTGCGTTGGGGGGGAGAGGAGTTTTTATTGATCATCTCTTTGGCCTCCGAGGCCGATTTAGCTCGGATTTTAGAAAAGTTTAGAAGCTTAATTGATCTACAAATTTTTGCGGATGTGGGACATGTTACCTGCAGTTTTGGCGCCTCTATCCATTGTCCCAATGAATCGATTCATGACACCATTAAACGCAGTGACCAAGCGTTATATCAATCCAAACACCGTGGCAGAAATTGCGTTACGATCGTCTAATGACACCCGAGTAGCGCAGTAAATGAATGGTCTATGAAACGCCTTTTTAAACGTATTGAGCACACATTTGAACAAACCCTGAATGCCGGTGTTGAGGCATTGAACTCGGTTTTTTCCCGAGATGTTCATCATGTGATTATTACTGGTTTAAGTCGCAGCGGTAAATCCATGTTTTTTACCAGTCTGATGACGCTTTTAAGTCAGCGTGCGCAGTCCGATTTTGATAATTTACCATTGTTGGATACGTTGCCTAAAAGCTTGTTTGACTCGGTGGCGTTGCGGCCGATTGCCGGCGAGGAGCTGTTTCCGTTAGAGCGCAATCTCGCTCAGTTACAGCAGCGTAAATGGCCGGATTCCACCGAAAAAATCTATGGTTTCGAATTGGTCATTACTCGCAAACCAGACTCTATTTTGGATAAGTTGTTTAATCGGCATACAGAAGTGGTGTTGCGTTTTTATGATTATCCAGGGGAGTGGTTGACCGATTTGCCGATGTTGCACAAAGATTTTGTCAGCTGGTCGGATTCGGCGTGGGCGCAACAGTTAAATCCACCGCAGAAATATTTTGCAACTTCGTGGCATGATTTTGTCGCCGCATTTGACTTTGAGCAGCCGCCGAATGAGATGAATCGACAGGTTTACTTACAGCAATACCGCGAATTTTTAACCGATGCCAAAGCGCAAGGAATTACTTTATTGCAGCCAGGAAGTATGTTGATTCCCAGCGGCTTTGATTGGCAAAAATCGGGTTTTGCTCCCTTGCCGAGTCGTATCGCTTCGGACCCGCATCATCCATGGAGTCGCCTGTTCAAAGTGCATTTTAACCAGTTCCAGCAGCATTGGTTAAAGCCGTTACAAGAGGCGTATTTTTGCAAGGCGGATAAGCAGATTGTCATGTTGGATTTACATGAAGGATTGAGCCATAGCCGTGACCATCTTAAGCAACTTAAAGAGACCTTGAGCAATTTATCGAATAGCTTTGCTTATGGCGCCAGCAAATGGTACAAACCTAAGGTGTTATTTCGTGAAGAAATTAGCAAAGTCGCGTTTGTCGCCACCAAAGCCGATTTATTGCCGCTGTCACAGCATGCCAATTTTATGCAATTACTCCAAGATATTACTGCCGGTGTGCGTGGTCATTTAGCCGAGCAGCAAGTGGAGTTCCAGCATTTTCTTATTTCAGCGATTCAGAGCACCGATTCCGGTTCCTGTGCAGATTGTTTACGCTTTACCAACCTGGACGGTGATTATGAGGAATGGGAGTTCGCCCCTTTGCCAAGCAGTCTTAAGGCTTTTGAGGCGAATCAGACTTATCCGCGTATGGAAACAAAAGTGCCCAGTGATGTCTTAGCGCGGATTAATCACGCCCAAGGGATTGATCGTCTTATCGATTATTTGATTCATTAAGGCAGGATTCAATGCAGCAACCAAATTATCAAGAGCGAGTTAAGAAACGTAAACTGCAGCAGTCGCAACCGCAAATTGCGGTGCCGAGCGAGGCGTTTACGGAAGTTAATGCCCCCTTAGTCGAAGAGCGCGCTGCGAGCGGTTGGTTATTGTTAACATTGATGATGGCGCTGCTGACCTTTATCAGTTTTTCTTTGGTGCAGAGTTATCTCTATATCCTGTCTTTATGGCTAGAGCATCCTTTTTTTGCTGGATTTTTAGCGATTTTGTTGCTGCTATTGGTCGTGGCGCTTGTGGGTTTAATTTCGCGTGAATGGCGAGGGTTACGTTCTATTGATTCTCTGACGGCCACGCGTTTATCGGTTGAAGCATTGAGCACTAAAGGCGATAAACAAAGTACCTTAAACGTATTGCAGCAGCGTAAGCGTCAGCAATCTGCGAGCGCTTTTGCGCGCACTTGTTATCACGCATTTGAGCAAAGCTTGCGCGCACATCATAGCAATCAAGAGGTGCTTAAAATTTATCATGACCAGGTTTCCGCAAGGATGCTAGAGCAGGCTAAAATTGCATTAAAAAGTGAATCGATAACTGCCGGAGGCATTAGTTTATTGAGTCCAAATTCGTTGCTACAAACGTTGGGATTATTATGGGTTAGTTTAAGAACTCTGCGTAAAATCGCATTAGTTTATGGTGTCCGCCCCGGTTTGCTGGGTAATTTTAAATTGCTGCGCATCGCTTTGGAAAACTTGGCAGCCAGTTCGTTAGTGGATTTACTCACGGATGAATTTGCGAATCAATTGGGGGGCTCGCTTGCCGATAAGGTGCTCGCTAATTCGGTGGATGCGATTACTGCTGCCAGTCTAAATCAGCGTCTAGGCAAAGCTTTAATCGCTGAACTTAGCAAATCACACGCCTAAGTAATTCATTTTTAAATTGCTGTCTTTGGTAACACCCTTATTCAAGTCATTATCTCTTGGTCAAAATCCGATAGGTGTTTTCGTAAATAATGATTGACTTATATTGCATTTAGTCATTAAATTAGCGCTCATTATCGATATGTATAAAAAGATATTTCGATTTTGGTCGCTATCAGCAGTCGTTCCTTGCTCAAGCCTAAATGGATTTATTCTGTGTCTTAGGTTACATAGCCACTCGCGTTTGCGAGTTATTTTTTACTTATCGTTATTTACTTGAATACATAATGTTGATTGAGTAGTGATTTAAAGAGGTTTTTTATGCTCCTTCCGCCATTTACTAAAAAACGGGTTGTGATTGATTTACACAAGTTAATTTGGCTCAGTGCCTTTTGCGTCGCCGCAGTGAATGCGCATGCAGCCGAGGATTCCCCAGTCTTTACCTTGGGTAAAATTCAGGTTCAAGCCGTTGCGCAAACTTTGGACGCCGACTCGATTGATGTTGGGCAAAGTGCCGAGCAGGGCGCATCGAATGTCGGTGAAGTGATTGCAGAAGTCCCCGGCGTGATTGTGCAGGTCGGCGGACGCCGTGCCGAAACGCGGGCGAATATCCGTGGATTTGATTCGCGCCAAGTGATGCTCTTTTTGGATGGTATTCCGATTCATGTCCCTTATGACGGCAATATTGATTTAAGTCGTTTTCAATTGGCCGATTTAACTCAGGTTGAGGTAACCAAAGGTTTGGGGTCATTGTTGGAAGGCCCGAATGCTTTAGGCGGCGCGATTAACTTAGTTACCCGTAAACCGACTAAGCCCTTGGAAGGCACTTTGGATGTTGCGCTCGAAGGCGGTGACAAGGGGCTGTTTAAGCATTCGCAAAACGTACAGGTCGGGGCGATTCTTAACCAACATTTTTATCTGCAAGCCGGAATCAGCGCCTTTGATGCAGATAATTTTCCGCTGTCCAGCGATTATCAACCGCAGGTAAATAATGGCACGGTCTATCAACCGGAAGGCGAGCGTTTGCGTTCCGGTTCGCAAAACCTAAGTGCCAATCTAAAACTTGGCTATACGCCAAATTCGACAGACGAATATTCGTTAAGTTTTTATCGTACCGAAGGCTCCAAAGAGTCTAGCCCTTATGCCGGCACGGCGGATATGGTGCGCTATTGGGATTGGCCGCAGTGGGATAAACAGAGTCTGTACTATGTCGGTTACACGCAATTCGGTTCCGGTGAGCAGGCCGCTTATCTGAAATCCCGTCTTTTTTACGACCAGTTTGATAACGCTTTGAACTCTTATGACGATGAAACTTATGCCACGGTAACCAAGGGTTACGCTTTTCGTTCGCAATATAACGATCAGAGCATCGGCGGTTCTTTAGAGGGCGGATTACCACTGGCCAACCATCTGTTGAAGGCGGCGCTGTTTGGTAAACAGGACGAGCATAAAGAGCGCGACAATGATAAAGATAATGCCGATTTGGATAATCGTTGGAAAACATTCCAAGCGCAAACCTATGCCTTGGCGCTGGAAGATCAGATTCAGCTCAGTGAGACGAGCCGACTGACCTTCGGTTATCGCTACGATCACTATGAGTTTACCAAAACCGATGACGGCGATTCGGATACCGATCCAAAAGGCGCGCAGCATAAAGATAACTGGCAAGCCAAGTTGCATCATCAAATCGGCGCGCACGAACTGTTGGCCGGTCTGTCTTTGAAATCGCGTTTTCCGGGGATGAAAGATCAGGTGTCTTATCGTCTCGGGCAGGCGATTCCTAACTTAGATTTGCAAGCCGAGCAGGCGCTGCATTATGAAGTAGGAATGGCGGGGACGATTGCTAATACCCGTTATCAAGCGAATCTTTTCTACGCCGATATTCGCGATGCGATTGAGACCGTCGAGGTCGCGGACACGAATGACGTTTGCGACGGCGAGACTTGTGATCAGAATCAGAATGTCGGTTCGGCAACCTCGAAAGGGTTTGAATTGCAAACGCGAACGGCGCTGACCGATTCACTGGATTTGTCACTGAGCTACAGCTATTTGCTTCGAGACCTAGCCGATCCAAGTATTGTCGCGACTTATTCACCGAAAAATACGCTCAACTTGAAATTGAATTGGTATCCCAATTCGACATGGCATTTTGGTCTGGACGGACACTATCAGTCGCAGAGCGAAACGCGTTTTGACGGCACGCGTCCGACCGATGGTTTTAGCCTGTGGAATCTGCGCGCACACTATCAAATAAACAAGGCGTGGAAAAGCAATCTTGTCTTGAAAAATGTGTTTGATCAAAACTATGAAATTGCCGAGGGTGATCCGATGCCGGGGCGCACGCTTTACGCCAATCTTCAGTATCGTTTTTAGGAGATAGCGATGAAATTCCATTCACCGAAATTAAAACAATCGGTTTTATCCGCGGCTTTATTGGCCGTCATGCTTGAAATTCAGGCGGGCGAACAATTGGAGGTGGTCGAAGTCAATCCGGCCAAGGGGATACAGACTGATGATGTTTATTCCGAACCGAAAAGCTTTAGTCACAATACGCAGACGTTTACCCAAGAGTCGATGCGCGATCTGCCGATTGCCAATGCCTATGAAATGCTGGATTACGCAACCGGTGCCTTTATTCAAACCCAAGGTCGTAAGTCAGCGTATTTTGCCAGTATTCGTGCCGGCTCCAATCTTGGGATGATTATCGACGGTGCCTATCTGCCGCCGCCGGCAGCCTCAAAAGTGTTAATGCAACTTCCGGTTAGCGCGATTGAGTCGATTAGTGTTGTGCGTGATGCCAGTGCTTTGAATCTGGGGCCTTTGACTTCGATTGTCGGCCCTATGACCAGTTCGCGTACCGAAGGGTTTATTGTGATTAAGACCTTGAGTGCTTTTAAACAGCCGCAGCGCGAACTGCACGCAAAGGTCGGAAGTTACCGGCAGTTTGAGGTAGATACCAGCTTATCCGCGCACTTCTCCGAAGAGGTTGCCGGGCGCGTGGTATTGGCGCATCAGCAGAAACAAGGGCCGAGCGATTACTACAACGACTATCGGCGCGATGTCGGCCTATGGAAGTTAGATGGGTTAGGCGAACACTTCGACTGGCAACTTAACTTTTTTCATGCCGATGGCGAGCAAGGTCTGCAACGCGGTCTGGACAGCTCCGGTGTCAGTGATGACAAATGGCGTTATGAACCGTTAAAAATGCGAATGATCAATGCGCAAGCCGGTTATTACTGGAATGCGCACAGCACCACAGCGGTGCGTTTATCGCATACGCAAAGCGATGCCAGTTTGCAAAAGTACAGCCATGTCAATCCGAACGCTTATGCCGAGGAAAAGACCGAGGAAGAATTTATTAACCTTGATTTAAGTCACGCCCTCAATCACGAGTTGGCCGGCGGGCAAAATTTGCTGCGTTTTGGTTATAACTCTATGTGGTACCACAATCCGACCGGCATGCTGTATTACCCGGGATTTGAGCGTAAAGAGCAGATTCAGGCACTTTATTTACAGAATGAATTCCGCAAACAGGCGTGGTCAGTGGATATGGGATTGCGCGCCGATAAACGTACGATTGACGTGGGGTATGAGCAGGTCGCAAATCAGCGCAGAATCATTGAAGATGTTGAGTTAGACGCCTTGCTGACCGCGGCCATTGGCGCCAGTTATCAGGCCAGCGAGCAAGATTTGTTGACCTTGCGCACACTCTATACCGAGCAGCAACCGCTCAGCGTTTATACCGCGAATAACGATCAATTGGCGCAAGAGAACCGTTTGCGCACTGAGTTGGGCTGGAGTCGTCAGTGGATAGCTTTGGCCCAAGCGCGTTTTAGCACGACTTTAACCGGATTCCATGAGCGTTTGCAAGACGGTGCTTATGTTGCCAGTCAGATTGAGGACCCAGAAGACCCCAACAGTAAGATTAATGTTTATGACAATGCCAGTTGGCGCAATCAAGGCTATGAAATTGAGATCAAAGGCGCTTGGCACAGGCTGAATTATGAAATCGCCTACAGCCGAGTCTCGCCGGGTGACACGCCAAGCGGCGTGGTGAATGTGCCGGAGTCTTTAGTGCGCGCTCGCATCGGTTATCAAACCCCGGCGTGGCAGTTGCATTTAGGCGCTCGCAATATGGAGGAGTTTATTTCTGCCAACAAAGCCGGAATCGGCACGGCCGGTGGCTTTACCACCTACGACGCTTCCGCCGGTTACCGTTTTAAAACCGATGGTTTAGCGCATCGTTTGGTGTTTTCGGCCAAAAACTTGACTGACGAGAAATACGAAACGGTCTACGGCTTTCCAAGCGAAGGGCTGAATTTAGGGGTGGATTATTATGTTCGTTTCTAAAATCATTAAACCGCGCAAACAACCCCTGTTTGCCGCGAAAAAACGGGTGCAATCTTGGTGGTTGATGGCCACTTTAAGCGGCACGGTTTTCGGCGGCGCACTGCTTGCCCAGTCGGCACAAGCGCAAGATGCGCCTATGCCGTCTTGCCAAATCAACAGCGAGGCGCAGCGCGTTTACGGCGCTAACCCGATTGTCACCTATATGCTGGTGGCGATGGCACCACAAAAGCTGATGGGATGGAATTTTCCGGTGTCGCCGCAGGCGAAAGGGATTTTTCCCGATGCGCTGTTTGCTAAGCCGATTATCGGCGGCTGGTTCGGTCAGGGCAGAACGCCGAATATGGAAGTGCTGCTTGCCGGTCGTCCGCAACTGATTGTGATGTCGGACGCGATGGTGGATTCCAAACGGCAACAGCTCTTGCAGCAAATGGACGTGCCGGTTTGTTATCTGACTTTGAATCGTTTGGACGATTTCCCTGATAGTTTTCGTCGTTTAGGGGAGTGGTTGCACAATCCGCAAAGAGGCGAGCAGTTGGCGCAAGCGATGGAGCAGCTTTTGGCGCAACAAAGTCGTTTAAAAGCCTTGTTACAAGAGCGAAATATTGCCTTGAAAAGCGTGTATTACGCGCAAGATCCGAATGGGTTGGCATCGGAATGCCGCGGTTCGATTCATGCCGAAGTGATACCTTGGGCGGGGGCGGTCAATCCGCATCTCTGTCCGGCCGAACAATCACGTTTCGGCAAGGTCGCCATCAATATTGAGCAACTGCTGAAATACGACCCCGATGCGATCGTGACCCAAGAGCGCGCCTTTTACGACAAGGTTTATCAGATGCCGAATTGGCAAGGCCTAAAAGCCGTGCAGAACAAACAGGTGTTTTTTGCCCCGCAAACCCCGTTTCGCTGGTTGGACCGCCCGCCGTCGTTTATGCGCATTTTAGCGGCGCAGTGGCTAATGCAAAAACTCTATCCGCACGTGGCGCAGATTGCCGCGCTGGACACCGTGCAAACGACACAAGACTTTTTCAAATTATTTTTCCAAGTCGAGTTAAGCCGCGAACAAGCGCAAACTTTGCTGGAAGGAGGACAGCTATCATGAGAAGCAAACCGATTCAATTGGGTGCAATGCTGCATATTACGCCGCAGCTTGGACAGTCTGCGGCGCAGACCTATCAGAGCTTTACCGATTTAGTGCAAGATCTCGACCACTTAGGATTTGACCATGCTTGGGTCACCGAACACCATTTTAACGACATGAGTCTGACCCCAGCACCCACGCAGATTATGGGGCATTTATTGGCCAAAACCGAACGCATTCAAGTGGGGGCGGCGGCTTTGTTGGTCGGGTTTCATAATCCGATTGCGGTCGCCGAACAGCTGGCCGTGTTGGACAGGCTCTATCCTCGGCGAGTGTTATGCGGTTTTGCCAAAGGCGGCCCGTTTGAATCGCAAAACAGTGCCTTTAAGGCAGATAAGGATTTAAGCCGTTCACGCATGTTGGAGGCGCTTCCGGCGATGTTAGAACTGTGGCAAGAGCAGGGTGCTTGTACTCATCACGGCGAGCATTTTCAATGGCAGCAGCTTAATTTACAGCCTAATGCCGAAATTACTGCGCAACAGCTGTTTGTAGCCAGCGGCGATGCGCAGACCATTGCCATGGCGGTGCAGAACGGTTTGGGGTTAATGGCGGCGCAATTTTGGGATTTTGACAAAATTCAGCAACAGATTACGCTTTATAAACGCCATGCCGAAACCTATTTTTCTAAACCAAAACCGCCGCGGATGATGGCGGCACGCGGCTTGTTTATGGATAGAAATGCGGCGGTCGCTAAACAGCAAGCACTGGAGCATATTCGCAGTTTCCGCGAGCAGAAAGCCAAGCATTGGGGCAAAGCACCGGGGCCTATGGCCAAGTTGCAGCCAGAGGAGATGTTGGAGCGCATGCTGTGCGGCACGCCGGAGGAAGTCATGGATAAGGTGATTCATCTTTTGCACAACGGGGTGACTGATCTGGTGCTTAATCCATTGACGCAAAATCATTGTTTGCGTACCGAGCAGTTACATTGGTTCTATAACGAAATTTGGCAAAATTTACCCAATCATACCTTTGCCAAATCCATGGCAAGTTAGCTACCACCTATGAATGAACGGTTAAATGGTACAAGATTTTCTTCGCGGACGATCTTAGTTTTGCTGGCGCTTTTACTGCTCGCCAGCGGATTGCTTTCGTTAAGCATGGGGCGTTACGATTTTGCCCCGCTGGGCAGTTTGGCGGAGTTATTAAAGCATTTCGGTTGGCTTTCCGGCCAAGCGGATCCGATCATGGTCAGTATTCTGATGGATGTGCGTCTGCCGCGTGTTTTGGCGGCAATGACCATTGGTGCGGCCTTGGCAATCAGCGGTGCCGCGTTTCAGGCCTTGTTTATGAATCCGCTGGTGTCTCCGGGCATTCTTGGCGTTCTCTCCGGCGCGGCTTTCGGTGCTTCCTTAGGGATTTTGCTTTCCGAAGAGATTTGGGTGATGCAATTACTCACTTTTATTTTCGGCCTCTTAGCCGTGGGCATTGCTTTGCTGTTGGCTAAGGGCGAGCTTAAGCAGAATATGATTATTTTGGTACTCGGCGGCATGATTACCGGCGCGCTGTTTAGCGCCTTTTTGTCGATTATCAAATACGTTGCCGACCCTTACAGCAAATTGCCGGCAATTACCTATTGGCTGATGGGCTCGCTTGCGAATGTGAACGGCGATCTGTTGTATTGGTTAATTCCGTTCGTCTTGCTCGGCATGCTGATGCTGGTACTCAATGCTCATGTGCTAAATGTGCTGAGTTTAGGCGATGATGAAGCCAGAACACTTGGCGTTGCTGTCGAGAGAAAACGCATTCTAATTATCGTGGTTGCGACTTTTCTCAGTGCTTTAACGGTAACGCTGGGCGGCATGATCGGCTGGGTCGGTTTGGTGATTCCGCACATCGTGCGCCTGCTGCTGGGCGCGGATAATCGTCTATTGCTACCGGCGTCGGCTCTACTGGGCGCTATCTATCTTGTCTGGGTTGATAATTTGGCGAGGATGGCCATTAGTATCGAAATCCCGCTAGGGATTCTAACCGCTTTAATAGGCTTGCCGGTGTTTGCTTGGGCGCTCAAAAACGCCAAAAAAGGCTGGCAAAACTAAGGTACAAAGTTATTGTAAAAGAAGTGAGTAATATGAAATTAAACACTGTTAAAGAGTGCCTTCTTGAAGCTAAAAAATTGGCGGGGGCACATGGGAAAAATAGGGTTTTTAGCGATATTGATTTGCAATTAAAACAGGGCGAGGTGGTGGCTTTGCTTGGTCCGAACGGTTGCGGTAAAACGACTTTATTACGTACTTTGCTTGGGTTACATCCTAAAACGGCCGGCGAGGTGTTTGTTCGAGGCGAGTCTTTCGAGCGCATCAAGCCGCAGCAAAGGGCGCGATTACTAAGCTATGTTCCGCAATATCATAAAATGGCGTTTGCTTATCCGGTTTTGGAGATGGTTTTAATGGCCGCCTACGGTGAGAAAGCGCCTTGGTTGCAGGCGTCTGCCGAGCAAGTCGATGGCGCGAAACGGGCCTTAGCATGGATGGGGATTGAACACTTGGCCACCAAACCTTATACCCAACTCTCCGGTGGTCAGCGGCAGATGGTGTTAATTGCCCGCGCCTATGCGCAAAATACGCCGATGATTATGATGGACGAGCCGACTAACGGCTTAGATTACGGTAATCAAATCAAACTCTTGCAAAGGGTCGAAGCACTGGCGGATGCCGGCAAAACCGTGTTGATGACCACGCATCATCCTGAGCATGCACTGCAGTGCGCTTCGCGCGCTATGACCATGAAAAATGGTCGTTTAATTGCCAATGGTTGTCCGCATAAGGTTTTAAATCCGGCGAGCATTCGCGAACTTTACGAGCTTTGCGAAACTGAAATGCCCTCCTGTTTAAGAACCGCTTAAGCGGTTTTCTTAAGCGGTTTTTTATGGGTTTTGCTGAATCAATGCTTGTATCTGCTGCTTGATTTGTTCGTCATCCCATTCAATCGCGGCATTAACCGAGTAGCGGATTTGACCGTTGGCGTCGATAAGGAAGGAGCTCGGGAAGGAGAAGATTTCATATTCGGCCGAGGTTTTGCCGTCTTGGTCGATCAATACCGGAAAATCGACTTGTACTTGTTTGAGAAAGTCGCGAATGCTTTGCGGCGATTCTTTAAAGTTAACCGAGACGATTTCAAATTTTTCAGCGTCAAAAGACTCTGCCAAGCGATTCATCGACGGAATCTCTTTGACGCACGGCGGGCACCAACTTGCCCAGAAATTCAACAAAATCACTTTGCCGCGCTTTTCGGAAAACATCAGTGTTTCGCCGTTAATGTCCTTTAGCGAGAAGTCGCTGGCAGGGCGCGCTTCTATGGCGATCAGGCCTTTTTTCCGTTCAGTCACTTGCGCTAAGGCCAGCTGTTTTTCGGGTGCAAAACGGCGGTTGGCGTTCGGTTGCGAGATGCTGAGCCATTGTCCCAGATCGGTAACCAGTTTTTCGCTGGCGCGTTTTTCGATTTCGGTCGCATCTCGGCTTAAGAAGTACCAGTCGCGCACTTTCGGCACCGATACGAGCGTGACTTGGCTGTTATGGACATTTAAGGCGTTGACCAGTTCTGGCAGTTTCCATTGGAAGGTGCCTTCGCTGGGTTGCACGACGGTAATCGGTAAGCTGCTGGCGCTGACAATCGGGAAGAATTTCGGCGCGTCGCCGGCTTTTTCCGGTGCATTGTAGAGGTTGGGGAAGAACAGCACGGTTTGTTGCATCTGACCATAGCCGTCCGAAGGCGTGTCCGCCAGCTGCCATAGGCGAATACCGCGCAATAGGACGAGACTCATGCGTCCGCTGCTAATCGGCACGAAGGGTCTCTTTTGCTGTTGCGCATGACTTAAAACCGCGGCAACGCCATCGCCTTTTAATTGGCGGATGTTCGTCGGAGTGCGTTCAATAAAATAAGATTCGAGCAGGTCGATTTGCCAGATGTCGTAGCCTTCGTCATTTAATCGCTGAATAAGGTGTTTGAACGTGTTGCGCTCGGCATAGCCTTCGGTGAACCAGATTAGCAGCGGTTTGTGTGTATCGGGCTGGGATGCGTTAAATGTGTTGACGGTGATTTCTTCTGTGCCGCTGTTTAATGAGAAATTTGCGGCGTGCACGGGAAACCATAATCCCCAGAAAACCATGAGGTAGTTGAAAAGTAACTTTCCATTACGCATCATTCATTTCCAAATATTAGAGCGGTGTATTCAAGTGGACTTGGTTCTGTCCAATCCCCTTTAATAACGCGCTATCAGTTGTTTAATATTGTCTTGTTCGAGTTCAATTTCTTTGATTAACAGACTAAAGTGTTCGCGAGCGGTTGATTCTGCGCCGTGATCGAGTATGTCTTCCACACTTTCAATGTGTTTGCCGATAAGGTCTAAGCCAACCGAGTAGCAGTTGCCTTTTAATTTATGCAGTGCCAGTTTGCGCTCGTTTGTGTGTTGTAGCTTTTTGATTTCAACGGGCCAAGTGGCATTGAATAACGTATACAGTTCAATAAAGTTGGTAATACCTATGGCGTCAATAATTTCTTGCGTTCGATTGCCTATCATCGTGCGATATGTTCCGTTGTCAAAGATTAGTGTGCGGTTTGCTGAATGAGTTCTTGATAGATAAATTCGGCATTGGGTTCGGCGAGTTGCGAAAATACGGGTCGGTCTTTATGGGCGCTCTGGTCGATCGTTTTGGCGGCGTTTAAATCGCCGCCTTCGGCGATGACTTTTTGTATCTTGCCCGCCATGTCTTCAAAATAGCCGACGGTTTGACGACGAATAGTGGCCATATCGGCCGCAGTGCCGTGGCCGGGTATCACGATTGCTTCTGTCAGCGGGAAATAGCCGGCTACGGTCTGCTCCATTTTGTCGAAAGAGCGAATCCATTCTCGGTAGGAACCGCCTTTAAACAGCCCTGGCACACGTTGATTAAAGCCTAAGTCGCCGGTGAAGACGAGTTTTTTGGACGGCACGATCGCGCCGGTCATGGTCGGCGTATGGCCGCCGCCGTAGTTGATTAACTCTACCGTTTCGCCATTGCCGACATCAATGCTTAAACGCTCAGCAAAGGTCGTGTAAGCCGCCGTGACGTCTTGTGAATGTTGGTTGATGACATTTCCAGACGCCGCCATATAGCGCTTTTTTTGCGCTGGGAAATTTTCATGGAACTCTGCGGTCGCTTGCTGCTGAGAATAGATGTTTTTTACGCCTATGTCATGCCAGTAGCTTGCGCCCATGTTGGCATGGCCTTGGTGGTTCTCAATCGCGACCCATTTCACCGGCTTATCGGTAATGGCTTTAAGTTGCATATGAAATGCGTAGGCGACCGGCTCGTTCGGCCCTGCGTTATAGACAAACACACCGTCCTGAAAAACCACCGCCGTCATATTGTTGTTAAAACCGAAATTGTTTCGCGTTCCCCAAATTTGGCTACCTACCGCCATGTAAACATCCGGTGCGATCGGTTGCAGTGCTGGAATCGGTAAACGCGGACCTATGTAGCCTAACCGTTTTTCAAGGGCGTGTAGTTCAGCTTGATAAGCCTTTAGACCTCTATCATAAGCGTCCTCAGCACTGTATACGGTGTGACTACCAAAAATACCGATGGTTAAGATAAGCAGGCTTGTGCGGCTGGTGAATGTAAATGGAAAGTTATGCGTAAACATATCGGCATCCTTAGTCGGTGTTTCGGTCTTTGTGAGAACACTATACATTTTGCTTTTTGCAGTGCAAATCGGATTTCACTGAATTGCATTAATTTCATGATTTAGACCTTTAATTGATGTAAAAAATTTACATATTAAAAATAATGTGATAATTTACCATAAATGTCGAATTGGTAGTTTTATTTGAAAAAGTACTGCTATCTACTTATTTAGTAAATGGTTTAAATGAAGATTTTAGGGGTATCTGGTGGTAGAGAAAGTTGGACAAGTTGAGTCGATTATTGGAATGGTGATTGCCTCAGATTCTTTAACTGGCACGACTCGAGTATTAACTCTTGGCAGTCCTGTGTATCAAGATGAGACCATCCAGACCTTTGACGGTGCGGTGGTGTTCATTCAGTTGGAGCAAAGTAATGCCATTACCCTAGGTCGAATGACCACGTTAAAGCTGAGTGAGGATGTGGTTGCAGCAGCGCCAATAGAAGCCAACGAAGCTCGGACGGATTTGAAGACCTTAGAGGTTATTTTAGCTGCGGATAATAGCGATATTGCCGAGTTGGATTTGAATAATCTAGAAGATACGCAAGTCGGTGAGCAACAGGATAGTGCCAACGGCGGCGGGGTGGTGATTGCGCGTTATGGACTTTCTGGCAAGGTGAGTTCTGGATTTTTGACCGATAATCTACAGCAAGGTGTGACGAACGGGAGTGAGGAACGCTTTATTTCTATCGAGTCTGAAGAGCGTGTACCGCCAACGTTAATACCGGTGCTCAATAGTGCACCACAAGCGATTATACTCGAATCGGGTTCAGCACTCTTGGGCTTAATCGGTGCGAATAAATCTGTACTGCAGGGGACGCAATTAATCAGTAATGTTGTAAATTCTCCGGTTGAATTAGGGGTGTTGGATTTGGTTAATTTTCAACCCAATCAAGCATTTTTGGTGTTTGACAGAGAAAATAATATTAAGACCATTGAGTTGACCATCGACAATGGCGTTGGCCAAGATTTATTAGGGTTAAGTCATCTTTTAGGGCATCAAGAATTTGCTTTGATTAATCCTCTTGCTGGTTTTCATTATGATTTAAACCCTAACGGGCAGCATTTAACGATTAGCCGAGAGGATGGGCAAGAAATCAGTAATCTGCAAGCCAATATGGCTCTGTCGGGCGTTACTACGGTGGACACTAGCACACTTGGTGCTTTACTTAATTCCAGCGTGATTATTGGCGCAATCTACGGTTTGAAGGTCACCGATACGCAGAATGAAATTGCTACCGCCAGCATCAAGCAATTTTTAGACATTAATTTGCTGCACAACAACACTCTGCAAGGGTTATCGGATTTATTGGATGTGCCTGTTTTAGGTATCTTATCGCCGATTACCGGATTGCTGGATCAGTTGCTCGGCGGTGTCGACGAAGCACTATTCGGGACGGTATTGGAGGTTGTCAATGTGGTTGACGGTATTACGGATCCGCTTGATTCGCTGCTGCAACCCATCGGTGCGTTGCTCAATGACGTGGGGGATATTGTGAGCGATTTAAGTGGGAATTTGGGGCAGACATTTCTCGGCGATTCTTTAATTGGACAAGCAGGAGATAATCTTACGACCGATTTACTGGTCTCTTTATTAAGTGTGCCCGATATGGATACCACTGATTCGGCTGGCTTATTACAGAGCCTTTTGGGGGGCTTGCCACAATTGGGTACGGCCGGTTCAGTTGATCAGTTAGTTGATGGCGTGACGAATTTACTTGATGGTGTGTTAGGGGTAGAGAGTCGTTTACTGGATGATTCGCTTAATTTGGTCACCACGGATATACAGCAACTGCTGACCAGTGACGACAGTTTTCAGCAAACCGTGATAGATCTGTTAGCCAATGGCGCTGAACAGCAAGGCGGTTCGGTCGATCAGGTGATTGATTCAGTAACGAATTTACTGGATGATTTATTGGGCACGCATACCGATGCGCTGGATGGCAGTTTGAATGAAATTACAACTGTTTTGAGTAATCTATTGGATGGTGTTCGTGTTACTGCTGAACTGGAAAACAATCTTAATTTAGCATTACTTTAAGACCACTCCAAAAAGTCCATTGGTCCATTGTTAATCAGTTCGACCAATGGATTGACGGATTAAATTTCGGCCGCGGCAAAATGGCTAAAAGCTTGCCGAAAGTGAGATTGCCTTTTGCTACTAAACAGACGCTGAAAAAAACGTAGGTATTCTTGAGGAATTTCTTTCAAGTGAGCACCAAAGCGCGCAGCAAAGGAGTCATGCGATTGATTTTTTATCTCAATTCTCAATCTTAGTAAGTGCTCTTGGTTTGGGATATGAGCGTTATCAACGAGCAGTTCAATCTTACGCCAAGTGTGTAACAACGGCATGGCCGTGACAAATCCAACTCCTTCCTCACTGATATCGACCAGCGTTGCTTTGACTTGCACTCCGTCACAGATAATTTGACAGGGAACACGAATTGAACGCCGTTTAGAGATACGTCGTTCTTGATTGCTGATAGATAAATTTTCCATAACGATGACTTCCTAATATAGGAGCATGCTCCATTTTCGACAAATCTATTATGTTTTCTTTGCTATTTTAGTGCAATGCCATAGATAGCGGTTTGCTGATGAAATTTTTAAAAAACAAAGGGTTATTTAACTTTACCCTAGCGCAAAAAGACCATTAAATCGTTATGGTATTTGAATTTTTTAGCGGGTAGTCTTAGCTTAATTACGGTGACTTTGTAAGCAGTGCGTATTGAAAAAGGTCGGAATCAAATCGAATCATAAGTTGATTAAAATCAATAATTTTTTCTATGATGGTAAGTTATAAGGGCGCAGAGGAACCTTGAATCAAAAAGGGTCAAGCTATTGGATTCATTGGCAAGTTTGTATGAGCCGCGTTTATTTGGAGAGAAACTATCGTTTGGACGATGTTTGTGAAGATCTGTTTTAGTGTGTATATTTTGCTACCATCCGTAGCAAAGAAGCGAGACGTTTTATGAGTTTCTCTTTCGGGGCTTCTCCAAGATTTTACGCACCCTTTTAGCCTTTGCGTTATCATACTCAACACTATTTAATTCAACTGTTTTAGGGAGAGTTCGTCCATGTCAGCAAAAATTTTGGATGGAAAAGCGATTGCTTTAGAATTGCGTGAGTCGATTCGCGCAGAAGTTGATCGTCAGGTTGCGGCAGGTAAGCCGCGTCCTGGTCTTGCGGTGATTATGGTCGGTGACGATCCGGCTTCGGCGGTCTATGTGCGCAATAAAAAGATTGCGTGCGAAAAGGCCGGGTTTAATGATGTTTCAGAAGTGTTACCGGCGCAAACAACACAACAAGAAGTACTTGCCCTGATTGATAAGTTGAATGCTGATGAGAGTGTACACGGAATCATTGTGCAACTTCCTGTTCCGGCGCATATTGATCCGGAAGAAATTATTGAGCGCATTAGTCCTTGCAAAGATGTGGATGGTTTTCATCCATATAATGTTGGGCGTTTAGCCACACGTATGCCGATTATGGCACCATGTACCCCGCACGGAGTTATGACGATGTTGGCTAAAACGGGCATTCAACTGCGTGGATTGGATGCAGTAGTGGTTGGGGCGTCGAACATTGTTGGGGTGCCGCAATTGTTGGAGTTGCTTAACGAGCGTGCTACGGTCACCGTTTGTCACAGTGCCACCAAAAATTTGGCGCACAAAGTTGCTCAAGCGGATTTGGTTGTGGTCGGTGTGGGGATTCCAGAGATGGTCAAGGGCGATTGGATAAAACCGGGCGCCATCGTTATTGATGTTGGGATTAATCGTATGGACGATGGCCGCTTAGTCGGAGATGTTGAATTTGAGGTGGCTAAAGAGCACGCCAGTTGGATTACACCGGTTCCGGGTGGTGTTGGCCCTATGACAATTGCCACGCTTTTGGAAAACACCATGAAAGTGGCTTACCATTTGGATTGCAAAGCGAAATAATTTGCTTGTTGCATGGCAATAAAAAAACCTCGGCTTTCCGAGGTTTTTTTGTTTAGGGATAGGGATTGCTAACGATAGAGAGTATGGTAAGTCCCTTGATTTTGCATTAATTCATCATGACTACCGCTTTCGATAATCTGCCCATCTTCAAATACTAAAATGCGATCTGCTTGACGAATTGAACTTAAGCGGTGCGCCACAATAAGGGTGGTACGTCCGGCTAAAAATGGCGCTAAATCTTGATATAGTTGGCGTTCTGTTTGCATATCTAACGCCGATGTCGCTTCATCCATAATCACCACTTTCGGGTCTTGTAGAATCATTCTTGCGATGGCTAGGCGTTGACGTTGCCCACCGGAAAGTTTAATTCCGTTACGCCCGACAATGGTTTCTAGACCTTGCTCCAATTCGTTAATTTTGTCTGCCAATTGTGCTTGCTGTAAAGCTTGCCAAAGTTGCTCGTCCGGCAAATCTCGTCCTAAAGTTAAGTTAAAACGAATACTTTGATTAAAGAGTGCCGGTTGCTGCAATACGGTTGCGACGTGATTACGCACGGTTTCTTGACCGATTTGCGCGAGAGGCACATTGCCATAACGGATTTCGCCTTGATCGGGTTGATAAAAACCAAGTAGTAGCTGTACCAATGTTGTTTTGCCACCACCACTTGCGCCAACTAAAGCGAGTTTTTCGCCCGGATGAATGGTAAAGCTAAGATGATTGAGTACCGGCTGTTCTTTACCTTGGTAGTGAAAGCTGAGCCCAGATACGTCAAGAGCGATGGGTTGTGGGTTCTTAAAAGGGTTGTGTTGGTTATTAAAGCGCGGTTCTTGCTGTAAATCGAGGACGTCATTGATACGGCTTAAAGCACCGCTGGCGGCACTGTAGCTGTATTGAATCGCAAGAATTTCTTGTACCGGCCCCATCATAAACCATAGGTAACCGAATACAGCCATCATCTGCCCGATAGACAAATCGGAGAAGACAACCATTAACATACTCACGCCACGGAAAATATCAAAACCAATCAGAAAGACCATAAATGAAAAACGGCTGGCGGCATCACTTTTCCAAGTATAGGCTTCGGAATGCTGGCGGATATTTTGTGCTTGCCCACGAATACGGTCAAAAAATGCACGATCTTGATTGGCGGCACGTATTTGTTGTAATGCGTCTAGCGTTTCGGTTAAAGACTGTTGGAAAATATCCAGCGCATTGTTCTCATTGCGTTTTAGGTGTTTGACTTTCTGACCCAATCGCATCGTTAGGTAGATAACCACAGGATTCATTAATAGAATAAAAAGTGCTAACTGCCAATGTAGCCACAGCAATACTGCAGTGGTGCCAACTAAAGTAAAAACCGCAATAATGATTTTGCCGACAGTGCTGCCCAAAAAACTATCGATGGTGTTGACATCATTGACCATGGTTGCCGAAACGGAGCCGCTGCCCATGCTTTCATACTGCGACATGGAGACATTTTGTACTCGCGCTAATAAATCACGGCGGATTTGATAGGTGACTTCTTTGGAGATAAGGGTGAATTGCATCATTTGCCAAACCCCAAACACCAGCCCCAAAATCCGCAGCAAGATAGTAATGAGGGTGATGGCCACAATATAGTAAATAGCCCCATGCCATTCCGGCGCAACCCAAGTGTTTAGCGTATTGACAATAAATCCCGGCTTATCAAGCAGCACTTCATCGACCAGTATTGGCAATAAAAGTGGCAAAGGCACTGTGGCTAACATCGCAAACAGGGCAATAAAATGCGCTTTTACTAAAGCTGGTTTATGTTGTAGAACAAGGTCATAGATGCGTTGCCAACTGTAAGTGCGGTTGGCCAAATCGACTTTGGCTGATTTTTCTGCCTGTGCATAGATGCGCATTCAGTTTCCTTTATGTACTATTTGGGGTTTGGACTTGGCGGGAAAATATAGACCGGAAGATGTTTAGATAATCGCCGGTAAAATAGAATTCAAGCTTTTCAGATTAACCTTTTGTGTAGCTAATGAAAAGGTTAAAACCGAAAAAAAATCGATTTTTATGCAAAACTGCTTAAAAATTAAGCATGGTCGGAAAAATTGAAGTCTTAAGAATAACTTAGCGTGTATTCGTAGAGGGAATTATTCGAGTTATCCACAGATTCTGTGGAAAACCATCGCGTGAATAAGTCTGAGTCTCTCTGGGGTTAAACAGGTTTGGCTTGGTCCGGAAATTGGCGTAAAAATATTTCAATGTCATCGGCATTTAGCGGTTTACTGTAGAGGTATCCTTGAATTTGTTCACAACCGTTCGCTTGCAGAAACGCTTGCTGTTCCATCGTTTCCACTCCTTCTGCAATCACTTTAAGACCTAAGTTGTCGGCCATAGAAATAATGGTTTTGGTAATCACAGCGTCGTCTTCATCTTGGGGCAAATCGCGGATAAATGATTGATCAATTTTAAGCTTGCTGACCGGTAGTTTTTTTAAATACGCCAGGGAAGAATAACCTGTACCAAAGTCATCAATGGCAATTTTGATTCCGAGTTGGCGTAGCTGGCTCATTTTACGAGTCATTTCGTCCAACTTGGTCATAATGTCGCTTTCGGTGATTTCAAATTCCAACCATTCTGGGTTGCAATCAACTTCGCATAGCAGTGTATTGACGAATTCAAAAAAATCGTCCTGTTCGAGCTGTTTGACGGCTAAATTCAACGACAGCTTACCATCGATTAAGCCTTGTTTTCGCCAGCGTAAAAAATGGTGGATGGCTTTCAACATCACCTGTCTGTCCAAAGGGATGATTAGGCCAGTTTTTTCAGCGATTTGAATAAACTCAATCGGTGCAATAATCTTGCCGTCTTTGGTTTGCCAGCGCGCCAGCACTTCTAGGCCGATAATTTTTTGTTGAATGCTGTCTATTTGCGGTTGGAAGTAGGGAATAAATTCATTGTTATCAATTGCTTGACGGATTTGCGTTTGCATTGATAAATGCGCAAAAGCTTGATCGGTTAAATTACTGGTGTAGAACTGGAAATTATTGCGGCCTTGATCTTTGGCTAAATACATCGCAGCGTCTGCAGTGCGTAGTAAAGATTCGGCGCTGATTGCATCTTTAGGATAGATGCTGATGCCGATACTATTAGAAAGATAAAATGTATGGTTGGCAATACAAATGGGTTCACTGGTTGCATCAATCAATTTTTTGGCTAAAGTAGCAGCGTCTTCCTCTTGTTTGAGTGGTGTTTGAATGACGGTAAATTCATCACCGCCAAGTCGAGCTAAAGTATCGCCTGTACGCAGGTTGGCCTTGAGTCGCTTGGCCATCGCTTGCAGAACTTGATCGCCAATATCATGCCCAAGCGAGTCGTTAATTTGTTTGAAATGGTCTAGGTCGATAAATAACAGGGCAAACTGGCTTTGGTTGCGTTCGGCGATTAAAATTTCTTGTTCGATTTGTTGATTTAAATAGACGCGGTTTGGCAGTTTGGTTAAAGCGTCGTGGAACGCTTGGTGTTGCAGGGTTTGCGCTTGTTCTTTTAGTTGAATTTCCAGTTGTCGATTGGTGCTGATGTCTTGATAGGTGCCGAGCATACCGATAATTTTGCCGTTATTGTCGCGGAGGGGGAGTTTTGAGAGTAGCCATATTTGAATGTTGCCATCATCATCAATAAAGGCATCTTCCATTTGTAATAAGGTATGGCCCTCTTTGAGAACTTGCATATCTTGGCGGTAATAGGTGTGTCCTTGACCAGAAGGCCAGGGTAGGTCTAAGTCGGTTTTGCCAAGCAAAGCTTCTAGATTGGGGAGTTTTAAATCGTCCAGAAAGTTTTGGTTGGCGCCAATATAGTTACCTTCAATGTCCTGCCAGAAAATTCGCACAGGGACATTTTGTAAAATGTTGTCAAATAATTGATTTTGCCGTCGCAGTGCTTGTTCGATGGATTTGAGTTGACTGACGTCGCTGTTAAATAGCGCAATGGCATTTTGATTTTTAAAATGCACTTTTTGAATAGTTGATTTGACTGGATAGATGCTGCCATCCTTTCGGGTCTGGCTGAGGATAAGATATTTTGTTGCCAGTTTTTCACTTTTTTCTGAGGCTAATTTTTGTAGTTGCGGGTAGGTGAGATCGGCATTAATTTGTTCGATGACCAAAGATTCAACTTCTTCAGCACAGTAGCCGAGGTTTTGTAAAGCTCGGTTATTGGCATACAAACAGCGATTCTGTTCGGCGCTAAAGATGATGATTTCTTGATGAGACAACTCTACGATTTGTGCTAGCTCTGAGTTTTGTTTTTGCAACAGAGCAAGATGAGTAATATCGGTTGATGAGCCAACTGCTTTTAAGGGGCGGTGATTTTTATCAAATTCGATGTAGCCAACTAAATCGACAATTGCCTCGTCCCCATCGGCACGGATTACTCTGTGGTTTAAATGCTGTTTTTCGCCCGTTCGAATCGCTTTTTCAAGGGTTTGTTTCAGGGTGAGTTCTTCACCAGGGGCGGATTTTTGCAAAAAATAGGCTAGGTTGGGTTCAATCGCACCGGGTTCAATGCCGTGAATCCGAAAAATCTCATCTGACCAGTGCATTTTTCCAGTGCTTAAATCCAACTCCCAACTGCCGACTTTCGCCAGCTCTTGCGTCTGTTTTAATAGCCGTTTTTGTTTTTTAAGTTCCAGATTACTGGCCATTAAGGCTTGGGTGGTGGCTTGCAGGTCTTGGATGATTTTTTCCGGTTTCGTGGTTTCAACCAGCAGCACTAAACGCAAGTCTTTGGAGATTGGATAGTGGTGGTGGGCATTTAGATGAAACCAGCGAGTGAGACCGTTTTTGCAGCAAATTTGACAAGGTAAAGAGAGGGGGGCAATCAGATTGTGCTTTGCTTTATTTAACTGCAGTAGCCATTCATTAACAATAAAATCGCGGTAGGCTTCACTGGGACAGATTTTGTTAAACCATTGTTGGATGTTATGAGTGTCTTCTGGCGCGTAGCCAATGGTGTCGAGATAGGCTTGATTAACAAAGATGATTTGGTCTTGAAATGGGTCTGTTTCGCTATGGCGTTTTAACAAGGCAACGGGGCTGGGGAGAAGGTTAAGTAGCCGTTGCCATGCATTAAACGTCATGGTTGGGGTATCCGTATAAGTAAACATAGCCAGACCCTGCACATTTTATATAATCTATTTAGTATAGCTTAAGGTGTGCGTAAGTTGACTTAAATTTTAGGGTTTACCCTTAATGTAGAGCATTAAGTGCATACGATCGCGCAAATTCAGTTTATTGAAAACCTGGGTTAGATGTGATTTAACGGTTCTTTCACTGATTTTCATTTTTAAAGCGACTTCACGATTCGATTCGCCTGTCGCGACGGCTAAGGCAACTTCTTTTTCTTTTGCTGTTAAGGCACTTAAATCCGGCTCTTTTTGTTGTGGAATTAAGTTTGCTCCAGTGGCAATCAACTGATTGACGATGGGACTGGGTAGCCAAACGCCGCCGCTTTTCACGGTCTGCATGGCCAGTTTTAAAGTTTCGGGTGTGGCCAATGCTTCTAAGTAGCCACTCGCGCCAGCTGCGAATGCTTGTTTAAATTCTTCTATTTTTGGGTAGCGGGTCAAAGCGATCACTTTACTGTGGTTGGCGCTCGCTTGTTTGATGAGAGTTTGCCAATTGGGGATGCCGCAAATAATCCAAATAATGGTATCGCGCTCAAAACGAGAGTTAAAAAGTTGGCTTTCAGTAATCAGTTCTTCAGCCATGATAACGCTGAGTTCAGGAAAGGTGTTTTGCCAAAGGTCGGTCGTGAAAGCGTGTTCAGTGATTAGTTGCATATTATCTCTCAGTCATTGCTTCGGAGGATGCACGAAGGATAGGTTTAAATAAGTATTCTAAAACGGTTTTCTTGCCGGTAATGATGTCGGCTTGCACGGTCATCCCTGGAATGATTTCCAAACTATCCGAGAAACTCGCGTTATCGTTTTTGAGTTTAACTAAATAGTAGGTTTCGTCTTTTTCATCGGTAATGGTGTCGGCACTAATTTGGATTACCTGTGCAGGCATTCCGCCGTAAATCGCAAAATCATAAGCGCTGAATTTGATTGTGGCTTCTTGTCCGGGATGAATAAAAGCAATGTCTTTAGGGGATATTTTCGCCTCGACAATTAACGTGTCATCGGTTGGTATGATTTCTAGCGCTGATTGTCCTGGGGCAAGTACTCCGCCTACCGTTGTCGCTAATAGACGTTGTACTTTGCCTTTGATTGGTGCTCGGATCTCAGTTTGCGTGACGACATCTTGCAAGCCTTTCGCGGCTTGTTGTAAAGCGGACAGTTTGTTTGAAGCTTCGGCCAATTCTTCGCGCCAGCGTTTTTGGCTACCGGCTTTGAGCTCATCAATTTTGTTTTGTGCTTCGGTAATGGCACCTCGATTACGTGAAATGAAAGCTTCATTTTTGGCTAATTCACCTTCCAAGCTATTTAATTCACGCTCTAAGCGCAAGAGTTCGACTGGCGAGACCGCGCCCGATTTGAGTAATGGTCGTGTAGCATCCAACTCTTTGCTTAGTAAAGAAATGCTTTGTGTATGTTGTGCTTTAATGGCAAAAGCTTCGCGTAATGCTTGACGGCGTTGAAAAAGCTGAGATTCTAATATTTTTTGCTGCTCATTCAGTTCTGAGATATTGGAATTGTAGAGACGTTTTTCTCGCTCAACGATATCCGGTGCGGCTTCGACTAAACTTTGGGGGAAGACCATCGGGGCGGAGTCGGTTAAGGCTTTTAAGCGAATAATTTCTGCACGCAGTGCAAGGCTTTGCGCTTCATTTTCGTAGAAATTGGATTGTGAACGAGTGGCATCAATTCGTAATAAAAGGTCTCCCTTTTCAACGGTTTGTCCTTCGGCAACTAAGATTTCTTGGATAACCCCACCGTCCAGAGATTGCACCACCTGTAGTTTTTGTGAGGGAATGATTTTGCCAAAGCCACGGGTAATTTCCTCTAAATTGGCATTCGCTGCCCAGATGATGAGTAATACGATGGTCATCATTGTGGTATAAAGCATGCGTTTCGCGCGTAGGGGTTGCTGCTGGATACGAGCCCACTCGGCATCGGTAACCCAGTCCTGTGAGTTGATTTTTCCCGTTTTGGGCATGGCGAAATCTAATAAAGGTTTACCTTTGTTGCCTACTTGGTCACTGATTTTTCCAACACGGTTAAAGGCGGCCTGCTCAACGGTGGTTTTGTTTGGCGATTGGCTCATGCTTGGGTTCTCCCTACCTGTCCTTGGCGAAGTGCTTCGAGAACTTGATCTTTTGGCCCATCGGCAATCACACGGCCTTTATCGAGTACGATAATCCGCTCGACCAAATTAAGTAAACTGGTGCGGTGGGTAATGGTAATGAGGGTTTTTCCAGTTACAATTGTTTGTAAATTTTTACTAAAAGTAGCTTCTGCAGAGAAGTCTAATGAACCGGTTGGCTCGTCAAATAGCAAAATCGGTGGGTCGTTGATAATGGCGCGAGCCAGCGCAACAGATTGTTTTTGTCCGCCGGAAAGCGATTGACCGCGTTCGCCAACCTGCATATTGAAGCCTTCAGGATGCGCATTAATGATGGGCGCTAATCCTGAGATATGACTGGCGTTAACAATTTGTTCGTCACTGGCCAAAGGTGCGCTGAACATAAGGTTTTCTTTCAAGGTTCCATTAAATAATACAATGTCTTGAGGGATGTAGCCGATGTTGCGGCGCAGTTCGGCAGGGTCGATTTGTCGAATGTCGATGCCGTCCAGTAAGATGCTGCCACCGCTCGGTTCAAACAGACTTAGTAACAGTTTTTCTAAGGTGGTTTTTCCAGAACCGTTACGACCGAGAATCGCAACTCGTTCGCCTTGTCTGATTTTGAAACTGATTTTGCTTAACGCCAAGCGGTCATCGTTTGGGTAACTGAAATCAACATTCCGAAATTCGATATCGCCTTTTAGTTGACCTTGGTGAACCCAAGATTTCCCTTGTGGCCGTTCGACATCCCGTTGCATGATTTCTTCCAAGGCTTGATAAGAGGTCGCTGCATAATGATATTGTGCCAGTAAGCCAGCTGTCTGACTGATCGGGCCCATTGCGCGAGAGGTTAGAAGGTAAGCGGCAATTAAGGCTCCTTGAGAAATCTCACCCTCGATAATCAGATAAACCCCCAGAACGATAACACTAACGCTGGCCATTTGTTGTACCCAAGTGGCTCCGTTGCTAATTGATGCGGAGAGAAAGCGCATTTTTGCCGCATTTCGGGTGATAAATAGAGTCGCTTTTTCCCAGCGTGATTGTGCTCGACTTTCTGCGTTGAAGCCTTTAAGCGTTTCAATATTCGCGACGGCTTCGTAGAGCGTGTCGTTGCGTTTGGCACTGGCTTCCATCGAGTCGATGGATAGTTCATGCATTTTTTGTTGTGCGCTTAACGCATAGGTTATAACCACCAAGATGGCAATCACAATAGGAATAACCAAAATGGGGTTGATCAGCGCAATGATAAGCGTGAAGAGCAGTACAAACGGTAAATCAACTAGCGCGGTCACGGTTAAAGAACCGATAAAACTGCGAATGGATTCAAAGGATTGTACGTTGGAAATAAATGAGCCAGATGAGCGAGGCCGATGCACGAGCCGCATATTTAATACGCGCTCCATAATGCTTGAGGAGAGTTTCACATCGGCACGGTTAGCGGCTAAATCGACAAACCAGCTGCGCATCAATTTTAAAATCATCTCGGTTGTAATCACTAAAAAGATACCCGCCGCCAGAATCCACAAGGTATCCGTTGTATGATTGGGCACGACTCTGTCATAGACATTCATTACAAACATCGGCATGGCGATAGCAAAGAGATTAATCAAAATAGAGGCGATTAAAATGTCTTTATATAGACCGCGATTTTCTTGAATCACTCCCCAAAACCAGTGAAGTGAGGGTTTTGCGATTTTTAATGCTTGAGTTTGGTAGAGAAACTCTGGACGGACATAAATGACTTGTCCTTGATATTGGTGATTAAGCTCGTCTAAAGCGATTGTTTGTGCGCTTTCTGGAATATCTGAGAAGCCAACAGTGGCGTGTTGTTCGTTCAGTTCATAGAGTATGCAGGCATCATTTTCTTGCGTCTTTGGATTTTTAATAATGAGCACACAAGGCAATAAATGAGGATTAATTTGTGCTAAACGTCGAGTTTGTATTTTGCTGCTTAAGCCGGCGCGTTTCGCGGCACGTTCAAAAACAGAGGGAATTAAAATGCCTTCTTCAAGAGGTAAACCATTGAGTAGTGATTCTTGAGAGATATCTCGTTCGTGTATTTGGCATAAATGCAAAAGACAGCTGCTTAATGGATCGTGTTTGCTTGATTGATTATTCATAAGAGATTAAGTTTTTCACTCATTAAGCCTGCGATGACTTTTGGACGAATTGGTTGGTGCTTAAGTTAATGTAGACTTTTTCTGCGTCGTCTTTCGTTTTTGTGTCGAGAAAATAATACTACCTGAGTAATAATTCTATGCAAATTTGTTAATAAGAAAAACAAAAGCCACTAAAGCTTTTGCTTTAGCGGCTTGTTTGGTTGATTAAAAATAACTTACTCTGCAAGGATTAAGGTTATTTTTGATTCCACTCGACGATTGACGTTATTCGCCTCAGGCGTTGTCGCGTTAACCAATGGTTTTGTTTCTCCAAAGCCAAGACTGGTTACGCGTGAACGGGGAATATTGAACTTGTTTGTTAACTCATTCGCTACCGCTTGCGCGCGTCTTTCTGACAACCACTGGTTGTAAGCTTCTGGCCCTTCTAAAGAAGCATGGCCTTGAATTTCAACCTTAGTTTCTGAATTGTTTTGCAAGAACTCAGCCAGTGCTTTGATGTCATTTTCGTATTTATCATCAATAATGGATGAATTGAACTTAAAGTTAACTTCTAAGCGATAGGTATTTCCCGCTTCATTTTGCGGTGAAGGGACTTCAAACTTAGATGGAAGGCTGATTGGTTTAGGACGCTCAATTGCGGCTGAAAAATCCGGTACTTCAAGAATAGGGCAGGTTGTCGCTGGATCGACTGGAATCGGCTCTGAACCTAAGTCGGCTAAAGATGGGACGCCATCACGAGTAATGGCTAGGGTATTAAGTAATTCCCCCATTTTAGCAAGTGTTTTTGCAATCGAAATATTACGGTCAAACAACGCATTAGCATAAGAACGGCTGGCTTGGAAAAATTCGATTTCAGTATCAAGTAAATCCAGTAGTGTTCTTTGGCCAATCGAGAACTGGTCTTTAAATGCCACACGCACCTTGTCAGAGGCATCTAAGTGCTGTTGTAGAATCGGTAGTTGATCATTGAGTTTGCGGACGTCGTTAAAAGAAATTTGCATCTCTTGACGCATATCTACACAGACTTTTTCTCGTTGGTATTGAGCGCGGTTGACTTCTTCCATCGCTTTCTGTACTAGGGCGTCTGTGCGATGGCCATTGTATAGATTGTAACGAAACTCCAAGGCTATTTTACCGTCTTGAATACCGTTACTCTCACCTTGTAAATCATAGGTTTGGGCGCCGTATTCACCGCGCAAATCTAAGTTTGGTTTAAAGCCGGCACGCTCTTTATTGACATCACTTCGTTTGGCTTCAATATTACGAATTGCGGCATGAAAGGCAGCATTGTGCTTATAAGCGCTGTCCATAACGCTTTGAAAGTTACTAGGGATAGCGCCTGAATCAAAATCCATTGCATTGAGATTTTGTGCAGGAATTTGTCCGACAATTCTTAAAAAACGTGAGCTGACATCGTGTAAGTTGGCTTTTTCCGTTAATAAATTGGATTCCGCTAACGCCAAACGGCCGCTAATTTGTTCAAGATCGGCACGGCGAGTCGCGCCAGTTTCCACGCCCGCTGCAATTTTTCCATAAACATCGAGGTGGTTATCGTAATTTTGCTGAGCAATCGCGGTGAGTTTGCGAAAGCGTAAAACATCTTGGTAAGCGGTATAAGTTTGCAGGGCAATGCTTTCAACCGAATCAAGTAGCTGGAAGTAACTGACTAATTCGGCATTCTTAAAGCCTTCAATGTTCTTTGCCGTGCGCTGGCCATCGTAAAGCATTTGCGTCACCGTTAAACGGCCACTAGCGCCATGGTAATTTTCATTAGTGGTGTAACTTTTATGTTGTAACGAGTAATCGGCAAATAAATCTACATTAGGGCGTAGTTCAGAATTGGCACTGTTAGTATCTTGCTGGGAAGATAAAAAATTGTGCCAAGCTGCTTGAACTTCAGGATTGTTTTCAATAGCAAACTTAATTGTTTCATTAAGCGAGTTATCAGAAATCGTCGCTACAGGAGCTGCGAAAGCTTGCGCAGAAGTCAGTAGTCCTGCTAAGGCAAGTAATTTTACGCCTTTCCTAAATACAAATGAGTTGGTTGCAGTTGAATAAAACATGGTGATAACCTCGAAGGCTTAGGTAATTTAATTTATTGATGGATCGTGTTTTCATAATTTTGAATCAAAAAGTACAATCCTGTTTTTTTTACGCAATTTTAAGTTTCAAAGCATAGGTTTTTAAAATACTTAACAACATCATACCTAAGTACGATTTTGACGTCTATTGAATAGTTTAGCAGGAGTGACTTTAAAATTTTTATTCATGGAAATCGTTGTGTGTCGCAAGCAGTTGCAGAAATTACTTAAATGATGTTTTTTCTGTTTTGGAGGGTGAAAATGTTGCAATCGGTACACTTCTGAACACTGGCAATATTGTAAGAATTGGAGCTACGAGCAATGTAGAACTTACATTACAGAGCGGACAGGTTGTGAAAATTGCCAGCAACCAAACAATCGTCATTCCAAATAGTAATTTAGCCGGGCAAGCGCAATCTTTCGATAATGCTGTCCAAGCACAAACCCTTAATGATGTACTGGGGTTACTGAATCAAGAAGGGGATATTCTTGAAAACTTGGAAGAGACAGCAGCCGGTGCTGCCGATAATGGCGGTGCGACGACATTGACGCTTTACAGCATCTCTGAATCTCAAGACGAGCAATATCAAGAAGAAGGTGGAGTACCACAAGTATCGCGTATTGTTGAAACGACCGATCCAGTAACGCTTGATGATGAAACAACGGTCACTGCTGAGGCTCAGCAAGCTAATGAGGGCGTTGCTACCGAAACATTACCGATTCAAGAAGAGCCAGTACCAGAAGAGCCTGTACCAGAAGAGCCTGTACCAGAAGAGCCTGTACCAGAAGAGCCTGTACCAGAAGAGCCAGTACCAGAAGAGCCAGTACCAGAAGAGCCAGTACCAGAAGAGCCTGTACCTGCAGACACCCAAGGTCCAAGCCTAGAGATCACCGAGCAAGACGGCACCGTCACCTTCCAATTCAGCGAAGCTGTCAAAGACTTCACCCAAGACGATGTGCAAATCACTGGTGGAAGTCTGAGCGACTTCACCCAAGTGGATGGCGATACGTGGACCGCGACCTTTACACCGGATGCAAGTTTTGAAGGCACCGCACAAATCAGCGTTGCGGATAACACCTACACGGACCTGAGTGACAACAATGGGACGGGTGCTCAACTGGAACTGGGTGTCGACACCCAAGGTCCAAGCCTAGAGATCACCGAGCAAGACGGCACCGTCACCTTCCAATTCAGCGAAGCTGTCAAAGACTTCACCCAAGACGATGTGCAAATCACTGGTGGAAGTCTGAGCGACTTCACCCAAGTGGATGGCGATACGTGGACCGCGACCTTTACACCGGATGCAAGTTTTGAAGGCACCGCACAAATCAGCGTTGCGGATAACACCTACACGGACCTGAGTGACAACAATGGGACGGGTGCTCAACTGGAACTGGGTGTCGACACCCAAGGTCCAAGCCTAGAGATCACCGAGCAAGACGGCACCGTCACCTTCCAATTCAGCGAAGCTGTCAAAGACTTCACCCAAGACGATGTGCAAATCACTGGTGGAAGTCTGAGCGACTTCACCCAAGTGGATGGCGATACGTGGACCGCGACCTTTACACCGGATGCAAGTTTTGAAGGCACCGCACAAATCAGTGTTGCGGATAACACCTACACGGACCTGAGTGACAACAATGGGACGGGTGCTCAACTGGAACTGGGTGTCGACACCCAAGGTCCAAGCCTAGAGATCACCGAGCAAGACGGTACCGTCACCTTCCAATTCAGCGAAGCTGTCAAAGACTTCACCCAAGACGATGTGCAAATCACTGGTGGAAGTCTGAGCGACTTCACCCAAGTGGATGGCGATACGTGGACCGCGACCTTTACACCGGATGCAAATTTTGAAGGCACCGCACAAATCAGCGTTGCGGATAACACCTACACGGACCTGAGTGACAACAATGGGACGGGTGCTCAACTGGAACTGGGTGTCGACACCCAAGGTCCAAGCCTAGAGATCACCGAGCAAGACGGCACCGTCACCTTCCAATTCAGCGAAGCTGTCAAAGACTTCACCCAAGACGATGTGCAAATCACTGGTGGAAGTCTGAGCGACTTCACCCAAGTGGATGGCGATACGTGGACCGCGACCTTTACACCGGATGCAAGTTTTGAAGGCACCGCACAAATCAGCGTTGCGGATAACACCTACACGGACCTGAGTGACAACAACGGGACAGGTGATGAGCTGAATTTGCCGATTTCAGAGAATAAAACACCATACATTAAAGTTGACAATGATAGTTACCCTGATAATCAGCCAGGTATCGATGAGGTGTTTGAGTCAGGTCTTGCTTTAGGTTCATTGGTGGGGCAAAAACCTGTGGTCGCGGTAGGCGAAATTCGTTTGTTCGACGCCGATGGTTTGGGTGATCTTACCGAGATTCGTTTTGGTGGAGAGGCAGGCACTCTTGTGTCAATGACGCAATTGGAAGCATTGGCGCTTGGAAATATGGCTTCCATTTCGATTGCAGATGCAGGGCTAACATACGGTAGTTTGTCTATTACGGCTTATGATTCAACTACGGGTGTCATTGCTTATGAATACACTTTAAACACAGCAGTTGAAAACTCGCAGGAAAGTGATGATTTTAGCGAATCATTCAGTATTGAAGTTGCTGATCAAAAAGGTTGGTCTGATTCTGTGCAGGCTTCAATCAAAATCATAGATGATAAACCAGAGATTGATCCTGAGGCGTTTGATGTCAGTGGTTCTTATGATTTAAATGCTTTATTTGGTGCAGATGGCGCTGGAACGATTGTTTTTTCGGCAGACTTGCATGCTCAGGCGGTAACGGATAAAGACGGTCAGCCGGTGTACTTCAATGGTTCGGCTCTAAAGTGGAACCTTGTTGATGGTGTACTGACGGCAGTTTCCGAAGCGGGCGATACGGCGATAACCGTGACACTGAATCCAACAGATAACAATTATACGATTGAGATTGCGGATGGTGTCTTTGGTCTAACACCTGCTAACAATTTGCTTGGTGTGGAGTCATTTACCGGTGGGAACAGCGGGTTTTTCGGCTTGTTTAATAATTTGCTTGGCATTTTGGCAACCTCACTTGATGGCACTGTAAACACTAATCAAGGTTATGTTGGTGTTGCTGATCAGTGGATTGATCAGGGTGAAACGCTGACGCTGAGTTTCTTTGATGGAATGGTGAAGCCCGCTGATATTAAACCTAACGATCTTGTCTTGGGCGATATTCTTGGCGAATCGAGTTTTGCTGGGGTTTCGGCTTTCTCAGCACTGATTGATTTTCAAGGTAATTCAACAGGCAATGAGGTTATCGAGCTACTTCTGACCATGATTGATGGGTCGCAAGTAACTTATATGGCAAATGTAATCGATGGTGCCATTGAGGTAGTTGCGAGCAAATTACCAGTTGTGGCGGTTAACTTTATTGGCTGTGATGATTTTGATTATCGTGTTGGGGCGTTAAGTGTTGTTGAAACACAGCCTGAAGAGGTTAACTTGGCGATTCCAGTTACTATTGAAGATGGTGATCAAGATGTGGTTGACGCCCTGATTGAGGGCACAATTCCGTCTCAAGTGACTCCTGTGATTAGTAATGACCCGCCACAAGTGTTCATTGAAGGCAGTGGCGGCTTATTTGGTCTGCTTGGCATTGAGTTTAATCCGCTGATTGATTTGGGCTTTGAGCAAAAATTGGCGGTTTACGACTCAGCCGACAATATCACCCAGGTTGAGATCAGTTATTCCAGTTTAGCGAGCTTTAATTTCAATGCTATATTTGGCAACCCAGGCCAGCCTTTTTATTTGGATACTAGCGAGAGTGGCCTAACCGTGACGGTGGAGTCAAGCAGTGGCATGCTTGGAATGATTAATACTTCTTATAAGGTGACTATCACTAAGCCAGGTGGAGATGGGGTTAATCAGTCGATGACGAATGCGGAACTCAATGAACTGCTTGCAACTTTCCAAGTCAATAATAGCAATACGTTCTTTGCGGCAGATTTGATGAGCAATTTGAGCATTCGCGCAGTCGATGCCAATGGTGATGCAGACAGTGAATCCCTAAGCCAGCTTATTTCGGTAGAAAGTAATCTGTTGTCCGCCGTGACGAAGAAAAGTGTTTTTGCTGATGATATTGTGGAGGGCTTAGCCTTTGAGACCAATTCAGGTATTAAAGGGTTGACCGATGAAAATGGCGCTTTTTCTTACCGTGATGGGGATTCTGTTGCCTTTAAGATTGGTGATGTACTGATCGGTGTTGCCAGTGCTGAAGATTTGGCTGCGGGTTATGTTTTCTTGCAAGATTTAGCGGATGTTTCTCGTTCTGATTTGAATAGCGAATATGTTGAAAATATGGCGGTATTCTTGCAGACGCTGGATGCTAATGCTAATCCAGCAGACGGGATTTTGATTACCCCAGAAGTTCATCAGCAATTGGCTGGTCAAAGCATTGATCTAGCTACAGCCAGTGAGCAAGAACTTCAGCAATTCTTGTTGGATAATGGTTTTGAGAATATTGTCACTGAAGTCGATGCAATGGCTCATGTGCAAGCCACTTTGATGAACTTAACGGATATGACCGCTGCCGCTTTTGATTTACATATTCCTGATTCAGAGCTGGCGTTAATCAGTCAAGGTTTTGATTATGCGAATATTGATATTGCAACTCCACCGGCTGATTTTATCGAGTCCATGGCATTGGAGGATATGAGCATATTTGATGTGGTGCAGAATGACTTCACCGAGGTCGTCTTTGATTATTTGGAAAGTGCAGACGATCAAGAAGAGCAGAATGAACTGGATTCACTGGATTCGGTTAAGATTTTTTCTAAAACGACTTTTGGTAGAAACGAAACGATGGAAGAAGTGATTCAAAGTCATTTAGACGATACAACAAATTTGTAAAATTAATTATACGATTGCCAAAAAAACCGACGTGTGAGTATCGCGTTCGGTCCTCTACTCAGTCGGCAGAGAAAAATTTCTGCCGACTGACTCTTCACCTAAATTCGGCCAAGGCCAATGTTATCTTAAGTCTGTTTTGGCTTAATACACTTCAATGAATTTTCAAACGATCAAAACCTTAAGCGGTTAAACGAATCCTTTTATTGATACCGGTGCACAATCTTGAAAGTTAATGTGACAAAGAATAAGTCCTGATTGACTTCAGCGAGGTCTTGCAAATAGTAAATTCTAGGCTTGCTTCGAAATGCATCGCTATCGCTATAGATGATTGGGATAACAACGAAGTTGCCTCTGCTAGCCGTAACCGTCCGGCAATCACCGATTGCTAGGTTGCCAATTGTGCGGTAGGAGTTGGTCGATTTGACTGGCTTTATGGGTGGGTAAGCGTTCAAGCACCTCTTTGAGATAGGCGTAAGGATCCAGACCATTGTTTTTAGCTGATTGAATCAAGCTCATAATATTCGCCGCACGTTGACCACTGCGTAGACTGCCGGCAAACAGCCAGTTCTTGCGACCTAACGCCCAAGGTCGGATTTGATTTTCCACCCAGTTATTATCGATGGGCAGGCGGCCATCTCCGAGGTATCGGCTTAAGGCATCCCAACGTTTCAGGCTATAGTGAATCGCTTTTTCCGTTGCCCCACCTTTGGGCACTTTTTCTCGATGGACCTGCAGCCATTTGAGCAGCAGGTCCATAATCGGTTTGGATTTTTGCTGTCGAATGGTCTGTCGTTCCTCTGGGGCTAAGGGTTGAATCTCTTTTTCAATGGCGTAAAGTTGCCCCATTAGTTCAATGGCTTGAATGGCAATCGTGCTTTTGCCGCTTTCATGCAGTTCCACGAACTTACGACGGGCATGCGCCATACAGCCCACTTCGCTCACGCCTTGTTTAAAACTGGCTTTGTACCCAGGATAGTCATCACACACCAACAATCCTTTCCAATCCTGCAGCACTTCTCGTGCAAACTTGCCGTTTCGTCCTTCACTAAAGTGGTAATACACCGCCTTATGTTGTGCATTGGCTGGATTGGTGTAGGCCCACAGATAGGCTTTATGGGTTTTCTTATTCCCCGGCTTGAGCATGGGCACTGGGGTTTCATCGGCGTGCAAGACCGGTTGCGTCAGCAAAAAGTCTTTGAGTGCTTGAGCCACCGGTTCAAGTTGAACACCACAGACGCCGACCCATTCGGCTAAAGTGGAACTGGGTAATTTAACACCGGCCCGTTCAAAGATCTGAGCTTGACGATACAGCGGTAAGTGATCAGCGTATTTGGCGATGAGCAGATGTGCGAGTAACCCAGAGGTGGGCAGACCTTTGTCAATGATTTGTGGGGGCATCGGTTTTTGAATCAGAGTTTCACAGGCATCGCACGCCCATTTGGAGCGAATATGACGTTCCACTTGAAACGTCCCGGGCAGATAATCCAGCTTCTCACTGACGTCTTCACCAATATGGCGTAATTGACAGCCACATGAACAAGTGGTGGATTCGGGATCATGACGGATGTCAAGACGAGGTAGGTTTTCGGGTAGCGGCTGACGCTTAGGTTTTTTCTTTGGTTGCGCTGTGTCGGTTTTGTCTTTGAGAGATTCCAGTTCCGATTCAATCGCCGCAATGTCGGCATCGGTCACTTCATCCAACAGTGTCATCTGTAAGGCGCTGATCTGTTCACTTTTGTGTGAGAATTTTAAACGTCTCAGATACGCCAACTCATAGGTGAGTTGATCGATTTTAAGCTCTTTTTGTTGCAGCGCTTTGGTATTGGCCGCAATGCGTTGGTCTTTTTCTTCAACCTGAACCAACAACTGCGCTGCCAGTGTCCGTAACTGGTGTGCAGAGAGTTGATTGAGGTTTAGCAGCGTTTTCATGCCGCGGATTATAAAGACTAACTCAGAGCAAGGGAAGTCTCGAGTCGTTGCCAAGGCAAGCCTTGCACCAGTGCCAGACATTGTTCAGGGGAGAGTGTCACGGATTCGCCCCGCCACCGTTCAGCCCAATGGAATTTTCCTTGATTCAAACGCCGAGCACACAGCCAGATACCAAGGCCATCATGAACCAAGACTTTCATTCGATTGCCTCGCTTATTAGCAAACAGATACGCATGATGAGGCTTGGCTTCACCAAACACGGCAATCACTCGAGCTAATGCGGTATCGGGTCCGGCACGCATATCCAAAGGTTCAGTCGCCAGCCAATAATGATCAATGCGAATCATGACTGCACCGACTTGACAAAGGCGCTTAATTTGGCCAATTCTGTGACGGGCCAGTGCACAGCAATCTTGCCTTGAGGTGCAGGCAGTTCGACCAAGAGCACATGAGGAGGTGATGGCGGCAGATCGTTCAAGACAAGCGGAATAAATGCCGCTTGAGAGGAAGCTGTCTTTTTAAGCTGACGCTTCCAGTTTTGTATTTGATTGGCGTTGATGCCGTAGTCCCGAGCGACTTGTGCAATCGAGGTGTTAGGGTCCTCGCAAGCGGACAAAACTTGCTGTTTGAATTCCCGTGAGTAGCGACGGCGAATCTTTTTGACTGTGGGAAGCGTTGATAGAGAGTCTGTCATAATAAGTGCCCATTTAGAATACGTGGGCACCTAATTATTCACAGATAAGTGTGGAGGGTAAGAGGTGTTTACCGGATAGTTACTGCTAGCCTCACTCGTAGCGGCTTTGAATCATTCGAGGGCGCTGTGCTGCTTGTTTTGTCAGGCATAGACATGACGGCAAACGATCGCAATGCACAGTCAAACTGTTCTGTGCCTGAAGCCATTCGAACTTACTCTGTGTCTGCTTAAGGTTGATGGTGTTTTGACGATTACTTAATTTGTAAGTATTTGGTTCGAAAATTTGTTAATAGGGTAAATTTTCCCCTCTCTTTAATAGTGGAATTCTATTGATTGTGTTGGTGTGATAGAAACAAAAAAAATATGCTAGTACTAAAGTCTGTGTTTTTTTTAAAGTAAAAAGCGTCTAATGTAGTTAAGCATAACTACTTATTATATTTAGAGGGTTTTTACCATGTCTAATTCAATCGCCACCATCTTAAATGTTCAAAATTCTGTTTTGGTATACGACCAAGCAGGTAACCCAAAAATCGTCGAAGTCGCAGATTTATTAGCGACAGGTGATACCATTCAGACTGGCGCTGATGGTTCAATCAGACTGCGATTAGAGGGTGGTCAAGAGGTAACGATTGGAGCAAACCAGACGCTTGTACTGACTTCTAATATGTTGGAAGATGGCGCTAAGACTGAGCAAGATAGCGCAGTAAGACCGCAATCGCTAGAAGATGTTCTTGCTGAAATTGAAAATCCAGAGGGTGGTGATTTACTGGATAATTTAGAAGCAACAGCTGCGGGTGGTGCAGCTGATGCAGGTGGGGCTATGTCCTTGACGATTTACAGCATTTCAGAATCTCAAGACGCCCAATATCAGGAAGAAGGTGGGGTTCCGCAAGTTGCTCGTATTGTCGAAACAACAGATCCGGTAACCTTCGAAGGCGATGCATTTGCGGCTCAAGATGCTCTTGTGACTGAAGAAGGTCTTTTACTCGCCAATACCCCACCTGTTGCTAACAATGATTTACTTGTCACAGAGGAAGATCAACCTCTTACTTTTACAGATGAGCAATTGTTAGCTAACGATATTGATGCCGACGGCGACGACTTAACGGTTATCGGCATCACCCAGCCTGTAAATGGTCAATTAGTTGATAATGGTGATGGCACTTATACCTATACCCCTGACGAAAATTATAACGGTGATGACTCATTCTCATATACCGTGACTGATGGCAACGGAAATACTTCAGAAGCAACGGTTGGAATTACCGTTAACCCAGTGAATGACGCCACCGCCATCAATCCAGACACTGCGGTGACCAATGAAGACACACCAGTCGTGATTGATGTATTGGCCAACGACACCGACATTGACGGCCCGGTCTCACCGGTTGCCAGTGTGACTAATGGCGCCAACGGTACGGTTGCGATCAACGCTGATGGTACCTTGACCTATACGCCCAATGCCGACTTCAACGGCAGTGACCAATTCACCTACACCAACGAAGAAGGCAATACGGCAAGCGTTACCGTGACGGTCAACCCAATCAATGACGCCACAGTCATCAATCCAGACACTGCGGTCACCAATGAAGACACACCAGTTGTGATTGATGTATTGGCCAACGACACCGACATTGACGGCCCGGTCTCACCGGTTGCCAGTGTCACCAACGGTGCCAACGGTACGGTTGCGATCAACGCTGATGGTACCGTGACTTATACGCCTAATGCCGACTTCAACGGCAGTGACCAATTCACCTACACCAACGAAGAAGGCAATAGCGCCACGGTCTCGGTGACCGTCAACCCAATCAATGACGCCACAGCCATCAATCCAGACACTGCGGTCACCAATGAAGACACACCAGTCGTGATTGATGTATTGGCCAACGACACCGACATTGACGGCCCGGTCTCACCGGTTGCCAGTGTGACTAATGGCGCCAACGGTACGGTTGCGATCAACGCTGATGGTACCTTGACCTATACGCCCAATGCCGACTTCAACGGCAGTGACCAATTCACCTACACCAACGAAGAAGGCAATAGCGCCACGGTCTCGGTGACCGTCAACCCAATCAATGACGCCACAGCCATCAATCCAGACACTGCGGTCACCAATGAAGACACACCAGTCGTGATTGATGTATTGGCCAACGACACCGACATTGACGGTCCGGTCTCACCGGTTGCCAGTGTCACCAACGGTGCCAACGGTACGGTTGCGATCAACGCTGATGGTACCGTGACCTATACGCCCAATGCCGACTTCAACGGCAGTGACCAATTCACCTACACCAACGAAGAAGGCAATAGCGCCACGGTCTCGGTGACCGTCAACCCAATCAATGACGCCACCGCCATCAATCCAGACACTGTGGTCACCAATGAAGACACCCCAGTCGTGATTGATGTGCTTGCAAACGATACAGACATTGACGGTCCGGTCTCACCGGTTGCCAGTGTGACTAATGGCGCCAACGGTACGGTTGCGATCAACGCTGATGGTACCGTGACTTATACGCCCAATGCGGACTTTAACGGCAGTGATCAATTCACCTACACCAATGAAGAAGGCAATAGCGCCACGGTCTCGGTGACCGTCAACCCAATCAATGACGCCACAGCCATCAATCCAGACACTGCGGTGACCAATGAAGACACCTCAGTCGTGATTGATGTATTGGCTAACGACACCGACATTGACGGTCCGGTCTCACCGGTTGCCAGTGTGACTAATGGCGCCAACGGTACGGTTGCGATCAACGCTGATGGTACCGTGACTTATACGCCCAATGCGGACTTTAACGGCAGTGATCAATTCACCTACACCAACGAAGAAGGCAATAGCGCCACGGTCTCGGTGACCGTCAACCCAATCAATGACGCCACCGCCATCAATCCAGACACTGCGGTCACCAATGAAGACACCCCAGTCGTGATTGATGTATTGGCCAACGACACCGACATTGACGGTCCGGTCTCACCGGTTGCCAGTGTGACTAATGGCGCCAACGGTACGGTTGCGATCAACGCTGATGGTACCGTGACTTATACACCCAATGTCGACTTTAACGGCAGTGACCAATTCACCTACACCAATGAAGAAGGCAATAGCGCCACGGTCTCGGTGACCGTCAACCCAATCAATGACGCCACAGTCATCAATCCAGACACTGCGGTCACCAATGAAGACACCCCAGTCGTGATTGATGTGCTTGCAAACGATACAGACATTGACGGTCCGGTCTCACCGGTTGCCAGTGTCACCAACGGTGCCAACGGTACGGTTGCGATCAACGCTGATGGTACCGTGACTTATACGCCTAATGCCGACTTCAACGGCAGTGACCAATTCACCTACACCAACGAAGAAGGCAATAGCGCCACGGTCTCGGTGACCGTCAACCCAATCAATGACGCCACAGCCATCAATCCAGACACTGCGGTCACCAATGAAGACACACCAGTCGTGATTGATGTATTGGCCAACGACACCGACATTGACGGCCCGGTCTCACCGGTTGCCAGTGTGACTAATGGCGCCAACGGTACGGTTGCGATCAACGCTGATGGTACCGTGACTTATACGCCCAATGCGGACTTCAATGGCAGTGATCAATTCACTTACACCAACGAAGAAGGTAATACGACGACAGTCGATGTCAGAGTTAATCCTGTTAATGATTCTCCAGAAAGCACCGAAATTAGTGATCAAACCAACCTCGACTCAGAAAGCGTCAATCTAGACGTATCCGGCAACTTCAGTGACGCCGATGGCGACACCTTGACGTACAGTGCCAGTGGGCTACCGGAAGGGTTAAGCATCAACAGCAGTACCGGTGTGATCAGTGGCACGATTGCCAGTGACGCCTCGGATGCAACGGATGACAACAACAACACCCAAGCCTACAGCGTGACTGTCACGGCCAGTGATGGCAGTGCTCCGGTTGCCAGTGAAACTTTCACTTGGACGGTGAATAACACCATTCCTGAATTTATATCAGGCAGTGATACGGCTGAAACTGCATCGAATGTAGATGTTTACGAGTTCAGTGCCGATGAAGGTACGACCTCCGGTACAGTGGTTGGAACGGTCACAGCCAGTGATGCCGACAGTGATGCCAATAAAGTCTATAGCATAGAAGGTGGTAACGAAGCAGGTCTGTTCAGCATTAATGCCAGCACTGGTCAAATCAGTGTGACGCAAGACATTGACGATGCCGAATTGGGTGAGTACAGCTTAACGGTTAAAGTCGACGACCTCGAAGGCGGGACTGACACTGCGACGGTCAATATCCGTCTGGATAATGTTGACGACAATCCAGAAAGCACCGAAATTAGTGATCAAACCAACCTCGACTCAGAAAGCGTCAATCTAGACGTATCCGGCAACTTCAGTGACGCCGATGGCGACACCTTGACGTACAGTGCCAGTGGGCTACCGGAAGGGTTAAGCATCAACAGCAGTACCGGTGTGATCAGTGGCACGATTGCCAGTGACGCCTCGGATGCAACGGATGACAACAACAACACCCAAGCCTACAGCGTGACTGTCACGGCCAGTGATGGCAGTGCTCCGGTTGCCAGTGAAACTTTCACTTGGACGGTGAATAACACCATTCCTGAATTTATATCAGGCAGTGATACGGCTGAAACTGCATCGAATGTAGATGTTTACGAGTTCAGTGCCGATGAAGGTACGACCTCCGGTACAGTGGTTGGAACGGTCACAGCCAGTGATGCCGACAGTGATGCCAATAAAGTCTATAGCATAGAAGGTGGTAACGAAGCCGGTCTGTTCAGCATTAATGCCAGCACTGGTCAAATCAGTGTGACGCAAGACATTGACGATGCCGAATTGGGTGAGTACAGCTTAACGGTTAAAGTCGACGACCTCGAAGGCGGGACTGACACTGCGACGGTCAATATCCGTCTGGATAATGTTGACGACAATCCAGAAAGCACCGAAATTAGTGATCAAACCAACCTCGACTCAGAAAGCGTCAATCTAGACGTATCCGGCAACTTCAGTGACGCCGATGGCGACACCTTGACGTACAGTGCCAGTGGGCTACCGAAAGGGTTAAGCATCAACAGCAGTACCGGTGTGATCAGTGGCACGATTGCCAGTGACGCCTCGGATGCAACGGATGACAACAACAACACCCAAGCCTACAGCGTGACTGTCACGGCCAGTGATGGCAGTGCTCCGGTTGCCAGTGAAACTTTCACTTGGACGGTGAATAACACCATTCCTGAATTTATATCAGGCAGTGATACGGCTGAAACTGCATCGAATGTAGATGTTTACGAGTTCAGTGCCGATGAAGGTACGACCTCCGGTACAGTGGTTGGAACGGTCACAGCCAGTGATGCCGACAGTGATGCCAATAAAGTCTATAGCATAGAAGGTGGTAACGAAGCAGGTCTGTTCAGCATTAATGCCAGCACTGGTCAAATCAGTGTGACGCAAGACATTGACGATGCCGAATTGGGTGAGTACAGCTTAACGGTTAAAGTCGACGACCTCGAAGGCGGGACTGACACTGCGACGGTCAATATCCGTCTGGATAATGTTGACGACAATCCAGAAAGCACCGAAATTAGTGATCAAACCAACCTCGACTCAGAAAGCGTCAATCTAGACGTATCCGGCAACTTCAGTGACGCCGATGGCGACACCTTGACGTACAGTGCCAGTGGGCTACCGGAAGGGTTAAGCATCAACAGCAGTACCGGTGTGATCAGTGGCACGATTGCCAGTGACGCCTCGGATGCAACGGATGACAACAACAACACCCAAGCCTACAGCGTGACTGTCACGGCCAGTGATGGCAGTGCTCCGGTTGCCAGTGAAACTTTCACTTGGACGGTGAATAACACCATTCCTGAATTTATATCAGGCAGTGATACGGCTGAAACTGCATCGAATGTAGATGTTTACGAGTTCAGTGCCGATGAAGGTACGACCTCCGGTACAGTGGTTGGAACGGTCACAGCCAGTGATGCCGACAGTGATGCCAATAAAGTCTATAGCATAGAAGGTGGTAACGAAGCAGGTCTGTTCAGCATTAATGCCAGCACTGGTCAAATCAGTGTGACGCAAGACATTGACGATGCCGAATTGGGTGAGTACAGCTTAACGGTTAAAGTCGACGACCTCGAAGGCGGGACTGACACTGCGACGGTCAATATCCGTCTGGATAATGTTGACGACAATCCAGAAAGCACCGAAATTAGTGATCAAACCAACCTCGACTCAGAAAGCGTCAATCTAGACGTATCCGGCAACTTCAGTGACGCCGATGGCGACACCTTGACGTACAGTGCCAGTGGGCTACCGGAAGGGTTAAGCATCAACAGCAGTACCGGTGTGATCAGTGGCACGATTGCCAGTGACGCCTCGGATGCAACGGATGACAACAACAACACCCAAGCCTACAGCGTGACTGTCACGGCCAGTGATGGCAGTGCTCCGGTTGCCAGTGAAACTTTCACTTGGACGGTGAATAACACCATTCCTGAATTTATATCAGGCAGTGATACGGCTGAAACTGCATCGAATGTAGATGTTTACGAGTTCAGTGCCGATGAAGGTACGACCTCCGGTACAGTGGTTGGAACGGTCACAGCCAGTGATGCCGACAGTGATGCCAATAAAGTCTATAGCATAGAAGGTGGTAACGAAGCAGGTCTGTTCAGCATTAATGCCAGCACTGGTCAAATCAGTGTGACGCAAGACATTGACGATGCCGAATTGGGTGAGTACAGCTTAACGGTTAAAGTCGACGACCTCGAAGGCGGGACTGACACTGCGACGGTCAATATCCGTCTGGATAATGTTGACGACAATCCAGAAAGCACCGAAATTAGTGATCAAACCAACCTCGACTCAGAAAGCGTCAATCTAGACGTATCCGGCAACTTCAGTGACGCCGATGGCGACACCTTGACGTACAGCGCCAGTGGGCTACCGAAAGGGTTAAGCATCAACAGCAGTACCGGTGTGATCAGTGGCACGATTGCCAGTGACGCCTCGGATGCAACGGATGACAACAACAACACCCAAGCCTACAGCGTGACTGTCACGGCCAGTGATGGCAGTGCTCCGGTTGCCAGTGAAACTTTCACTTGGACGGTGAATAACACCATTCCTGAATTTATATCAGGCAGTGATACGGCTGAAACTGCATCGAATGTAGATGTTTACGAGTTCAGTGCCGATGAAGGTACGACCTCCGGTACAGTGGTTGGAACGGTCACAGCCAGTGATGCCGACAGTGATGCCAATAAAGTCTATAGCATAGAAGGTGGTAACGAAGCAGGTCTGTTCAGCATTAATGCCAGCACTGGTCAAATCAGTGTGACGCAAGACATTGACGATGCCGAATTGGGTGAGTACAGCTTAACGGTTAAAGTCGACGACCTCGAAGGCGGGACTGACACTGCGACGGTCAATATCAGTCTAGACAATGTCAATGACAACCCAGTAATAGGTGAAGGTCAATTAGCGACAGTTTCTGAAGCTAATCTCGTCGATGGGTCAAGCCCTGATTCAAATGCTTTGATTGATAGCATGGGTAATTATATTTCCGTGAGTGATTCAGATGGCGGAGATGATATCTTTGTTAATGGAACAAAAGTGTACGATGCTGAGACAGGGCTTACAGGTACTTCAGTTGATACCACTAATGGTACTGGTCAACTGTTATTCACAGCTTTCTCTGGAGGAGAGCTTCAATATACCTATACCTTGAAAGATAATGTTTTAGAGAATAATGTTGTATCACATACTGATAGTGTCACTGTTTCAACTAGTGAGTCCTCGTTTACTCCAGTTGTGATCAATATTGCTACGATTGGAGATGATGCACCTAGTGTAACTCCAGTTAGCTTTGGTACGATTGAAGATGGCAATTCTGTTTCATCTATTTCATTAGCCCAAGTATTTGGTGCTGATGGTGGTGGTGATGTTGATTTCAACTCATCAATCAATGGAATGCCTGTTTTCAGTAATGGTGATCAGGTGTATTTCAATGGGCAAGAGTTAACGTGGTCTTTAGATTCTAATGGCGATGTGTTAACTGCTGTTACTGCAGGTAATCAAACTGCGATTACCATTACCCTTAATCAAAGCACTGGTAACTATAGTATTGATGTTGCTGATGGTACTTTCTATCTTGCCGGCGATGAGATTACATTTGACATTGGCGGCTTAAGTGGCAGTAGTGCAGATGCTTATGCAATCGGTACAGACGGTATTGATATTCTTATCACTTCTGCAAATTCATCGGGCGCGGTATCAACCAACACAAGTGGCGCTGGTGGTGTAGGGTATGTTGGCGCGGCTTCACAATGGGTTGATGGTTCGTCAGGTGAATCGGTAACCTTCTCATTCTATGATTCATTGGCTAGCAGTGGCCCTTTAACAGGCCAAGCTGCAATTGATAACGCTTTAACTGATTCGAATATTGCAGGTGTTAACACTTTCTCAGTTTCTGTTAATACGCAGAGCGGTGTTGCGACAAACTTAACACTCGATTTTATTGCTGTTGATGGTACTCAAGGAACCCTAGATGTTGCTGTCGGTTCTAATGGTCCTGGAACGCCTTATACAATCAGTGTTGATACGGCACATATTTCTTGGGATTCAGGAAGTGATCTAGCAATTGCTTCGGTTACCTTTAATGCGGATGGTGTTGACTTCCGTGTGGGTGGTGACTTCTCTCTAACTGAAATTAGTCCGTCAGATATTAACTTAAGTGTGCCTGTTGTTATTACTGATGCGGATAATGACAGTTCAGGAGGAAGTATTACCGGTACGATTACGAGTGATGGTGTGGCGGCCACTGCTATCGCAGCAGATACGGCTCCAATTGCCGTAGATGATGTAATCAGCATTGAAGAAAGTGTTAGTCAGACGGTAACGACCGGCAGTGATTTGGTGTTAATGATCGATCATTCAGCGAGTGTTAGTTCAAGTCAGATGGCGACACTAAAATCTTCTATTGAAGGCTTATTTAACAGTGGTGCGGTGCATTCGGTATTTATTACCTCTTTTGCAAAAGATGGCACTTTCCATGATTCTGGTGAGAACGGAGGTTGGTACACTAACCTGACTGATGCAATGACTGCAATTAATTCGATAAACACCACAGGTTCTGATAGTTACGGAACAGATTATGATGCTGCCTTAAAAACGGTTACTGATAATTTCGTCGCTCCACCATCCGGTGGCGGAAAATTGGTTTCAATGTTTATTTCAGATGGTTCTCCAAATGAAAATAATGAAACAGGTTCAGACGGTATTATCGAATCTGACACTAACGGAGGATCTGTTGGCGAAGAGTCAGCTTGGATAAACTTCTTATCCAGCAATGGGTTTGATACCTCATTTGCTGTCGGTTATGGCGGATTATCCAATTCGGACATTGGTCATTTAGAGCCGATTGCATGGTCATCTGGTGAAACTGCGAGCACATATGATGCAACTGATACTTCAGCATCAGATGCTGATACTAATGATGCCGCCGATGACAGTAACGTTATTATCTTGGATGACATTAGTGACCTTGCTTTAACGCTAACATCAGTTATTACTCCGACACCGAATCAAATGAGCGGCAATTTACTCGGTAATGACAGTGACGGTGGCGATGGCTGGGGAACTCCTGAACTGGTTTCAGTCACTCATGGCGCATCGACTTATACCTTTGTTGACGCTGCTGACTCGCATACCTTTACTACCAATGCCGGTAGCTTTACGGTATCGGGTGATGGTAGCTATACCTTTACTGCCTTGAATGATGTTGCTGCTGATATGAGTGATACGTTGAGTTATCTCGTACAGGATGCCGATGGCAGTCAAGCGACGGCGAATGTGAATTTGACGACAACGGATGTAGCTATTGTTCCACCTGCCGCAACATTAATTAAAACCTTTGATGGTAATGCCGTTGAATTAGTTGATAGTAACGATAGCGGTTTGCATTCTATTAGCTATCAACTTAATGGTATCGCTACTGAAGCCAATATAGACATCAGTAGTTACAATGCATCCAATCATAACGGGAAAATTGAACTCTATAAAGATAGTGCTAAAGTTGGTGATTTTGATTTAGATTCTTACAGTTATTCCTCGGGTTCAACATCAATCACGGTTACCCAAAGTGGCGGTTTTGATGAGATCCGCGTCATTAATACTGACAACGATAAAGACTTTAGTGTAGATAACGTTTCTGCAGAAGTTATGGTTGATTCCTCGCCATTGCTAAACGGAACCCTGGTCGACGGTATTGTTGAAGGTATTGCCTATTCAACCTCTTCCGGTTTAACTGGCTTCACTGATGAAAACGGCGGCTTTAGCTACTATCAAGGGGATCAAATAACCTTCTCTATTGGTAATGTTGTTTTAGGATCTTTTGGTTCTACAGCCTTGTCAGACGGACATGTGTTCTTACAAGAAATAGCTGGTACCAGTCTGCAAGATGTTAATGACGAATATGTCGAAAACATGGCAGTATTGCTACAAACCATTGATTCGAATGCGAACGCTTATGACGGAATTGTGATCAGCCCTGAAATGCATGAGCAATTTAGTGATGACAGTTTTGATTTGAGCACGATTAGTGGGGATCAGCTAGCACAAATTCTGGTAGAAAACGGATTCACTCCAATATCAGAAGACAGTGCAATGCAACACGTTCAAGACATGATCGTTGACTACACTGATATGGATGATAGTGATTTTGATATGCGTATCGTCGATGCAGAGTCTGACGATGGTATGCTTGACTATGCTGCTTTGGATAGTATTACTGCTTCGAGCACTGCCGGTGAAGCTTTTGTTGGCACAGAAGTTGACTTGACTGATTTACTAAACGTCGACGATGATGGAGCGGTGAATTTACCTATTAATTCAGAGTCTGTGGAAGATCTACCTGAAAATGCTCAAGACTTGCTTGTATTGGATGTGAATCAGACAAACGCTAATTTGACCGATTTGAATACAGAAACGGGAGAATTGGTCGTTGATAACACTGGTAACGGCGGAATGGATGTCACAACTAAAGAAATTGTTGACGACTTACTAAATCATGGCAAGGACTCATGAATTTGCATTAACGTGACATAAAAAACAAAAAAGCCTCAAGAAATTTGGGGCTTTTTAGTATTCAAGCGCAAGCATCCGGTGATCATCGGTAACCGTCCGTAAGCGTCAATTTACCCACATCTAAAATTCCTGAATAAAGTTCGTTATTCTTCTATGTGTTTTCAATCACAGGAGAATTTTGATGAGCAAAGTAAGCGCCAATTTACCCACATCTAAAATTCTTGGATAAAGTTCGTTATTCTTCTATGTGTTTTCAATCGTAAGCGTTCATTCCAAGACGTGGTTGAATCAGCTTGCCTCATGAAGTGGGCGTAATAATACCGGTGCAACCTTGTATTGTTTGGCACCATCTTCATCCAGTACGATCACCGTCTTTCGATTGATTTTTGTGACGATGCCAAACACTTGTCCATAGCGACCCTCAAACGTCACTTTCATCCCCAATCGCAATTGCATCAGCGCTTCCATGGTTTCACGCTCCTGCAACTGGTCAATGCGCTGGCAGATAGTAAGCGTGTAAGCGACAATTTACCCACGCCCTAGTTTTCTAGGATGCGGTGTGATTCCACGGCAGAAGTGCTTCGAACTGCTCGAGGGTGTCGCAGTTGGGCAGGTCTCGGAAGAGATCGGTGAGATAAGCTTGGGGTTCGAGTCCGTTGGCTTTGGCGGTTTCAATCAAGCTGTACAGCATCGCACTGGCTTTGGCGCCTTTAACCGATTGGCTAAAGAGCCAGTTCTTGCGTCCGATCGCGAAGGGACGAATGGCATTCTCAACTGGGTTGTTGTCGATATTCAATCGCCCATTCGTGGTGAAGATTTGAAGTTTTTCCCAGTTTTTTGCCAGATAGCTCAAGGCCTCACCGAGTTTGCTTTTGGGCACGGTGCTGTTGAGGCTTTTATCCAACCACGTTTTGAGCTGTTCTAAAACCCGCAGGCTTTCGGTTTGCCGGACCTTGAGTCGTTTATTTGGTGGTTGGTCTTTGATGTGTTGTTCAATTTGATAGAGCTTTTGAATGAGATTGAGTGCCATGTCCGCCTTGCCGGTTTTATTCTTAGGCAGTACTTTTTTGGCATCCATAAACTTACGTCGGGCATGGGCCCAACAACCTAGATGGGTAATCTGTTCGGTTACACCGATTTTGTGATAACCCGCATAGTCATCGGTTTGTAGGAAGCCTTTAAACTCAGGTAATAAATTCATCGCGGTTTGTGTGGTGCGATCCGGTGCATAGTCGAATAACACCACTGGGTGTTTTTGATCGCCCGTCTTGCGTACCCACATGTAACTGTGGCTCTCTGCGGTTTTCCCCACCTCATTCAACACTTGCACACGCGTTTCATCCATATGCACATAGCCACTGTCGAGCAGAGAATCTTGCAGTAGGTTGTACAGTGGCTGACAGAGTTGGGCCCCCTTGATCATCCAGTTGGCCATCGTTTGGCGTGACAGTTCGACCTCTAAACGTTCAAAGGCTTTTTCTTGACGATACAGCGGTACGCCATCTTGGTATTTCGCGGTGGCAATGTAGGCAAGTAACCCAGGGCCGGCGATGCTTTTGGGAATCGGTTGTTTGGGCATGGACGCTAACTTAAGCGAACCCTCACACCCTGGGCAGGCGTATTTTTTACGCACTAACTGACGAACAATGATTTTGGCAGGAATAATTTCTAATTGCTCAGAGACTTCTTCACCGATCTCTTTGAACTCTGAGCCACAGTCACATTTCTCACCGGCCGGTAAGCAATGTTCAACGCGTTGACGGGGAAGATTCTTTGGTAAGGGTTTACGACCGGCGTTGGATTTTGCTTTGGGTGAGGCACTCGAGGATTCATCACTCGACGCTCTCAAAGACGAATTGTCCTCGACTTCAGGCTCATTAAACAGTTCCGCTTGATCGGGGTGTTTTTCACTGCTTTTATAGAATTGACGAACCTTAAAGAACATGACTAATTCAGACAGACGACTGACTTCTTTGGCAAGCGTATCTATGTGCTGGTCTTTTTGAGCAAGTTGACTTGCTTGATGAAGGATATCTGATTGAGACTGCACGACCAACGCCTTTAAGGCCTCGATATCATCGGGTAAATCGTGAGCAGTCAGAGGTGTTTTCATGGGCGGGTAAGATACCCGAATTAGCCCACGTTGTCATAGAAAAGTGATTGATGCGGCTGTTGAAAAATATCCAAGCCATCGAGTAACTGATTAAGCTGTTTGCCTGTGACCGACACCGCTTCTTGATCGACGACTGGTGCTAACCATTTGAACTTGTGTTTCTCTAATCGCTTGTACCAGAGCACAAAACCATTGCGTTCCCAGTAGAGGAGTTTGACCTTATCGCGAGAACGGTTGCAAAACACAAACAGTGCGCCACTCATGGGAGAATGTCCCAGCTCAGCTTCCACAATGGCCGCCAGTCCATTAATGGATTTACGCATATCCACGGAATCACGATAGACAAAGACGTGTGCATCAAAGCTTGGTCTAAGCATGACGATTCAACTCGGTAATCAATTGCGCTAATTGCACCACGGAACACTCAAATGCCAATCCTTTTGCCTTGACTGCAATGCTGGTTGAGCACGGTTCAGGCTGATCGTGAATCACCATCGGCAAAAAGGCAGAAGATTCTTTGATGGGTGCTTGGCTTAAGTTTCGAAGCCTACGTCGCCAAGTATAAAAGGTTGAAATCGCCAAGCCTTGCTGCTGGCAAAATGCCCGTTGTGAAAGGCCACTGGCTTGCCAATCGTAAGCGTCCGGCAATCACCGATTGCTAGGTTGCCAATTGTGCGGTAGGAGTTGGTCGATTTGACTGGCTTTATGGGTGGGTAAGCGTTCAAGCACGTCTTTGAGATAGGCGTAAGGATCCAGACCATTGTTTTTAGCTGATTGAATCAAGCTCATAATATTCGCCGCACGTTGACCACTGCGTAGACTGCCGGCAAACAGCCAGTTCTTGCGACCTAACGCCCAAGGTCGGATTTGATTTTCTACCCAGTTATTATCGATGGGCAGGCGGCCATCTCCAAGGTATCGGCTTAAGGCATCCCAACGTTTCAAGCTATAGTGAATCGCTTTTTCCGTTGCCCCACCTTTGGGCACTTTTTCTCGATGGACCTTCAGCCATTTGAGCAGCAAGTCCATGATCGGTTTGGATTTTTGCTGCCGGATTATCTGTCGTTCCTCTGGGGCTAAGGGTTGAATCTCTTTTTCAATGGCGTAAAGTTGTCCCATTAGTTCAATGGCTTGAATGGCAATCGTGCTTTTGCCGCTTTCATGCAGTTCCACGAACTTACGACGGGCATGCGCCATACAGCCCACTTCGCTCACGCCTTGTTTAAAACTGGCTTTGTACCCAGGATAGTCATCACACACCAACAATCCTTTCCAATCCTGTAGCACCTCTCTTGCGAACTTGCCGTTTCGTCCTTCACTGAAGTGGTAATACACCGCCTTATGTTGTGCATTGGCTGGATTGGTGTAGGCCCACAGATAGGCTTTATGGGTTTTCTTATTCCCCGGCTTGAGCATGGGCACTGGGGTTTCATCGGCGTGCAAGACCGGTTGCGTCAGCAAAAAGTCTTTGAGTGCTTGAGCCACCGGTTCAAGTTGAACACCACAGACGCCGACCCATTCGGCTAAAGTGGAACTGGGTAATTTAACACCGGCCCGTTCAAAGATCTGAGCTTGACGATACAGCGGTAAGTGATCAGCGTATTTGGCGATGAGCAGATGTGCGAGTAACCCAGAGGTGGGCAGACCTTTATCAATGATTTGTGGGGGCATCGGTTTTTGAATCAGAGTTTCACAGGTATCGCACGCCCATTTGGAGCGAATATGACGTTCAACTTGAAACGTCCCGGGCAGATAATCCAGCTTTTCACTGACGTCTTCACCAATATGGCGTAATTGACAGCCACATGAACAGGTGGTGGATTCGGGATCATGACGGATGTCAAGACGAGGTAGGTGTTCGGGTAGCGGCTGACGCTTAGGTTTTTTCTTTGGTTGCGCTGTGTCGGTTTTGTCTCTAAGCGCATCCAGTTCCGATTCAATCGCGGCAATGTCGGCATCGGTCACTTCATCCAACAGTGTCATCTGTAAGGCGCTGATCTGTTCACTTTTGTGTGAGAATTTTAAACGTCTGAGATAGGCTAACTCATAGGTGAGTTGATCGATTTTAAGCTCTTTTTGTTGAATGGCTTTGGCATCGGCGGCGATGCGCTGGTCTTTTTCTTCAACCTGAACCAACAACTGCGCCGCCAGTGTTCGTAACTGGTCAGCAGAGAGTTGATGGAGGTTTGGCATTGTTTTCATGCCGCGGATTATAAAGACTAACTCAGTGATAAGGAAGTCTCGAGCCGTTGCCAAGGCAAGCCCTGCACCAGTGCCAGACATTGTTCAGGGGAGAGTGTCACGGAATCGCCCCGCCACAGCTCAGCCCAATGGAATTTACCTTGATTCAAACGTCGAGCACACAGCCAGATGCCTAAGCCATCGTGGATCAGTATCTTCATTCGATTGCCACGCTTATTGGCAAACAGATACGCATGATGGGGTTTGGCCTCACCAAACACGGCAATGACACGAGCTAATGCGGTATCGGGTCCTGCACGCATATCCATGGGTTCAGTCGCCAGCCAATAATGATCAATGCGAATCATGACTGCACCGACTTGACAAAGGCGCTTAATTTGGCCAATTCTGTGACAGGCCAGTGCACAGCAATCTTGCCTTGAGGTGCAGGCAGTTCGACCAAGAGCGTTTGAGGCGATGACGGCGGCAGATCGTTCAAGACCAGCGGAATAAATGCCGCTTGGGAAGCATGGCGCTTTTTAAGCTGACGCTTCCAGTTCTGTATTTGATTGGCATTGATGCCGTAGTCTCGAGCCACTTGTGCAATCGAGGTGTTAGGGTCCTCGCAAGCGGTCAAAACCTGCTGTTTGAATTCCCGTGAGTAGCGACGGCGAATCTTTTTGACTGTGGGAAGCGTTGATAGTGTGTCTGTCATAATAAGTGCCCATTTAAAATACGTGGGCACCTAATTATTCACAGATAAGTGTGGTTGGTAAGAGGTGTTTACCGGATAGTTACTGCCAATCGGCAATCCGCTGCACCCAAAGTTCGTGTTTGCTCATCAAAATTCACCTGTGATTGAAAACACATAGAAGAATAACGAACTTTATCCAAGAATTTTAGATGTGGGTAAATTGGCGCTTACGTAAGCGTCCGGCAATCACCGGTTGCTAGGTTGCCAATTGTGCGGTAGGAGTTGGTCGATTTGACTGGCTTTATGGGTGGGCAAGCGTTCAAGCACGTCTTTGAGATAGGCGTAAGGATCCAGGCCGTTATTCTTGGCCGATTGAATCAAGCTCATAATATTCGCCGCACGTTGACCACTGCGCAGACTGCCGGCAAACAGCCAATTCTTGCGACCTAACGCCCAAGGTCGGATTTGATTTTCCACCCAGTTATTATCGATGGGCAGGCGGCCATCTCCGAGGTATCGGCTTAAGGCATCCCAACGTTTCAGGCTATAGTGAATCACTTTTTCCGTTGCCCCACCTTTGGGCACTTTTTCTCGATGGACCTGCAGCCATTTGAGCAGCAAGTCCATAATCGGTTTGGATTTTTGCTGCCGAATGGTCTGTCGTTCCTCTGGGGCTAAGGGTTGAATCTCTTTTTCAATCGCGTAAAGTTGCCCCATTAGTTCAATGGCTTGAATGGCAATCGTGCTTTTGCCGCTTTCATGCAGTTCCACGAACTTACGACGGGCATGCGCCATGCAACCGACTTCGGTCACGCCTTGTTTAAAACTGGCTTTGTACCCAGGATAGTCATCACACACCAACAATCCTTTCCAATCCTGTAGCACCTCTCGTGCAAACTTGCCGTTTCGTCCTTCACTAAAGTGGTAATACACCGCCTTATGTTGTGCATTGGCTGGATTGGTGTAGGCCCACAGATAGGCTTTATGGGTTTTCTTATTCCCCGGCTTGAGCATGGGCACTGGGGTTTCATCGGCGTGCAAGACCGGTTGCGTCAGCAAAAAGTCTTTGAGTGCTTGAGCCACCGGTTCAAGTTGAACACCACAGACGCCGACCCATTCGGCTAAAGTGGAACTGGGTAATTTAACACCGGCCCGTTCAAAGATCTGAGCTTGACGATACAGCGGTAAGTGATCAGCGTATTTGGCGATGAGCAGATGTGCGAGTAACCCAGAGGTTGGCAGACCTTTGTCAATGATTTGTGGGGGCATCGGTTTTTGAATCAGAGTTTCACAGGCATCGCACGCCCATTTGGAGCGAATATGACGTTCCACTTGAAAGCTACCGGGCAGATAATCCAGCTTCTCACTGACGTCTTCACCAATATGGCGTAATTGACAGCCACATGAACAGGTGGTGGATTCGGGATCATGACGGATGTCAAGACGAGGTAGGTTTTCGGGTAGCGGCTGACGCTTAGGTTTTTTCTTTGGTTGCGCTGTGTCGGTTTTGTCTCTAAGCGCATCCAGTTCCGATTCAATCGCGGAAATGTCGACATCGGTCACTTCATCCAACAGTGTCATCTGTAAGGCGCTGATCTGTTCACTTTTGTGTGAGAATTTTAAACGTCTGAGATAGGCTAACTCATAGGTGAGTTGATCGATTTTAAGCTCTTTTTGTTGCAGCGCTTTGGTATTGGCCGCAATGCGTTGGTCTTTTTCTTGAAGACGAGCTTCTTGAGTCTCGACCTGAATGAATAACTGCGCCGCCAGTGTTCGTAACTGGTCGGCAGAGAGTTGATGGAGGTTTGGCATTGTTTTCATGCCGCGGATTATAAAGACTAACTCAGTGATAAGGAAGTCTCGAGCCGTTGCCAAGGCAAGCCCTGCACCAGTGCCAGACATTGTTCAGGGGAGAGTGTCACGGATTCGCCGCGCCACAGCTCAGCCCAATGGAATTTACCTTGATTCAAACGTCGAGCACACAGCCAGATGCCTAAGCCATCGTGGATCAGTATCTTCATTCGATTGCCACGCTTATTGGCAAACAGATACGCATGATGGGGTTTGGCCTCACCAAACACGGCAATGACACGAGCTAATGCGGTATCGGGTCCTGCACGCATATCCATGGGTTCAGTCGCCAGCCAATAATGATCAATGCGAATCATGACTGCACCGACTTGACAAAGGCGCTTAATTTGGCCAATTCTGTGACAGGCCAGTGCACAGCAATCTTGCCTTGAGGTGCAGGCAGTTCGACCAAGAGCGTTTGAGGCGATGACGGCGGCAGATCGTTCAAGACCAGCGGAATAAATGCCGCTTGGGAAGCATGGCGTTTTTTAAGCTGACGCTTCCAGTTCTGTATTTGATTGGCATTGATGCCGTAGTCTCGAGCCACTTGTGCAATCGAGGTGTTAGGGTCCTCGCAAGCGGTCAAAACCTGCTGATTGAATTCCCGTGAGTAGCGACGGCGAATCTTTTTGACTGTGGGAAGCGTTGATAGTGTGTCTGTCATAATAAGTGCCCATTTAAAATACGTGGGCACCTAATTATTCACAGATAAGTGTGGTTGGTAAGAGGTGTTTACCGGACGGTTACGGCAGATAAGCGTGTTCAGTTCCATTAACTGATCCAATGTCATGTCTTCAATGCGCATGAGCGTAAACCTCTGTCGCTGTGTTTTGACGGTACGGGTGGCGTGGATCAATCAGTGCACGCAGAGGGGCATCAGCGAACCGAGTTTTCCAGACGCGCGGTGTTAAATCCACAACGTCTTTGGCCGGGTGTCGGCCAATGCGTTGCAATACATCCACCAGGTAAGTGTAGGGGTTAACCTCATGTAACTTGCAGGTGCTGATCAGGCTTTGAATCAGACCCAGGTGCTCGGCCCCCAGTTCTGTCCAGCAGAACATCCAGTTTTTCCTACCCATTGGAATGGGCCGCAAGGCCCGTTCCAGGTGATTGGTGTCCGGTTGCACTTGCGGATCTTTTAAAAACACTTTCAGACTCGCTGTACGACCCAGCACATAGTTCAGCGCTTTTGTCAGCGGATCACTGGGAACCAGTTGTGGGTTATCGAGTTGCTCCTCACACCATGTGAAGAAGTGATCGACCACTGGCTTTGAATGATCCAGTCGGTACTGGCGTTTTTTCTCCTCTGTCAGGCCCTGTGTCTGAATGACTTCTTCATTCCGGTAAATCTGTGCGATCTGCTGCAAGGCATCGGTCGCTCGTTCAGGGTGCGCTTTTTGTGCGTCAATAAAGTAGCGGCGTGCATGCACCCAGCATTGAGCATGCGTAACACCCTGTTGTGTCTCAACGTAGCGCGCATAGGCCGAATACCCATCACTGAGCAGGGTGCCATTAAATTGGTCCTTGAGAACGGTTTCTATGTGCAACCGCCCTCGGGAGCTGGCATAGGTAAACACCACTTCGTCAGCATCACCATACAGCGGCCAGAACCAGCCGGATTTCATTTTACCCTTTTGTGAGCCTGTCCGGCCCTGATGACCGGCTTTGATTGGGGTCTCATCCATGGCCAGTACTCGCGAGCGCAACACATTGTCTGTCTGGGCATCGACAATCGGTTTGAGTAGATCAATGGACCGCTTGACCAGATTGGTCAGGGTGCTGCGACTGACGGTAATGCCAGCCTGCATAAGCCGTTGATGCTGTCGATACAGGGGCAGATGGAATTGGAATTTGTCGACCAACACTCCGGCGAGCAGACTGACGTCAGCCAGAGAGTTGTCGAGCACGTTCAACGGTGCGGGCGTTGTGATCAATTTTGGGTTGCAGCCCTTGCGACGGATCACCGGGCGCTCAAACTTGAGTACCACATAGCTTGAGGCGCGCTGCGCCAGACGATAAGTGGTTTTGATGGCAATGATATCGTACAGGTCCGCATCGGGACCACTGAGTTCTGGCGGTTGCTGTTCGATGACTTCCACGGGCACATCGGCGCTGAAGCGCAGACCGGTGTCGTTGAGACAATCGTCGTCACGCTGTTTTTTGCCTGTGCCGCGCTGATAGGCCTGAATGGTGCGTTTGGGTTCATCCACTGATGTGTCCGGTCGCATTGCCTGTTCACTCTGGAACAGACTGGCCTGCTGGGGCAGGTCAAACACCTGCTTTTCTGACTTGGGACCGAACAGTTGTTTTTTGAACCAGTCGAGCTGGTGTTCGAGCTTAGCGATGGTTTCTGCCTGCAAGGCTAACTGTTCACGTAGCAGCGCATTTTCCTGAGCCAGGTCTGTGGCGTCAGACGAGGCGCATAGTGGTGTGGCAGGTGATGTTGAGCCCATTGAAATCATGGGCTGTATTATACCAAATACTAACGTACTTATACCCTTTTGAAACGCTTGAATTGGCGGTATTTTTGCACTTCAATACCATCGATGAGCAGCTGCAGATCAGCAAGCGTCAGCGCATGATGGGACGCATTGGATTTGGGCACTGGGAACTGTCCCTGTTGCAGTTGTTTGGCCCACAGGCAGTAGCCGGTTCCGGTAAAATACAGCATCTTCATCTGGGTTTTACGGCGATTGATGAAGACAAAGTAGTGACCGCTGAGCGGATCTTGTTTGAGTTGGTTGCGAACCAGGGCGCTGAGGCCTTGGAAGGATTTTCGCATGTCGGTGGGCTGGGTGCACAGCCAGATACGCGCTTGACTATCGAGCCCGATCATCCGTTCTGGCTCAGTCGCAGTTCAACACCGTTGCCCAGACTTAGAACAATGTTCCAGCCAGAGTCGCTCGCGCGTGAGTCATTTATCAGTAAGCGCCAATTTACCCACATCTAAAATTCCTGAATAAAGTTCGTTATTCTTCTATGTGTTTTCAATCACAGGAGAATTTTGATGAGCAAACACGAACTTTGGGTGCAGCGGATTGCCGATTGGCAAGCCAGTGGTCTTTCACAACGGGCATTTTGCCAGCAGCAAGGCTTGGCGATTTCAACCTTTTATACTTGGCGACGTAGGCTTCGAAACTTAAGCCAAGCACCCATCAAAGAATCTTCTGCCTTTTTGCCGATGGTGATTCACGATCAGCCTGAACCGTGCTCAACCAGCATTGCAGTCAAGGCAAAAGGATTGGTATTTGAGTGTTCCGTGGTGCAATTAGCGCAATTAATCACCGAGTTGAATCGTCATGCTTAGACCAAGCTTTGATGCACACGTCTTTGTCTATCGTGATCCGGTGGATATGCGTAAATCCATTAATGGACTGGCGGCCATTGTGGAAGCTGAGCTGGGACATTCTCCCATGAATGGTGCACTGTTTGTGTTTTGCAACCGTTCTCGCGATAAGGTCAAACTCCTCTACTGGGAGCGCAATGGCTTTGTGCTCTGGTACAAGCGATTAGAGAAACACAAGTTTAAATGGCTCAATCCTCAGGAAACAAAGGATTCGATTGAAGTTACCGGCAAACAGCTCAATCAGTTACTCGATGGCTTGGATATTTTTCAACAGCCGCATCAATCACTTTTCTATGACAACGTGGGCTAATTCGGGTATCTTACCCGCCCATGAAGAAACGCCTCTCTGCTAAAGATTTACCCGATGATATCGACGCCTTAAAAGCCTTGGTTTTGCAAAAAGACCAGCAAATCGACACCTTATCAACGGAAGTCAGTCGTCTGTCTGAATTAGTCATGTTCTTTAAGGTTCGTCAATTCTATAAAAGCAGTGAAAAACACCCCGATCAAGCGGAACTGTTTAATGAACCCGAAGTCGAGGACAATTCGTCTTTGAGAGCGTCGAGTGATGAATCCTCGAGTGACTCACCCAAAGCAAAATCCAACGCCGGTCGTAAACCCTTACCAAAGAATCTTCCCCGTCAACGCGTTGAACATTGCTTACCGGCCGGTGAGAAATGTGACTGTGGCTCAGAGTTCAAAGAGATCGGTGAAGAAGTCTCTGAGCAATTAGAAATTATTCCTGCCAAAATCATTGTTCGTCAGTTAGTGCGTAAAAAATACGCCTGCCCATGTTGTGAGGGTTCGCTTAAGTTAGCGTCCATGCCCAAACAGCCGATTCCCAAAAGCATCGCCGGTCCGGGATTAATGGCCTACATTGCCACCGCGAAATACCAAGATGGCGTACCGCTGTATCGTCAAGAAAAAGCCTTTGAACGTTTAGAGGTCGAACTGTCACGCCAAACGATGGCCAACTGGATGATTAAGGGGGCCCAACTCTGCCAGCCTCTGTACAACCTGATGCAAGATTCTCTGCTGGACAGTGGCTATGTGCACATGGATGAAACGCGTGTGCAAGTGCTCAATGAGGTGGGGAAAACCGCAGAGAGCCACAGTTACATGTGGGTACGCAAGACGGGTGATCAAAAACACCCAGTGGTGTTATTCGACTATTCACCGGATCGCACCGCACAAACCGCCCTGAATTTACTGCCTGAGTTTAAAGGCTTCCTACAAACCGATGACTATGCGGGTTATCACAAAATCGGTGCAATGGAACAGATTACCCATCTAGGTTGTTGGGCCCATGCCCGACGTAAGTTTATGGATGCCAAAAAAGTACTGCCTAAGAATAAAACCGGCAAGGCGGACATGGCACTCAATCTCATTCAAAAGCTCTATCAAATTGAACAACACATCAAAGACCAACCACCAAATAAACGACTCAAGGTCCGGCAAACCGAAAGCCTGCGGGTTTTAGAACAGCTCAAAACGTGGTTGGATAAAAGCCTCAACAGCACCGTGCCCAAAAGCAAACTCGGTGAGGCCTTGAGCTATCTGGCAAAAAACTGGGAAAAACTTCAAATCTTCACCACGAATGGGCGATTGAATATCGACAACAACCCAGTTGAGAATGCCATTCGTCCCTTCGCGATCGGACGCAAGAACTGGCTCTTTAGCCAATCGGTTAAAGGCGCCAAAGCCAGTGCGATGCTGTACAGCTTGATTGAAACCGCCAAAGCCAACGGACTCGAACCCCAAGCTTATCTCACTCATCTTTTCCGAGACCTGCCCAACTGCGACACCCTCGAGCAGTTCGAAGCACTTCTGCCGTGGAATCACACCGCATCCTAGAAAACTAGGGTGTGGGTAAATTGTCGCTTACATTTATCACTGAGGACAGATCCAGAAAACTGGATTCACTGGATGCTGAATCGTCGCTCTCGTCTGGTTTTTCAGATAAGCGTTTGCGCCAGTTGCAAAAACTGGCATAGCCAACTTTTTGTTGCTGGCAAAACTGTCGGGCTGACAAGCCACTGTGATGTTGCTGATCAACCAGGACTTGCCATTGGTCGGCAGTGCGGCGCTTTGTTGTCATGAATGTAACCTCCTGTTGGTGAGTGAGAGGTTACTGTAGCGGGAAATTCATTGCCGTGGCAGGACGTCCTGGAATGAACGCTTACGATTATAAAGACTAACTCAGTGATAAGGAAGTCTCGAGCCGTTGCCAAGGCAAGCCCTGCACCAGTGCCAGACATTGTTCAGGGGAGAGTGTCACGGATTCGCCCCGCCACAGTTCAGCCCAATGGAATTTACCTTGATTCAAACGTCGAGCACAGAGCCAGATGCCTAAGCCATCGTGGACCAATAACTTCATTCGATTGCCGCGCTTATTGGCAAACAGATACGCATGATGGGGTTTGGCCTCACCAAACACGGCAATGACACGAGCTAATGCGGTATCGGGTCCTGCACGCATATCCATGGGTTCAGTCGCCAGCCAATAATGATCAATGCGAATCATGACTGCACCGACTTGACAAAGGCGCTTAATTTGGCCAATTCTGTGACGGGCCAGTGCACAGCAATCTTGCCTTGAGGTGCAGGCAGTTCGACCAAGAGCGTTTGAGGCGATGACGGCGGCAGATCGTTCAAGACCAGCGGAATAAATGCCGCTTGGGAGGCATGGCGTTTTTTAAGCTGACGCTTCCAGTTTTGTATTTGATTGGCGTTGATGCCGTAGTCCCGAGCCACTTGTGCAATCGAGGTGTTAGGGTCCTCGCAAGCGGTCAAAACCTGCTGTTTGAATTCCCGTGAGTAGCGACGGCGAATCTTTTTGACTGTGGGAAGCGTTGATAGTGTGTCTGTTATAATAAGTGCCCATTTAAAATACGTGGGCACCTAATTATTCACAGATAAGTATGGTTGGTAAGAGGTGTTTACCAGATAGTTACGTAAGCGACAATTTACCCACACCCTAGTTTTCTAGGATGCGGTGTGATTCCACGGCAGAAGTGCTTCGAACTGCTCGAGGGTGTCGCAGTTGGCGAGGTTTCGGAAAAGATGAGTGAGATAAGCTTGGGGTTCGAGTCCGTTGGCTTTGGCGGTTTCAATCAAGCTGTACAGCATCGCACTGGCTTTGGCGCCTTTAACCGATTGGCTAAAGAGCCAGTTCTTGCGTCCGATCGCGAAGGGACGAATGGCATTCTCAACCGGGTTGTTGTCGATATTCAATCGCCCATTCGTGGTGAAGATTTGAAGCTTTTCCCAGTTTTTTGCCAGATAGCTCAAGGCCTCACCGAGTTTGCTTTTGGGCACGGTGCTGTTGAGGCTTTTATCCAACCACGTTTTGAGCTGTTCTAAAACCCGCAGGCTTTCGGTTTGCCGGACCTTGAGTCGTTTATTTGGTGGTTGGTCTTTGATGTGTTGTTCAATTTGATAGAGCTTTTGAATGAGATTGAGTGCCATGTCCGCCTTGCCGGTTTTATTCTTAGGCAGTACTTTTTTGGCATCCATAAACTTACGTCGGGCATGGGCCCAACAACCTAGATGGGTAATCTGTTCCATTGCACCGATTTTGTGATAACCCGCATAGTCATCGGTTTGTAGGAAGCCTTTAAACTCAGGCAGTAAATTCAGGGCGGTTTGTGCGGTGCGATCCGGTGAATAGTCGAATAACACCACTGGGTGTTTTTGATCACCCGTCTTGCGTACCCACATGTAACTGTGGCTCTCTGCGGTTTTCCCCACCTCATTGAGCACTTGCACACGCGTTTCATCCATGTGCACATAGCCACTGTCCAGCAGAGAATCTTGCATCAGGTTGTACAGAGGCTGGCAGAGTTGGGCCCCCTTAATCATCCAGTTGGCCATCGTTTGGCGTGACAGTTCGACCTCTAAACGTTCAAAGGCTTTTTCTTGACGATACAGCGGTACGCCATCTTGGTATTTCGCGGTGGCAATGTAGGCCATTAATCCCGGACCGGCGATGCTTTTGGGAATCGGCTGTTTGGGCATGGACGCTAACTTAAGCGAACCCTCACAACATGGGCAGGCGTATTTTTTACGCACTAACTGACGAACAATGATTTTGGCAGGAATAATTTCTAATTGCTCAGAGACTTCTTCACCGATCTCTTTGAACTCTGAGCCACAGTCACATTTCTCACCGGCCGGTAAGCAATGTTCAACGCGTTGACGGGGAAGATTCTTTGGTAAGGGTTTACGACCGGCGTTGGATTTTGCTTTGGGTGAGTCACTCGAGGATTCATCACTCGACGCTCTCAAAGACGAATTGTCCTCGACTTCGGGTTCATTAAACAGTTCCGCTTGATCGGGGTGTTTTTCACTGCTTTTATAGAATTGACGAACCTTAAAGAACATGACTAATTCAGACAGACGACTGACTTCCGTTGATAAGGTGTCGATTTGCTGGTCTTTTTGCAAAACCAAGGCTTTTAAGGCGTCGATATCATCGGGTAAATCTTTAGCAGAGAGGCGTTTCTTCATGGGCGGGTAAGATACCCGAATTAGCCCACGTTGTCATAGAAAAGTGATTGATGCGGCTGTTGAAAAATATCCAAGCCATCGAGTAACTGATTGAGCTGTTTGCCGGTAACTTCAATCGAATCCTTTGTTTCCTGAGGATTGAGCCATTTAAACTTGTGTTTCTCTAATCGCTTGTACCAGAGCACAAAGCCATTGCGCTCCCAGTAGAGGAGTTTGACCTTATCGCGAGAACGGTTGCAAAACACAAACAGTGCACCATTCATGGGAGAATGTCCCAGCTCAGCTTCCACAATGGCCGCCAGTCCATTAATGGATTTACGCATATCCACCGGATCACGATAGACAAAGACGTGTGCATCAAAGCTTGGTCTAAGCATGACGATTCAACTCGGTGATTAATTGCGCTAATTGCACCACGGAACACTCAAATACCAATCCTTTTGCCTTGACTGCAATGCTGGTTGAGCACGGTTCAGGCTGATCGTGAATCACCATCGGCAAAAAGGCAGAAGATTCTTTGATGGGTGCTTGGCTTAAGTTTCGAAGCCTACGTCGCCAAGTATAAAAGGTTGAAATCGCCAAGCCTTGCTGCTGGCAAAATGCCCGTTGTGAAAGACCACTGGCTTGCCAATCGGCAATCCGCTGCACCCAAAGTTCGTGTTTGCTCATCAAAATTCTCCTGTGATTGAAAACACATAGAAGAATAACGAACTTTATTCAGGAATTTTAGATGTGGGTAAATTGGCGCTTACTGATAAATGACTCACGCGCGAGCGACTCTGGCTGGAACATTGTTCTAAGTCTGGGCAACGGTGTTGAACTGCGACTGAGCCAGAACGGATGATCGGGCTCGATAGTCAAGCGCGTATCTGGCTGTGCACCCAGCCCACCGACATGCGAAAATCCTTCCAAGGCCTCAGCGCCCTGGTTCGCAACCAACTCAAACAAGATCCGCTCAGCGGTCACTACTTTGTCTTCATCAATCGCCGTAAAACCCAGATGAAGATGCTGTATTTTACCGGAACCGGCTACTGCCTGTGGGCCAAACAACTGCAACAGGGACAGTTCCCAGTGCCCAAATCCAATGCGTCCCATCATGCGCTGACGCTTGCTGATCTGCAGCTGCTCATCGATGGTATTGAAGTGCAAAAATACCGCCAATTCAAGCGTTTCAAAAGGGTATAAGTACGTTAGTATTTGGTATAATACAGCCCATGATTTCAATGGGCTCAACATCACCTGCCACACCACTATGCGCCTCGTCTGACGCCACAGACCTGGCTCAGCAAAATGCGCTGCTACGTGAACAGTTAGCCTTGCAGGCAGAAACCATCGCTAAGCTCGAACACCAGCTCGACTGGTTCAAAAAACAACTGTTCGGTCCCAAGTCAGAAAAGCAGGTGTTTGACCTGCCCCAGCAGGCCAGTCTGTTCCAGAGTGAACAGGCAATGCGACCGGACACATCAGTGGATGAACCCAAACGCACCATTCAGGCCTATCAGCGCGGCACAGGCAAAAAACAGCGTGACGACGATTGTCTCAACGACACCGGTCTGCGCTTCAGCGCCGATGTGCCCGTGGAAGTCATCGAACAGCAACCGCCAGAACTCAGTGGTCCCGATGCGGACCTGTACGATATCATTGCCATCAAAACCACTTATCGTCTGGCGCAGCGCGCCTCAAGCTATGTGGTACTCAAGTTTGAGCGCCCGGTGATCCGTCGCAAGGGCTGCAACCCAAAATTGATCACAACGCCCGCACCGTTGAACGTGCTCGACAACTCTCTGGCTGACGTCAGTCTGCTCGCCGGAGTGTTGGTCGACAAATTCCAATTCCATCTGCCCCTGTATCGACAGCATCAACGGCTTATGCAGGCTGGCATTACCGTCAGTCGCAGCACCCTGACCAATCTGGTCAAGCGGTCCATTGATCTACTCAAACCGATTGTCGATGCCCAGACAGACAATGTGTTGCGCTCGCGAGTACTGGCCATGGATGAGACCCCAATCAAAGCCGGTCATCAGGGCCGGACAGGCTCACAAAAGGGTAAAATGAAATCCGGCTGGTTCTGGCCGCTGTATGGTGATGCTGACGAAGTGGTGTTTACCTATGCCAGCTCCCGAGGGCGGTTGCACATAGAAACCGTTCTCAAGGACCAATTTAATGGCACCCTGCTCAGTGATGGGTATTCGGCCTATGCGCGCTACGTTGAGACACAACAGGGTGTTACGCATGCTCAATGCTGGGTGCATGCACGCCGCTACTTTATTGACGCACAAAAAGCGCACCCTGAACGAGCGACCGATGCCTTGCAGCAGATCGCACAGATCTACCGGAATGAAGAAGTCATTCAGACACAGGGCCTGACAGACGAGAAAAAACGTCAGTACCGACTGGATCATTCAAAGCCAGTGGTCGATCACTTCTTCACATGGTGTGAGGAGCAACTCGATAACCCACAACTGGTTCCCAGTGATCCGCTGACAAAAGCGCTGAACTATGTGCTGGGTCGTACAGCGAGTCTGAAAGTGTTTTTAAAAGATCCGCAAGTGCAACCGGACACCAATCACCTGGAACGGGCCTTGCGGCCCATTCCAATGGGTAGGAAAAACTGGATGTTCTGCTGGACAGAACTGGGGGCCGAGCACCTGGGTCTGATTCAAAGCCTGATCAGCACCTGCAAGTTACATGAGGTTAACCCCTACACTTACCTGGTGGATGTATTGCAACGCATTGGCCGACACCCGGCCAAAGACGTTGTGGATTTAACACCGCGCGTCTGGAAAACTCGGTTCGCTGATGCCCCTCTGCGTGCACTGATTGATCCACGCCACCCGTACCGTCAAAACACAGCGACAGAGGTTTACGCTCATGCGCATTGAAGACATGACATTGGATCAGTTAATGGAACTGAACACGCTTATCTGCCAGCGCATTGACCAGTTGCAGGAGCGTGAAACCATGGAAGCGCTGATGCAATTGCGATTGGGGATGAAAGTGACGTTTGAGGGTCGCTATGGACAAGTGTTTGGCATCGTCACAAAAATCAATCGAAAGACGGTGATCGTACTGGATGAAGATGGTGCCAAACAATACAAGGTTGCACCGGTATTATTACGCCCACTTCATGAGGCAAGCTGATTCAACCACGTCTTGGAATGAACGCTTACGTTGCATGGCGCATGCCCGTCGCAAGTTGGTGGAGCTGCATGAAAGTGGCAAAAGCACGATTGCCATTCAAGCCATCGACATGATGGGGCAACTCTACGCGATTGAAAAAGACCTTCAATCCTTGCCACCAGAGGAACGACAGACCATTCGACAGCAAAAATCCAAACCGATTATGGACCTGCTGCTCAAATGGTTGCAGGTCCATCGAGAAAAAGTGCCCAAAGGTGGGGCAACGGAAAAAGCGATTCACTATAGCCTGAAACGTTGGGATGCCTTAAGCCGATACCTTGGAGATGGCCGCCTGCCCATCGATAATAACTGGGTGGAAAATCAAATCCGACCTTGGGCGTTAGGTCGCAAGAACTGGCTGTTTGCCGGCAGTCTGCGCAGTGGTCAGCGTGCCGCGAATATTATGAGCTTGATTCAATCGGCCAAGAATAACGGCCTGGATCCTTACGCCTATCTCAAAGACGTGCTTGAACGCTTGCCCACCCATAAAGCCAGTCAAATCGACCAACTCCTGCCGCACAATTGGCAACCTAGCAACCGGTGATTGCCGGACGCTTACTTTGAGATAGACATAAGGCTCGAGATCATTGTTTTTAGCTGATTGAATCAAGTTCATAATGCTGGCTGCACGTTGACCACTGCGCAGGCTGCCTATCTAGAGCCAATTCTTGGGTCTTAACGTCTAAGGACGGTTACTGTGATTGAGTTCATTTTGAATGACCACAAGTAAAAAGGCAGAGTTGCCTTTAGGTGGTTGGGCTTGACAGATTTTGGTCAACCAAGATCGTTGACCAAATAGAGAAAAGATTAATGGGTATTTTTTTTTCGAATGGTTTCGATGCTTATTTTTGTGCTTAAAGCGGCGATATACATCAATGTCATGGTAAATAAACTAAAGAGAACCATTTGGTAAATACTAAGTTGTTGCAGTTGGATAACACTGTTATCAAGTTGGAAGAAAATATTAAACCAAATTGCCAATAGACCCGTGGTGAGTATAAGAAGAACGCATCCGTGAATTGAACATTTAGAAAACATAATCAAATTCCTTCTATTGAAGATTTTGGTTGGTAAAAATACGTGCTAGATTGATTAAATATAGTATGCGTACTTTTTCATATTGTGTAAAGTTGAATTTGAAGACTATTTTACGGAGCGTGGTTAAATTTTACTCTTTGTTAGTATGTTTATCTGTTGCGGTTGCTTGTTTGAGCAGGTAAAGCAATTTGTTTTGAGTGATAAGGGATGAAGGTTGTATAAATTATGAACTGTGGGGAGGAATCTAACTGATAGCTATGTGTGTAAAAAACCACCATTTACCCTTGAAATGGCTAAATGGTGGTTTCTATTTTTGGCTCTTTTGCGGTAAACGCTTAACGATTTGCGAAATATTTATCATAATGGAAAATATAGTCGGCGGTGGTAAGTGGCAAATGGCAGCTACGGCAACCGTCATATCCGGTGTCTAGTTTATTGCCTTTGCCATCAAAAGCGCTGTAGGTCCAGTCGCCAGTTTGTAATCCAGCAGGTGCATGTTTACCATTACCGGCATTTTTATACATCACAAAGACTTTTTGTAGTTCGCCTTTGGTCATAGAGCCAGCTGTTCCGGAAGCACCGTAGATTTCCATTACCGTGACTGTGCCGTTAGCAAACGGTTGACCTTTTTGCGCTTTCGCACCGATATCATTAATGTAAATATCACGAATGTGTCCAGATTTCTTTTCGATACCGCTTAAAAACGTATCCCATTGCTTATAGTCTGGCATTGACATAGTGCCATCTTTTGCACCATTGGCTTGAACGGCGCCACTGAATGCGATGCCTGCGAACACGGCAGATAGAGCTAGGGCTTTAAATTTAAAAATTGACTGTTTCATCGGATTAACTCTCCTCGATTTTTATATAAGAGCATGAAAATACTGTGACATTTCAAGGTATCTTCAAATCGGATACGTAAACAAGATGTGATTAGATGCAATAAAATTTAAAAAATAAAAAAACCGTATTCGAATGGATACGGTTTGTGGATAGAGTGTTCGCTAAATTTTGCTGATCTCGCCAAGGTAAACCGGTGACGAGGTTGGTTGCCCAGTTGGTGAACCGCCTGCCGGTTCGACACTGACTGCAAATTTTTGCACTTTGCCGAGTAAGGCGATTTGTTGTTCGTTTAACGGTAAGTTGTATTCGCCGACTTCTGGCATTAAGCCAAGGGATTCGGGTTGATTAAGGCCATCAGCAATAATCCAGAGCTCATAGGTGCGTCGACTGTCCAATGGCTCCGCTTGTAAAGTTTGTACATGTAGACGTTTATTTTGCGCTTCATAGCGCATTAGCCAACCAGCTTGTTGTTGTGTATTAATCAGGACGGTCAGTAATTGTGGCGTCTCATTTTGCACAAATTGCTGTGACTGTTTACTGGTGGTCGGGGCTAAGTTAACGCTAGCAAAAATCGCTAAACCGATGGTCGAAATGCTCGCAGCAGTCGCCCATGTTTTTAGCCAACGGTTGGATGGGGTAGGGGCTTTAACCGAGCGGAAGTTTTTTCTTAGCTGCGTAATATTTGATGGCGAGTCTTGTAAGATACGCTGTGAAATATTGACCCACACTTTTAGCGGCGGCTGTTGTTCCGGTGCCGTTAAACTTAAGCGATTCCAAAGCCCTTCGGTTTTTTGTACTAAGGTGCGTAAGCTTGCATCGCGACTCATCCGCTTTTCAAAATTTTTACGTGCGCGGCTATTCATTAGCCCCATGATATAATCATTGGCCAGGCGTTGTTGTAAGTTTTGATCGTCTAATTTCATTGCTGCATACACTCCCTGACACTTTCCATGCCACGCCGGATCCAGGATTTTATGGTGCCAAGCGGTCGTTTCAATCTGTCTACCATCTCGCTATGTGAATAGCCATAGTAATAGGACATTAGCACCGAGTTGCGTTGGTTAATATCAAGCCCTTGCAAGCACTCTTGTAGTAACTGCAACTGCTGGTCTTCATCGGCATTATGGTCATATAACAATTGTTCATCGCCTTGCTGCAAAATATCTTGTTCGGTTGCCATGGCATCACTGCGATTTTGCTGTGACTTTTCACGACGGATAATGTCCAGTGCGCGGTAGCGAACAATGGTCGCCATCCATGCAAAAGCACTGCCTTTTTCTGGATCGTATTCGGCTGCTTTGTACCATATATGCACAAAGGCCTCTTGTAAGGCTTCATCGGCCAAGTCACTGTTTTGCAGTAAGCGTCTCGCTGCGCCGTAAAGTCTTGGCGATGCGCTTCGGTAGAGCTTTGCAAATGCGGTCTGTTTTTGCTTGCCGCATTCAATCAGTAGAGTTTGTATTTCGATTTCGTTAAGCATTGCGCCTCTTGCATTTGCATCGCGCCGATTTGGCGTGTAAGTCGTTTTGACGGCGTGGTTCTGTCGGTTGAGTGAATCAACCATAAACTTAACAAAAAACGCACCGTTATCGTTTATCCGAATTGACTAAAACATCGGATACTTTTAAGGACTCTAAGCTTAACATTATAAATACGTTTGAGAAGTAGATTTGGATGTCATGACGATTACGTATTATTTAGAGGATGGCGTAGCTGTAAATGAAAAGGCGCGGGAATGAAAAGTTGCCGCGCCTAAATTCGTTGGATAATGGCTTAAATTAAGCCAGCTACATCAACTTATTTTGCAGAACCACATTTCTTCTCAGCACCACACTTGGCTTCAGTACCGCATTTTTTTTCAGCGCCGCATTTCGCTTCAGTACCACATTTTTTCTCAGCACCGCACTTGGCTTCAGTACCACATTTCTTTTCGCCACCACATTTATTGCCATGTCCGTCAGCAACCAAAAGCGTTTGTGAACCGTTTAGCATTTGGAATGGGTTCGCATCTGCCATTGCTGTACCAGAAAGCATTAGTGCGCTGGTTGCTAGGGCAATAAATAAAGATTTTAATTTCAACATAATTTTCTCCAGAAATTTTGAGGATAAGCCGATAAGTTCGGTTATTCCAAGGCAATACGTTAGCGCAAATTATTTTGGATGCAAAAAAATTATTTGAATGCAATATATTTTGGTAGAACGCGTTCCGTGAGCTGAAAGTTAATTGGTGTTATCGCTGGCAAGCCATTGACAAAAGGCGAACTACGTTCACCTTGCACCAAGGGTAAAAGGTAGTCGATACCTGCTTGGCTGATGTCCATACCGTTGCAACAGATAAATTCGTCTGGGACGCGTAATTCTAAATTGGCGACCTCTTGTAAATTAACTGTCTGGAAATCCCAAGCAAAAGGGGTATCAGATGTTTTGATAACCACTGGCAAAGTGCCATGTTCACCGCGTAGTGCGGCCATGACAGACGCTTTACCTGCGCCATAAGCCATCTCCCAATCCGTCTGCGAGACGCAGTGGCTGGCTGAGCGTTGCAAATAATCGGGGATGGCGCAGTGGGTTTTGCAGTTGAGGTGGTCAGCGGCTATTTTAGCGATGATTTCGCCAACCCCCCCCAGTTGGGTGTAATCTTGTTCTACTGTATGTTCAATTGCAGTGATATTGAGATAATCGCCGTTTTCATTTTGCAAACCTTCAGATACCATACAAACGCAGTAACCATACTGTTCAACTAAGTCGCTCAGGCGTTGCAAAAAAGCATCTCGATTAAAAGGCGTTTCTGCTGGTAAAAGCAGTAAAGGAGCGTCTGGCACAATTTGTTTAACCAGTCCTGCGGCCAAACTTAGCCAGCCAGCATTTCGTCCCATTGCTTCCATAACAAAAAATTTAGTTGAGGTTTCGTGCATCGAGCGAATATCGATGGTCGCTTCGATAAAACTGGTCGCCAAATATTTTACTGCACTGCCAAATCCAGGGCTGCAATGTGACAAGGCGATGTCGTTATCAATGGTTTTGGCGACGCCAACACAGATAACTTGGTGGCCACGAGCACGACAATAATCGGAAACTTTTTGCGCAGTCACCATTGAGCCGTTACCGCCGTTATAAAAAAAATAGCCGATTTGATAGGCTTTAAACACGGCTAGCACTCGTTCGTACTGCGCAGGATTATGTTCCAGAGGATCCAAGTCGAAACGGCACGCCTTGAAGGCGGCACCAGGCTGGTATTTTAGTTGTTCGATGAGTGCGTTATCGATTTCGGATAAATCGACTAAATCTTCTTCGAGCACTCCTTTTATGCCGTTAATCGCTGCGTAGATTTTTCCAAAGACATGCGAATTTTGCTGAACCGTTTCAATGACGGCCGCAGCCGATGCGTTAATCACGGCGGTTACGCCACCGGCTTGGGCATATAGCACATTGTTCGCTTGTGCGGCTTGCGACATAAAAAGGAACTCCAAATTAGCAAAATGTAATATGCCGCTATTCTAAAGGATTATTCAGAAAAACCGCAAAGCTCTTTAAGGAATTTTACCGTTTAAGCAATTGGGTGATTATGTTGAGCCTTCTTAAATTGAATAAAAACTAAGTTTGCCTTGCGTGTATTGCACTGCGCTATTGCCCTTAAGCCAAGCTTGAAGCGGCTGGCCAAGAATGAGTTGGCGCCAACCGATTAAGTTAGATTGCAATGGCTGGCGAATGAGTATTAATAAATCGTCTTTATTGGCGAGATGATTGATTTGTAAGTGATACTCACGTGCTTTCTGCTGACAAATTGCTTGAGCGATTAATAGCAGTGATTCCTCTTCTGGTGTGGGGGCCGTGATTGCAATAGGTAACTGTGGATAAGTATCCATCGGCATGGCAAAAACTTGGTCGATAAGCGCTATCCAGCAATCACCAAATTCGCGCACGCTGGATGCCTTGATGTTTGGAACTTTATAGAGTGCTTGCACGGTTTGCGGTGGACGCTTGGCGATATCGAGAATAACTTCGTCGCTAAGACTCCACTTTTTAGGTAAGTTATTGGCGATTGCATAATTTTCACGCCACTGCGCTAATTGTTGGACTATAGCCAATTGTTTTGGTTTTAGGCGATTGAGGCCTTTAAGTTTTAACCACGCATTTTGCGGTTCGGTGCAATAGAGTTCGGCTTGTAGCAAAGATTCGTTATCTTCCTGCAAGGCGTTTAATTGTGGTAAATGCAGTTTTTCGATACAGACTTGATATAAATCGACAAGGTAATCCACATCGTCCAAAGCATAGTCAATCTGCTCAAGGCTTAATGGGCGTGCGTGCCAGTTGGTGCGTGTTTGGCTTTTTTCTAGGCGAATGCCTAGCTGCCCTTCAATGACACGAGCAAAACCAGCCATATCTCCATACCCTAAAAATAGAGCGGCAAATTGGGTGTCAAAGATGTTTTGCAGCATGACATTTTGCAACTGAAAAAGCACTTCGATGTCTTGTCGTGCAGAATGAAATACCTTGCAAATCGCCGGATTGGCTAGCAAATCAATCAATGGTTGCAGTGGGTTTGTGCTGCCCGCCGTGGGCGCACTTTCTTTAATGGCCAAAGGGTCGATCAGATAAAACGCTTTGTCTTCAGTAGCCAGTTGTACCAAGCTGAGTTCTGGAAAATAGGTGTCGACACGGACAAACTCGGTATCAATCGCAAACCATTCAACTTCTTGGCAAAGCAAGTCGTGACAGAGTGTTGCCAACTTATGAGGTTGGTCGATGTACTGATAAGTGCGCTGTTTTGAATCGATTGGCATGGCGGTGACTTTGCTTTGGCTACATAAAAGGATAATCGTGAAGTTTAGCCAGATGTGGTCCAAGGAGCAAATTAAAGTGACTAGGCATTGGCATTACTTTGCGTACAATAGGGGTTTTTTAAGACGTTAAGGAATCCGTGGGTGAAAATTCATATTCTTGGTATTGCGGGCACTTTCATGGGCGGTATAGCACAATTAGCCAAAGAAAAGGGCGATTCGGTCACTGGTTCAGATAAGGCGATTTACCCTCCGATGAGCACACAATTAGAGCAAGCTGGGATTGCAGTTGTGCAGGATGAAGACTGTACTTTTCTTGCCGAAGAACCGGATTGCGTCGTGATTGGGAATGCCAAGAGTCGGGGGCATAAAGCCGTTGAAGCGACCTTAAATGCACAACAAAAATATCAGTCGGGACCACAATGGTTGGCGGAAAATATTCTCGCGGATCGTTGGGTGATTGCGGTTGCAGGTACACACGGAAAAACATCGACCAGTTCAATGGTAGCGTGGATTTTGGAAGATGTTGGGTTGCAACCGGGTTTTTTGATTGGCGGAGTGCCAGAGAATTTTGGCGTTTCAGCGCGCTTAGGTGCCGCGCCATTTTTTGTGGTCGAAGCGGATGAATACGATACGGCATTTTTTGATAAGCGCTCCAAATTTGTGCATTACCATCCACGTACTTGCGTGTTAAATAATCTTGAATTTGACCATGCGGATATTTTTTCTTCAGTACAAGAGATTCAAAAACAGTTTCATCATTTGGTGCGGACGGTCCCGCAGAATGGCTTGTTGGTGATGCCCGAGGATGATCAAAATTTACAAGAAGTGATCGCAATGGGGGCTTGGACGCCCATTCAGACACAAGGCCAACAGGGTGTTTGGCAGTATCAGTGTCAAACGCCGGATGCGTCGCAGTTTACCGTCCAGTTTCAGGGTGAAGAGATTGGCCGAGTCACATGGCGAATGAGTGGCCTGCATAATGTTCGTAATGCACTCAGTGCGATTGCTGCCGCAGTGCATTGTGGGGTACCGCCAAAATTGGCGGTGGATGCGCTCAACCGTTTTTTGGGGATTCGTCGTCGCATGACGCTCATCGGTGAGGTGAGCGGCATTCAAATTTATGATGATTTTGCACATCATCCAACCGCCATTGCCACCACCTTAGCAGGAGCGAAAAATTCAAGCAGTGCTGTCGGACGATTAATCGCCGTATTTGAGCCACGCTCTAATACCATGCGCATGGGCATTCACGCTAAAACCTTACCTGCAGCATTCCGTGATGCTGACGCAGTATTTGCTTTTATTGATCCGCAATGGCAGTGGCAATTACCGATTCAGGCGTTCAGTCAAACAGTTAGCGTTGCGGAGACTTATGATGCTTTATTAGCACAATTACTGGCATATTTGCAGCCAAACGACCGAGTGGTGGTGATGAGCAATGGTGCTTTCGGTGCGATTCATCAGCGATTGTTGCACGCATTACAAGAGTCTATGCCATCTTGAGTTTGGCGCTTCTGGAAGTGGGATTCGTGATTATCTTAGCCTTCGGTATTTGGTGGTTGATTCGTCCGCCAAAAGGCTAATGCGATGGTTAGAGATACAGAAAAAATTCTGAACTTGCCACGAATGCTCAGCGAGATTGTTGTGTAGCCAAAGCTGTTTAGACGTATTTTGTGCCTCTTTAGCAATCGTCAGAATAGCCACTTCCCATCTCCATAATGCTGTAAATCAAATCTTTCTCAATCGCTTGTAACGTTGTTTCGTCAATTCCGCGTACCGCTAATAAATCCCTTGCTTTACGGCAAGTATAGTATTGGCAGTGGATGGAAACACGTTCGTAACCGTCCGGTAAACACCTCTTACCAACCACACTTATCTGTGAATAATTAGGTGCCCACGTATTTTAAATGGGCACTTATTATGACAGACACACTATCAACGCTTCCCACAGTCAAAAAGATTCGCCGTCGCTACTCACGGGAATTCAAACAGCAGGTTTTGACCGCTTGCGAGGACCCTAACACCTCGATTGCACAAGTGGCTCGAGACTACGGCATCAATGCCAATCAAATACAGAACTGGAAGCGTCAGCTTAAAAAACGCCATGCTTCCCAAGCGGCATTTATTCCGCTGGTCTTGAACGATCTGCCGCCGTCATCGCCTCAAACGCTCTTGGTCGAACTGCCTGCACCTCAAGGCAAGATTGCTGTGCACTGGCCTGTCACAGAATTGGCCAAATTAAGCGCCTTTGTCAAGTCGGTGCAGTCATGATTCGCATTGATCATTATTGGCTGGCGACTGAACCCATGGATATGCGTGCAGGACCCGATACCGCATTAGCTCGTGTCATTGCCGTGTTTGGTGAGGCCAAGCCCCATCATGCGTATCTGTTTGCCAATAAGCGTGGCAATCGAATGAAGATACTGATCCACGATGGCTTAGGCATCTGGCTGTGTGCTCGACGTTTGAATCAAGGTAAATTCCATTGGGCTGAGCTGTGGCGCGGCGATTCCGTGACACTCTCACCTGAACAATGTCTGGCTCTGGTGCAAGGCTTGCCTTGGCAACGGCTCGAGACTTCCTTATCACTGAGTTAGTCTTTATAATCCGCGGCATGAAAACAATGCCAAACCTCCATCAACTCTCTGCCGACCAGTTACGAACACTGGCGGCGCAGTTATTCATTCAGGTCGAGACTCAAGAAGCTCGTCTTCAAGAAAAAGACCAACGCATTGCGGCCAATGCCAAAGAGATTCAGCACAAGACCCTAAAAATCGATCAACTCACCTATGAGTTAGCCTATCTCAGACGTTTAAAATTCTCACACAAAAGTGAACAGATCAGCGCCTTACAGATGACACTGTTGGATGAAGTGACCGATGCCGACATTGCGGCGATTGAATCGGAACTGGATGCGCTTAGAGACAAAACCGACACAGCGCAACCAAAGAAAAAACCTAAGCGTCAGCCGCTACCCGAAAACCTACCTCGTCTTGACATCCGTCATGATCCCGAATCCACCACCTGTTCATGTGGCTGTCAATTACGCCATATTGGTGAAGACGTCAGTGAGAAGCTGGATTATCTGCCCGGGACGTTTCAAGTGGAACGTCATATTCGCTCCAAATGGGCGTGCGATGCCTGTGAAACTCTGATTCAAAAACCGATGCCCCCACAAATCATTGACAAAGGTCTGCCAACCTCTGGGTTACTCGCACATCTGCTCATCGCCAAATACGCTGATCACTTACCGCTGTATCGTCAAGCTCAGATCTTTGAACGGGCCGGTGTTAAATTACCCAGTTCCACTTTAGCCGAATGGGTCGGCGTCTGTGGTGTTCAACTTGAACCGGTGGCTCAAGCACTCAAAGACTTTTTGCTGACGCAACCGGTCTTGCACGCCGATGAAACCCCAGTGCCCATGCTCAAGCCGGGGAATAAGAAAACCCATAAAGCCTATCTGTGGGCCTACACCAATCCAGCCAATGCACAACATAAGGCGGTGTATTACCACTTTAGTGAAGGACGAAACGGCAAGTTTGCACGAGAGGTGCTACAGGATTGGAAAGGATTGTTGGTGTGTGATGACTATCCTGGGTACAAAGCCAGTTTTAAACAAGGCGTGACCGAAGTCGGTTGCATGGCGCATGCCCGTCGTAAGTTCGTGGAACTGCATGAAAGCGGCAAAAGCACGATTGCCATTCAAGCCATTGAACTAATGGGGCAACTTTACGCGATTGAAAAAGAGATTCAACCCTTAGCCCCAGAGGAACGACAGACCATTCGGCAGCAAAAATCCAAACCGATTATGGACTTGCTGCTCAAATGGCTGCAGGTCCATCGAGAAAAAGTGCCCAAAGGTGGGGCAACGGAAAAAGTGATTCACTATAGCCTGAAACGTTGGGATGCCTTAAGCCGATACCTCGGAGATGGCCGCCTGCCCATCGATAATAACTGGGTGGAAAATCAAATCCGACCTTGGGCGTTAGGTCGCAAGAATTGGCTGTTTGCCGGCAGTCTGCGCAGTGGTCAACGTGCGGCGAATATTATGAGCTTGATTCAATCGGCCAAGAATAACGGCCTGGATCCTTACGCCTATCTCAAAGACGTGCTTGAACGCTTGCCCACCCATAAAGCCAGTCAAATCGACCAACTCCTACCGCACAATTGGCAACCTAGCAACCGGTGATTGCCGGACGCTTACACACGTTCGGCCACTTTTTGCGGTAAATGCAAGGATTCCGCTATTTCATATGAGGTTGCCAAGTTAATGTTGACTGGTGTGGCTTGCAGTGGACTGCTTAAAAATCCGGCTAAGAATAACAAGAAATAGCGATAGAATCGGATTGTATTTAAAATGGAACGGGTTGTATGTTGAGTCTCTGGTGATTGGCTTTGTTTAATAAGACGCGCGTCGGCATGGTGATTTTGATAGCAGAGCATAATCCACTCCTTGTCTCAAAATTCATCCTTGAATGAGCCGTTAAAGAATTTTAGTTTACAGCGCTAATATCGGTTATTAAAGAGTAAACTCTTCCAAATTAAGGAGATTTGTGGGGCGAAAATGCTGTTGTAAGACGTTTTGCCAGATGGCTGCGCGCTCTGGTAAACCGCAGTTTAGGTATTGCTGCACTTGTTGAAGGACGGCATTTTGAAAGTTCGGTGAAGCTTGGTTTCCGGCGGCAAGATTATCCGCGCTAAATTGAAAAATGAAACCGGCGCTCTGTGAAAAAATCCATTCTAAAGCTTGGGGTTTGACTTCGACTTTCTCAAATTCCAGTTGGCGCTCAGCGGAGCGCCCATCGGGTTCATACCAGTAGCCGTAGTCTTCCAGTAAACGACGCTGCGGTCCAGCTAAGCTCCAGTGCGCAATTTCATGCAAAGCAGAAGCAAAAAAGCCGTTTGCAAAAATAATTCGATGCCGTGGGTACTTCTGGTCTGCTGGCAAATAAATCGGTTCGGGCTGGCAGCAGACTAATTCGGTATTAAAGTGTGGGATAAAAGTCTGGTTAAACAGCTCAATGAGGGTTTCTGTTTGATGCACGGCGTTACTTCTTTACACTCTCTTCTTTGCTGTCCGTATTCAGTTTGCGGAAAATGTAGCTACCGAAATGAATCGCTGAGTTGGCGCGTTCACTGTGCTGGTCTTTTTGTTGTAACTGACTGGCTAGCTGATTAATTTCTAAAAGTGAATTAAGTGCGTTCTCTTTGGCCTTTTGTTCAAGAATATGCACGGATTTGTCACTAAGATGTTTGTAGTAAACTGAGCGGTCAAACATTGGCGCAATTTTGGCGGCTGATTGTGGGTCAAGATTTTCCATCTCCATAAAGCCGCGTGGTTGTAAGTTATGATTAATGACTTCAAGATGGTAATGAATATTGCGTCCAGCAAAAAACATTTTTTCATCTTCATTTTCATCAGGGACAAAACTCTCTGCACTGAGACAAACGTTGTTTTTGTTATCAAGGCGCACAATTCCTTGATGCAACCAATCGTCGAGCACCGAACGAAAATGTTTGTCTTTAGAAATACTGTATACCAAGCTTTCAAATGACGGTGCATCCCCGTTTCTTGGTAGTGCTAGGGGTTTTTGTTGTTTATCCGTGTAGTCTGCGGAACCTTGCCATAGGGCGATAATCGCCGCACTAATCCCAGCTTTGATTTCCGGTTCACTGATTTCATCCTGTAGATTTTCACGTAAGCGCTTAACTTCTTTACGGTGAATTCCAGTGAGTAAACTGATACGGCTATCGGTTAAACGTTTGTTATCCAGTTTAAAAGACTCTTCAGCCACTTCAATATAAATTTGTTTGAGTGCTTCCAATAAAGAGATATAGGTAATGCCTTTGCGCAGCAATAACTTGATTAAGGGTTTTAAAATCTTCTTTAAGGCGCGTTTAAAAGCGCTAGAGATAATAGGATTTACAAGCGTTTCAGTCATATTTTTACTGCAGAATTAACCAAGTTTTGAGAGTTTTAGAGAGCGATATGTAAAAAAATATCTCACTATTTTACAGGATTTTAACTTTGGATTAAGACGCAAAGCTAAAATTAAATGGATAGGTTAATTAGTGGTAATTATTACACCGATATTGTTCAGTAAACATGTCGTTAAACAACCAATAGGCACTCTTGGGCGATACAGAATAAGTCAAAATGTTCTCTCAAGGTATTGATGTAGAGGTTTCCTAATCTCGGTCTAACGATTTTAAGATGGCTGCATTCTGCAAAAGAGTCGCTTAAAAGCGGTAAAATTGGTACTTTTCATAAAAGTGTTAAGCCAGTGTCATCCATTCATCTTCCCGTTCCTGCTTTTGCCCAATCGCTGCCGATTCATTCTGTTCTTGATAGATTGCTTCATGCGGTTGAATATTCGCTGCAAGTGGTTTTGCAAGCTGAGCCGGGGGCAGGGAAGTCGAGCGTTGTGCCATTAGCACTCTTGCAAAGTCAGATTTTGCAAGGCCAGATTATTTTGATGTTAGAGCCTCGGCGTTTAGCCGCAAAGCGATTAGCGGAGTTTTTGGCGCAGCAGTTGGGTGAAAAAGTCGGGGCGCGTGTTGGTTATCGAGTGCGGCATGAAAATTGTCTGGGGCCAGAAACGCGTCTGCAGATTATTACAGAGGGTGTGTTAACTCGAATGATACAGCAGGATCCAGAACTGCAGGGCGTTGGTCTGGTGATCTTTGATGAATTTCATGAACGTAATTTGCAGGCAGATTTGGGGTTGGCGTTGCTATTGGACATTCAGCAAGGGCTCCGTGATGATTTGCGTTGTCTGATTATGTCGGCGACTTTGGATGCGACAGAAATACAAAATTTTCTACCGGCGTCGCAGCTGATTTTTTGTGCAGGACGCGGTTTTCCAGTGACGGTTTCTTACCATCCTGCACCTTCTCAAACACCGCTTTGGCAGTTTCCTCAACTCAAAAAAGTACTTAGTCTGGCGCTACAAGAGTCCAGTGGCGATATCCTACTGTTTTTTGCCGGACAAGGTGAAATTCATCAGGCTATGCAACTCTGCGCGCCGCTTTGTGAAACGGCGAAAGTGCTGGCGTTACCTTTGTATGGAAGCTTGCCGCCAAAAGAGCAAGATGCGGTGTTTCAGCCGAGTGCTCAGCGCAAAGTGATTTTTAGTACTAATTTAGCAGAGACCTCAATCACTTTGCCGGGGATTACCGCCGTGATTGATAGTGGCTTGCAGAAACAGTTAAATTACGATCCCAATGTTGCGATGAGTCGTTTGCAGTTACAAAGAATCAGTCAAGCGTCAGCAACACAGCGGATGGGGCGTGCTGGACGAGTACAGGCCGGACACTGCTATCGTTTATGGAGCGAGACGCAGCAGCAAGGTTTATTGGCCTATGATGCGCCGGAAATGTGTCGCGTTGACTTGGTTAATTTACGTATGGAAATTGCGCAATGGGGGGTAAATTCTGCCGATGAGTTGGCGTGGTTAACGCCGCCACCTCCTGCGCATCTTAGCACAGCCGAGACGTTGTTGAACGAGTTGGGTTTTTTAACTGGGCAACAACGTCTCAGTGCTTTGGGTGAGCAGGCGATGAGCTTACATCCAGAACCTCGTTTTGCTAAGTTGTTGCAACTTGGCGCTCAGTATCAGGCGCTGGAGTTGGCGTGCGATTTGGTCGCATTGTTACAAGAGGGAGAGATTCTTCTCAATCCACAGCAAGTGGCCAGCGCGGACATCACTTTGCGTCTGTATACGCTCTGGCAAGCGTTACAAGATTCGAGCGTGTTGAAACGAGTGCATCGGGCGCGTTGGCATGGCTTTAAAAGGTCACGAGATAAACTTTATCGCCGCTTTGACTTGTCGCTGAAACGCAACGGCGAATCTGATGTGGCGAAGTTGGGTCTGTTGTTGGCGCTCACTTATCCGGATCGAATCGGAAAACAGCGCAATTTAAATGGCAGTTATAAATTAAGTAACGGTCGTGGGGCGCAATTACCATTAAATGACGCTTTGCAAACGCAATGGCTGGTGGCTATTGAGGTCGATGCGCAAACTCAGAGTGGCCAGCAGAATGCCCAGATTCATGTAGCGGCGGCGTTGAATTGGTTAGATGTTGTGGATAAACTGCCTTTGCGTAAACAGGATGTTGTGACATTTGAACGCAGCAAACAGCGTGTAATCGGAATGCGGGAGACCTGGATTGGTAAGCTCAAAATTGATTCGCACCCTTTAAAGAGTTTGCCACAAGAGCTTGTTCAGCAATGTTTACTGGGTTCATTGCAGCAAGATTGGTCGCAGTGGGTTTGGCCAAAATCGACTAAGCTTTTATTAACTCGTGCGCAATGGCTGGCGCAATTTGCCGGCTTTGAATCTTTGGCTGTCTTAAATGAAACTGCTTTGCAAGCAAAGCTTGATTGGTTAGAGCCTTATACTTTGAATATGACCTCGTTAGCTGAGTTAAATCAGCTTAATTGGCAGCAAATTTTTCAAAGTTTGTTGGGTTATGCCGATATGCAACGCCTGGAAAAGGAAGCCCCTTTACGTTATGTTGCGCCAACGGGACGTGAATTTTTGATTGAATACTCTGGACGACAAGCAAAAGTTAGCCTACCTCTTCAGCAAGTTTTTGGTGAATTGTCGTCACCGATCTTAGCGCAAGGTCAGGTCAGTTTAACCTTTGAACTTTTATCTCCAGCACAAAGACCCATACAGACTACGGCGGATTTAGCGAATTTTTGGAGGACATCGTATTTTGAAGTGGCAAAAGAGATGCGCGGACGTTATCCGAAACACCGTTGGCCAGATGAACCGCTGCTTGAAAAAGCGGGCGAATCAATACAACGAAAGAAACCCGTGTAGATTAAAAAGTTAAGATACGAATTGGTTTGGTGATACAAAATTTTTGACAAGAAAGAGGGAAGTGTTACAGCAAAGAATGTTAGGTAATGCGCGAAAAATGCCGACTATCTAAGATAGCCGACATCTTTTAAAAGCGCTTAAGAGATAACAGTGATGTTTTCTGCTTGTGGGCCTTTAGGTCCTTGTTTGATTTCAAACTCAACCTGTTGGTTTTCTTCAAGCGTTTTGAAATTTGGGCTGTTGATGGCACTAAAATGTGCGAAGACATCAGGTCCTGACTCTTGCTTGATAAATCCGAAACCTTTTGTTTCATCGAACCACTTAACGGTTCCTTTAACAGTGTTAGACATTATTAATTTCCTTGGTACAACTTTACTACTTAATCCCTTATTGGGATGGCTGGAAAACATCGAACGGATTTACATACAACAGGACGGGATAATAAGATTTTAAAAATTATTACTTCGCAATGCAGAAGTTAAAGCCTAGATTTTTCGAGAGCTCTTAGATTAGGCTTTTTTAGGATAAAAAGCCAGCAGAAAATCAGAAAAACCCGCTAAAAAACGATTTTTTTTAAAAAAACAGAAAATTATCCAAAAAAACGTTTTTTAAGATGGGCGTTATAGCAAAAAGGCCAAGTGCGAGATGCGCTTGACCTTTGTTAATGACGACAATTTAGGTATGTAAAAAATCCGCTTAAAGCGTTTTCATCACTTTGGCTGCCGCGTTGATGGTTTGTTCAATGTCAGTATCGCTGTGCATAATGGAGACAAATCCGGCTTCAAACGCTGAAGGTGCTAGATAAACACCTTCGTTTAGCATGCCGTGGTAGAACTTTTTGAAGCGTTCCATATCACCTTGGCAGACCTGCGCAAAACGTGAAATATTTTTTTGTTCGCTAAAGAAGTAGCCAAACATTCCGCCAACTTGGTTGGTGGTAAATGGGATTCCAGCGTCATCAGCAGCTTGTTGCAGTCCAATTAGCAGTTTGGTGGTTTTTGCGGTTAGGGTTTCAAAGAAGTCTTCTGCAGAAATTAATTCTAGCGTTTTCAATCCCGCAGCCATTGCGATTGGATTGCCAGAAAGCGTACCGGCTTGGTAAACCGGTCCGAGTGGTGCAATATGAGACATAATCTCTTTCTTACCACCAAAGGCACCAACCGGCATGCCGCCACCAATGACTTTGCCATAAGTGGTTAAATCCGGTTGGACGCCATAATACCCTTGTGCGCCTTGTAGACCGACGCGGAAACCGCACATAACTTCGTCAAAAATCAGGACGGCGCCAGATTCATCGCAGACTTCGCGCAATGTTTGCAAGAAACCTTCTTCTGGCGGAATGCAGTTCATGTTTCCGGCAACCGGTTCAACGATAATGCAGGCCACTTGTTCGCCAATCTCAGCAAAAACACGACGTACTTCATCGGCGTCGTTATGGGTTAGCGTAATGGTTTCGGATGCCAACGCGGCGGGAACGCCTGGAGAGGATGGTACGCCTAAGGTGAGCGCACCAGAGCCAGCTTTAACCAATAAAGAATCTGAGTGGCCGTGGTAGCAGCCCTCGAATTTAACAATTTTGTCGCGTCCAGTATAGCCGCGCGCTAAGCGAATTGCGGTCATGGTGGCTTCGGTTCCTGAACTGACCATACGCACCATTTCAATGGATGGAATAATTTCGCAAATTTTGTCCGCCATGGTGGTTTCAATTGCGGTCGGTGCACCAAAACTTAAGCCAAATTCGGCTTTTTCTTGTACCGTTTTAATCACTTCAGGGTGCGCGTGTCCAAGAATCGCTGGTCCCCAAGAGCCAACATAGTCGATGTATTGTTTGTCATCTTCATCGGTTAGGTAAGCGCCTTTGGCAGCCTTGAAGAAAACCGGCGTTCCGCCAACACTTTTAAAGGCACGTACTGGAGAGTTGACGCCACCAGGAATGTGTTTTTGAGCTGCTTCAAACAGCATTTGCGATTTGCTCATGAAAAATCCTTGCTATATAAACCACGGGGCACTTTGGCTTGGTGTGGTTTTGGGTTTACGTTTGCCGACGATATTAGACCAAAAGCGCGTTGTTATGCCGCGCTCGGCATCGTGGTTTTTCAATGTTGCTGGGCATTATAGCGATTTGTTGGCGTGAAACAAATCGCTAAGGGCTTGCGCAGATTCTTGGATATTTGCTTGACCAAATACTGCGTGAATCACCGCCAGTGAATTGGCACCGGCCGAAACCAACTGTGCGCCATTTTGTGGGGTAATGCCGCCGATAGCGACAACTGGAATTTGCAAGTGACGTTGGCTGTTTTGTAAGGTTCTTAAGCTGGCCTGCGGAGCATCGGGTTTGGTTTGTGAGGCAAAAAAACGGCCAAAAGCCACATAGTCTGCGCCAAGTTTTTGCATTTCCAGTGCGCGCTCGATGGAGTCGTAACAGGAAATGCCAATAATCGCTTCTTTACCTAGGCAAGCGCGTGCTTTAGAGAGGTTGCTGTCGTTTTTGCCTAAATGAATACCGTCCGCTTGGCTATATTGCGCGAGTTCAAGCGAGTCGTTGACAATGAATAGGGCACCCTGTTGATGGCACACTTGTGAAAGTTGACTGGCGATTTTTTTTTGCACCGCCATGCTTTGTGTTTTGTCGCGGTATTGAATAATTTTTGCGCCGCCGGCTATGGCTGCAGCGACTTTGTCTATAATTGTCTCGTTCGGACAGAGCCAAGGGTCGGTGATGACGTAAAGTCCGTTAATTTTGCTGTGGTTCATAAGTCTTGCGTTTATTGTGATAAATAAAAAAGCCACGTAGAGATGTCGTGGCTTTGGGTTTGCGCAGTTCTAAAAAAATTAAAACTGTGGACTCATTTGTTTGATTCGCTCGGTGACTTGTGCGAAATGCACTTCGCCAATTTGCTGATACACAATTTTGCCGTTTGGCGCAATTAAGAAGCTGGTCGGCGTCAATAAGACATCGCCGAAAGCCTTGGCAATTTTGCCGTCTTTGTCCATGACAAAAGTAAATGGATAAGGGTTAGCGGCAATAAACTTTTCAACCTGCTCTTGAGGATCATAGTCCATAGACACGGCTACGATTTCAAAACGATCGCCCAGTTCTTGTTTCATTTCCGCTAAATCCGGCATTTCAGCAATGCACCCTGGACAAGAAGTGGCCCAGAAATTGACTAAAACCGGTTTCATCGGTTTGTTCAAACTGATTTCTTGTCCACTTGAGGTGGTGACATTTACTTGAGGTGCCGAACCCAAACCATCGGAAAACACCGTCGCATAAATAAGCGCTGCCAGCAGTAGAAGGACCACTGCTCCAAACAGTTTACCACCAATGTTTTGCATGATTTTCTCCTAAGGTGTTTGAGCTGCAAACTGAGGATTATTCAGCTGTTAGGGTTTCAACGCCGTTTTTGGTGCCGCAAAGGAATACATCCGCTTTGCGAGCCGCAAATAGACCGTTGGTGACGACGCCAACAATGCTGTTCAGTTCGTTTTCTAGGGCGACTGGGTCAACAATTTTTAGACCGTGCACATCTAAAATGACGTTACCGTTATCAGTAATGAATCCGTCACGTAAAACCGGCTCTCCGCCAAAACGTTTAACAATTTCACGTGCAACGTAGCTGCGCGCCATTGGGATGACCTCGATTGGCAGCGGGAATTTACCTAAAACGGAAACTTTTTTCGAGTCATCAGCAATGCAGATGAATTTGTCGGCTACCGCGAGCACGATTTTTTCGCGTGTCAGTGCGCCACCGCCGCCTTTGACAAGGTGTAAGCCAGCATCGGCTTCATCCGCACCATCGATATACACTGACATTTCGTCTACACTGTTTAAATCGAAAACAGGAATGCCGTGACCTTTGAGACGTTCTGCAGTTGCTTCAGATGACGCAACCGCCCCTTTGATTTTGCCTTTAATCTTGGCTAATTCATCAATAAAGAAGTTTGCGGTAGAACCTGTGCCAACACCAATGATGGTGTCTGGTACAACATATTCGATTGCGGCCTTAGCCACTTCTAACTTTAGTTCATCTTGTGTCATCTTTGAGAATCCTTCGTCTAAAAATAAGGTCTGATTTTATTGTGTTTTTTTTAAGTTAACTCACTATTCTAATCGCTTTACATAGGACTGCAAAGAAATTTATATCCCATTTGGCGACAGTCAACTTTGCAGAAAATACTTAAAGGCTAGTTTTATCTGCTCACTGCAAAAGTGCAGTTTATTACTTGCGTAAAGTTGGCGGTGGTTCAACTTCCGGTGCTTCAGGTACGAGCGCAGGAGGCATGGTGCCTTCTTTACGTTCGTAGGTGGCAACAATCATACCGGATTGAGTGACGTAGTAATGATCTGTGTAGACGTGCACGGTTTTAAAGGTCATTGGACGAATTTGACGCGACTGCTCCGCAAGGGGTTTGCCTAGCGCCATGTACATACCGCACATGGTCATCGAGTTTACCGCGATTTTTTTATGGATATTTTCATGGTCTTTGGTGCTGAGTTGGCCGCGAATATCTAGCTCTTGAACATAAGCCTTTTTTTGGGTTTCATCTTCAAGTTCACTGTAAGCAACGCACAGGTCAAGTGTGCCTATTTTGGAAAGCTCGCTGTCACGATTTAGCATCTGCTCGGCGGTTGGATTGGGCATATTTTGTGGCATGGCAAAGGCCAAGCTACTAAAGAGTACCGAGGTCATTATCCCAGCGGAAAAAATATGTTTTTGCATGATATTGTTCCTTTTTATATGGCAAAACGGTTTGCCGGCAAATTAACTGGATTTTTCAGTGCAGTTTATCAATGAATTTTGCAGGAAATTGATTTTAAAGAGGGTTAAGATATCAGTAAAGTCTTATTTTTAAAGGCGAGTGATATCTTATGCAGCGCCCTTAGTGTCCCATCCCGCTGCCGCATTTACCATTACCGCATTTGTGGCCGCCTTGCATCGGTTGCATTGCCATAAATGATTTAACCGGCATCGTGACCATTTTGCGACTACCATCGACAAATTCGAGATTGACTTCTACGGTTTGGCCGACTTTGATCGGGTTGAATGGGCCGATGAGCATAATGTGCAGTCCACCCGGTTTGAGTTCAACGGTTGTGTTCGCGGGAATGGTGATTGCATCGATTTTACGCATTCGCATTACGCCGTCATCATTGGTATGGGTGTGTAATTCGATGGTTTTAGCAACATCAGAATAGGCTTGCACCAATTTAATTTCTTGTGCCGAGTCATTGGTTAACGTCATAAAACTGGCGGAAGCCGGTGCTGTCGGCGGGACTTCACGCGCAAAAGGGTTTTCGACCTTAATATGATCAGCTTGTGCTGCCCAAGCGTGCAGACTGGTTAATGAGCAGATCAGTCCAAGGGTCAGGGTGCTAAGCGTTTTTTTCATCAGAAGTTCCTTTTTGATGGGGTTCAGCGAAGATATTGATTAATGATTTTAATAAATTGTTCCGGTGTTGTGGCGTGCGGCAGTTGCTGTTGTAGTAAGCCATTTTGGTCGACAACATAGGTGAATGCGCTGTGGTCAACTGCGTAGTTAGTGCCGTTATTTGGATCGTCAACGCGGGCATAGACGACGCCGTAGCGGCGAGCAATTTCCATCAGTGTTTGCGGCGTGCCGGTGAGTCCGACAATACTGGCTTCAAAATAGTCTGCATATTGCTTTAGACGTTGTGGAGTATCGCGTTCTGGGTCAACGGAGACAAATAAAATTTGTAGTTTATCTTTCTGTTCGGCACTGAGATTACGATAGGCGACTGACAAATTACCAAGATTGGTTGGGCAGATGTCTGGGCAAAAAGTGTAACCAAAATACAGCAACACCAGCTTGCCTTTGTAGTCCGATAGGCTGTGTTCGCCATCCACTGCGGTTAAGGTAAAGTCGCCGCCTTTAGGTTTCTCTGCGGTAATCAGTTGTGCGTTGCCTAGATGCGTGGTTTGTAGTGGCGCAAACACCATCACTAAACCGATAAGCGCCCCAATGAAAATAATGCCAAATGTAAATTTATTATTCATAATCGCTTTCAAAGTTAATTGTGTTTTAGTTTGAAACAAACTAAGAAGTTCGTTAGTAGGTTAAGTGGGCATTATATTAAGCGTTTTTGGCAATCAAAGTCTTTATACAAAGTGACTTTTGCCTTTACCGGAGCGATGCGCAACAGCTCATTTAAGTTGAACAGATTGCCGCTCAATGGGCCAATACGGTTAAGCCCATTTTGCTCATTGCAATCCCGCGCAGAAATCAATTGGAACTGATTCTGTTTCTGTTTCTCCTTAAAGCGTGGCCTGGTTGATAATTATTCAGGGTAAAGCATGAATGCTATACTACGCGCTAAAGTATTCGTGAACTCATGTGACTCATTTTGGCGGGCGTTTTGTATGCTTTGGTAAAGTTTTTTGGCTTTACTGGCCGGGTGATGCATTAATTTAGTTGGATTTTGATGCCTGAACAGATATTACGACGCGTGCTGACGGCACCGGTTTATGATGTAGCCCAAGAGACTCCATTGGATTTAGCGGCTCTGTTGAGTAAACGTTTTCACAATCACGTATGGTTAAAACGCGAAGACCTGCAGCCAGTATTTTCTTTCAAGTTACGTGGCGCCTACAACCGCATGATGCAGTTGAGTGAACAGCAAAAAGCCAAAGGGGTGATTGCCGCCTCTGCCGGTAATCATGCACAAGGCGTTGCGCTAGCCGCCGCTAAGTTAGGGGTGTTTGCGACCATTGTTATGCCAAACACCACGCCACCTATTAAGTACAAAGCGGTAGAGCGGCTTGGTGGTAAAGTGGTTTTGCATGGCGATTCGTTTGATGAAGCCTCAGCCTACGCCAAGGAGTTGATGCAAGAGCGCGGCTTAACCTTTATTCATCCTTACGATGATATTGATGTGATTGCTGGGCAGGGGACATTAGCCTTGGAAATTTTGCGACAGCATCCCAAACCTTTAGACGTGGTGTTTGTTCCTGTTGGCGGTGGCGGATTGATTGCTGGTATCGCTGCGGTGATCAAGCAGGTTTGGCCGCAAACCCGAGTTGTCGGGGTTGAGCCAGAGGATGCTGCCTGTATGACTGAAGCTTTGAAAGCGCAGGAACGAGTGGTTTTAGGGCAGGTCGGCTTGTTTGCCGATGGCGTTGCTGTCGCTCAAGCGGGAGCGTTGCCGTTTGAAATTGCTAAAACGTGTGTCGATGAAATGGTTACGGTGACTACCGATGAAATTTGTGCTGCGGTAAAAGACATTTTTGGTGACACGCGCGCGATTGCGGAACCCGCTGGAGCCCTAGCGGTGGCGGGTATGAAACGCTATGTTGAAAAATATCAGTTTAGTGGCAAATCGTTGTGTTGTATCGTTTCGGGCGCCAATATGAATTTTGACCGCTTGCGGCATATTTCTGAACGTACCGAGTTGGGTGAAAAGCGAGAAGCGATTTTTGCGGTGACGATTGATGAACGGCCCGGCAGTTTTAAGCAATTTTGTGAGATTCTTGGCGGGCGTCGTTCGATTACGGAATTTAACTATCGTTATTCTGATGCCAAGCAAGCGGTGGTGTTTGTAGGGGTTCGGACGGAAGGCGGATTGCCAGAACGCGATGTGATTATTCAGACCTTAAAGCAAAATGCTTATGCTGTGCAAGATATGACCGATAACGAAATGGCAAAGCTGCATTTGCGTCATATGGTAGGTGGTCATGCAAGCGGCTTGCAAAACGAGCTCTTATATCGTTTTGAATTTCCCGAACGCCCAGGCGCTTTATTAAATTTCTTAACGCAGATGAGCGAGGAGTGGAATATTAGTCTGTTCCATTATCGCAATCATGGTGCCGCTTACGGACGAGTTTTGGTTGGGGTACAAGTGCCGGATCATCAGCAGCGCGATTTTGAAGTTTATCTAAAATGCTTGGGTTACCCTTATGAGAACGAAACCCATAACACCGGTTACAAGCTGTTTTTACAGCCGTTAAATCCCTAGTAGAAGGAGCGAATAGTTTATTCGATCTCTCCTTTACGGTTTGTCGCTTTTCAAGACGGTACTCAGCGTAATTAAAATAAATAAAATAAAAAGCCGCCGCTAAAAATGTTTAGCGGCGGCTTTTTTATTGGCGCAATGCTAACCTAGCGTTAGAAGCCAAAGCCTTTTAGGGCGTCTTTGAGTTTGTCTTGTACTTTTTCTTTTGCATTTTCAATGACTTCCTGTTTTTTGGCTTCAACTTTTTCTTCCGCCTTTGCTTTTAACTCCGCTTTTTTCTTGTCTAGCTCGGCTTTTGCTTTGGCTTCAAAAAGTGATTTTAAATCCAGTGAAATGTCTGGGTCGAGCCAACTGCCTTTTAAGCGCACCGGTACTGTTAAGCCGGATAAATCGTCTAAGGATTTTCCACCTTGACCTTTTTCAGTGTTCACGATTTTAGCATTGACTAAATAATTCAATGACTCTTTTGGCAAGGTAATCGTGCCTTCACCTTCAATGCGCATATAGGGCGCGAGCGCTTGCAGTTTTTCAGTGGTGACCAAGCCATTAACGATATTGGCTTTGGCAATCAGTGAACTGAAATCGGTCTGTTTCGGGGCTGCATCTTTGGGAATTGCCTCGCCTTTTAGTTTTGCTTGGGCATCCCGAATGGCTTGTGCGAGGTTAAACCCTTTGACTGCGCCATCGGTCAAATCCATCTCGGTACGGCCGTTTAGGTTGGCCATAAATTGTTTGATGGTTTTTCCGCTGGTGGTGATATCTAGATTGACGCTACCAAGGCCGCTGAGTTTATCATCGCCAGTGAAAGCCAGTAATACATCGCCAACCGGAACTTTAGGTGCTTGGGTCTGCACGCTGTATTTCGGCGTGTCGCCAGTGACATCTAAACCGGCTTGGGCGTTAATTGTGGTTTTGAAAAGATCCGCTTTTAAAGGCTCGACCTTCACGACACCGTTGTTCGCTTGCAGTGTGATTAGAATATTCTTCGGATTTAGTTTATCGATGATCAAGTCGCCGACTTTAAGCGTGCCGTTGATGTTTAGGGAACGAATCAGCTCGTTTGGCAATTCAATCACTAATTCTTCATCGGATTTTGGCTCTTCAGCCGCAGGCTCGCTTTTGGGTGGTAGATAGAGATTGGCATTCATTTTATCCAAAGCTAAATCATAGCGAATTGTCGGTTTGGCAAAATTCGCTACCGAAGCGCTTCCTTTTAAAATGCTCTCATCCAAAGTGAACTGTTTTAAGGTGACCGCCAGTGATTCGTTTTTGCCATTGAAATCCAGCGCTAAATCGGCAGCAACTTTTTGGAAGCGATTGGCATCTGTCATCGGTGGCAAGTCGATGCCAAGCGTACCGAGTAGTTGTTTTAAGTCGAATTGCGCTAAAGCGAGTTCGGTGTGTATTTGCGGCGCGTCGATAATCTGTGAGCCTTTGACACTTCCTTTTATTTGCATGTTTAAGGCAGATAAATCAAGATTTTGCACGTTAAGCGTTTGTTTACTTAAATCAACATCAAGTTGTGCATTCAATTTGGAATTTTGCAGGCCGGCAGGCAGTGCAGGTCCTTTGGCACTGGTGTTTGAAGTCATTTGGGTTTGAAGATGTTGAGTTGGTACTGCAAATGAAAAATTACTGAGTTGCAGTGTGTTGTTCAAGTCCGCAATCGCAAAATCAGCTTGTCCTTGCGCTTGTGTCGCCAGTTCAATCTGGCTTATTTGCAATTGCATCTGGGCTAGGTCGAAAGACAGATTCTGTAATTTGATTTGATTGTTGATGGTGGCTAATGGAAGGGTTTTTGCGCCACTGTTTTCTAAGTCTAGGGTTAATTCAGGTAAAGCAATTTGGTTGGCGGTTAAATTCAAATCAATGGTTGGAACCGATAGTTTTGCGATCACTTTGCTTACTGGAAGTGCACTGCTGTCGGTTTGATTGTTGATGACGAGATTTCGCAATGTATAGGCGCCGCTTTTGTCGATTTTAGCGTCGATTTCTAAGGCGATTTTGGTGGTTAATTGCGGTGTATTTAATTGCGTGATCGCTTGTAGGTTAATCGGAAAAAACGCTCCAAAAGCAACGGTTCCAGTGGTCACGCTGAGCTCACTTAATTTAATGTCTTGACCGCTACTGGCATCTTGCCAATGTACTTGTGCGTTTTGGATGTTCAGTCCACCAAAACTGAGTGCGGCCAGTTTGTTAAGAGGGTTCTCGGACGTTGTTGCCTTTTGTTCTGTTTCTTCGGCTTTCTCTGTGCCGACTAAATCGTCCCAATTGGTTTTCCCTTCGGCATCTTTTTGTAGACTGATTTGCACGCCATCTAAGGTTAATTGGTCAATTTCCAGACGTTGTTGGAGTAGTGGCAAAATTGCAGCACCAACGCGGATGACATTAGCTTGCAGCATTTTGTCCGTACTAAATCCTGGTGCATTTGATAGGCTGGCTTGTTCTAGGTTAATCGCAATCCGTGGCCAGATCGAAAGACTCATATTTCCGATTTGTAAGTCGCGTCCAGTTTGTTTTTGAACGATGTCGGTAATGTCTTGGCGATAATCGTTTGGGTCAACAAAGGCAAAGAGTGCGCCTATGGCGATAACCAGCGTGAGGATGGCTCCAAGCGCTATTTTGAGCAACAGTTTTAGCATTGGCATGATTTCCAACTCCAAGGTGTTTAAGGGCGAATCAAGAATTTGATAGATTACAAATCAAGTGATTCCATAGTATAAAACAGCACTGGATGAATCGGTAAAAAATGCGTTGCATAATAAAACGCGGATTTAAAGGCGCTTAAAATTGCCATAAAATTCCCGCTAATGCTTGGAAATAATTTGAGAAACGGTTTTAATATGTTTGATTTTAAACAAGATTCTTTTCGGGTAGTATTTGTGCGACAGCACGCAACCGCCAAGCGGCTGATAAGGAAAACACTATGTTAGACCAAATGGAATGGACGCAACGCTATACCGATTTCTTGTCCGATAAAACACCAAGGGCAGCCCGTATTGTCTATCAACGCGATCGGGCACGAGTCATTCACTCGGCTTCTTTTCGTCGTTTGCAGGCCAAAACACAGATTTTTGGTTTGAATGAGTCGGATTTTTTTCGGACTCGCTTAACTCATTCAATGGAAGTGGCGCAAATTGGCTCTGGGTTGGTGGAGCAGTTGATCACGGTTGGCACCGATGCCTTGGGGGTTGAACAGGACTATGTGCGTTGGTTGCCGTCGATGTATTTAATTGAGGCGATCTGTTTGGCGCATGACTTGGGTCACCCACCTTACGGACATGGTGGCGAAGTCGCGCTTAATTACATGATGCGCGATTTCGGTGGCTTTGAGGGGAATGCACAAACGTTACGGATTTTAGCCAAGCTTGGCGAGTATACGCATGACAATGGATTGGATTTGTCGCGCCGAACGACACTGGGCGTAATGAAGTATCCGGCAATTTATCAAGATGTTCTGTCGCAAAGCGAGGATTATCAACAGAAGCTGATGCGCCCGGATGCGCAAGATTTTAGAGTGTTGGATTTTGCGAGTTGGACGCCCCCGAAAAGCTTATATGCCGAAGAAAACTACATGCTTGAGTGGGCCTTAGAGCCCTTTAATCTGGCTGATAGAACGCGCTTTACCCAAGTTGCACCAAGTATTGGTGGCCACAATCGCACGCAATATAAAGCCTTAGATACAACGATTATGGAACTGGCAGATGATATTGCTTACGGTATTCATGATTTGGAAGATGCCGTGACCATGAAAATGGTGCGTCGCGAGCGTTGGCAGGCACAAGTAATGGAAAGTGATGTGTTTGCTAAATATCCGTTGTGGGACGATAAAATGACTGAACGCCTATTTAGTGATTCTTCTAAGGCGCGAAAACACGCGGTCAGCCAGATGGTCGGCATTATGGTTGAAGCGATTTATATGGATGTGAATCCGCAATTTTCTCACCCGCTTTTAGCTTATCAAGCGAAATTGGAAGAGGGGGCGATGGCGGTATTGGAATTGCTGAAAAAGTTTGTCTTTGAAAATGTCATCACAATTGCCGAAGTTAAGCAGATGGAATACAAAGGGCAGTTGATTGTTTTGGAGTTGTTTAAGTCACTGAGAGCAAATCCAAGTGCGCTTTTGCCTTCTAAAAATTATGCGAAATATCTGGTGCAAGAGAGTGAGCAGCAGCAGCAACGAGTTATTTCTGATTACATCGCGGGGATGACGAATACTTACGCATCGCGTTTATATGCCAAGCTGTTTACGCCGACGCAAGGATCGATTTTTGATATGTTATAAGCCCTTATTTACCGCGATTTTTCGGATAGTGGTATTTTCGGACTTTAAAGGGTTGAATGTCTTGTGGAGCAAGTACTTCAATGCCAATGTTTGTTAAAGCACTTTGTGCATCGGTTGTTTGAAGTTGTTCGTTAAGTCGCTGTTGCGCCCAATTCAAATGCGCATCAACCATAGCGCCGAGTGTGTTGATTTTGGTATTAACGGCATTCAGTGCTTGTGTCAAAGTGCTTTTGGGGGTGGTTTTTTGGTTAAGGTTCCCTAACGCAATCGCTAAATTACGTGTCCACTTGGCGTAACCGATGCGTCGGATTGGTGAGCCTTCAAAGTTGTTTAAAAAAGTATGTTCATCCCAGTTGAACAATTCCAGTAGTGAAATTTTGTCAAGAAGATGACGATGGGTAAAATCTCCCTCCTGGCTATAAGCGGCAAAGCGATTCCACGGGCAGACCAGTTGACAGTCATCACAGCCATAAATGCGGTTGCCGATTAATGGACGCAGCGCCTCTTCTATCACGCCATCGTATTCGATCGTCAGATAGGAGATGCAACGGCGTGCATCGATTTGGTTGTTTGGCAAAATTGCTTGGGTTGGGCACTCATCTAAACATGCGGTGCAAGGACCGCATCCTGAAGGCAAGGGCGTGGTGTCAACCGGTAGAGGAAGATTGATGTATAGCTCGCCAAGAAAAAACCAAGAACCGGCGCGTGGGTGAATAATTAAACTGTTTTTGCCGATAAATCCAAGTCCGGCTTTAGCTGCAATGGCTTGCTCCAAGACAGGGGCGCTGTCGGTAAAGGCTCGAAATTGCAGTTGCGGCGCATATTCGGCAATTTTTTTCGCTAGTTTTTGCAGTCGTTTGCGTAATACTTTATGGTAGTCTTTGCCGAGTGCATAACGCGATATATAAGCTTTCTCGGGTTGATGTAGCTGCTGTAGGGCGTTGTAGGCGTTAGCGTCAAAATAGTTTATGCGCACGGAGATAATGCGCACTGTACCGGGCACGAGTTCTGCTGGGCGAGTCCGCAAGGTTCCATGGCGCTGCATATAGTCTAATGTGCCATGTCTGCCTTGCTCGAGCCAGTCAAAGAAATCGGGTTCGTACTGGCTTAGGTCACAGTCGCTGATGCCAACGTCGGAAAACCCCAGCGTCTGCCCCCAGTCTTTAATCTGGCTGGCTAGATTTGCGAGTTGTGTTTCGTCTAAATCCGACATGAAATAATCCCAGCGATTGTTACTAAAATCGTTATTTTAGCAGAGCGGAATGAGCATAAGCAGCTTCCGCTTAACGGAGAATATTTTTGGAAAATTCATTGCAGTTTTTCTTGGCAGATGAGTCGGCCAGTCAATCTTTGGCGCAGGGCCTGGCAACGCAGCTGGAAAAAGCCCTAAGTGAAAATCGGCTACAGAGCGGTTTGGTTATCTATTTAAAGGGAAATTTAGGCGCTGGAAAATCGTATTTATCGCGCGCTTTTATTCAGCATTTTTTGCCGGATCAAAAGGTGAAAAGCCCGACCTATACCTTGGTAGAGTCTTATCCAGTGGATGTTTCGCAGAGACCGTTAGTCATTCACCATTTTGATTTGTATCGCTTGTGTGATCCGGAGGAGTTGGAATATTTGGCCATTCGCGATCTGTTGCAAGGGCGGTTTATTGCCTTAGTTGAGTGGCCGCAAAATGGTTATCCTGTGCTACCCGCAGCGGACATGGTGATTGAATTAGCGTATTTAGAGAAGGGCCGACACGCGACAGTTCAATTGTCTAGCTTAGCTGCTCAAATGGCTTTTCAAGGTTTTCGCTTTCCTTAAGTCAGGTTTTTGGCATTGAGATTGCTTGAAAATTAGATGCCCCAGCCAGCGTTCATTGGCTTCAGTGCGGGATTGCAAGGCGCTTATTTTGGGCTTGCCTTGAAATTTATGGTCATCGCTATGGCATGACGGTTTTATATAGGTATCAAGATGGAGGTTTGATGTGTTGCCAATTAAAGCAAAACAGACAGTAAAATCGAATCAGCATCGCCTGTTTTTACAGGGAGCGAGTTTGCCTGCGTCTTTTTACCGCGACGTGATTAAGTTATTCTTCCTGGTCGGTTTGTCTTGGGGGTTATTGCTCAACAGCGCATTAGCCTTTGCAACGGGCTCTATTCAGCAGGTTCGGGTTGGACAGGATGCGCAAAAAACCCGTATCGTGTTTGACTTAAAAGCTAAAACTAAGTTTCAAGTGCGGATGTTGAATAATCCATCCCGTGTGGTGGTGGTTTTTAATAACGTTGCGAACAATATCAGTTTTACCGATAAGGTATTTAGCGATGCTCGGTTGTATAAAATGTTAGTTGCTGAGCAGGGGAAGCAGACGCAAGTCACGCTGCAATTGCATAAAACACTGGATGTTAGCAGCTTTCATTTGGCGGAAAATGCTAAGGGCTTTAATCGCTTGGTGATTGATTTAAAAGAGGTTGAGACTCAACCCATTGAAAAAACGTTTGTGATAGCCAACGCTCCGAAGAAAAGTACGCATGTTGAACAGCCAAATCCGATTGTGCAAAAAAATGTGCAAACAGCTGCGGCAGAGCCAAGCTCAGAGTCGGTTCAAGCGAAGCAAGGTGTCTCAAATGAATCATCTGTGTCACTGGTCAATAAGACTGAGCCATCGCCTGAGATGATTGCCAAGCCTGATGATTCGCCACAAGGTAGTATTGAGCAGTCAATCGACATTTTACTGAGTGCCACCCAGCAGGCGGCTCAGCCAGAAAATGCATTGGAAACATCGGCTGAGAAACCGGTTGCGCCTTTAGTTCAATCTGAGCCAGTAGTCAGTGAAAAAACGTCTGAAGATGTATCGTTAATATCCGCCAATCAGGATATAAAAGCCAGTGTTGAGCAGATTGTTCGACAGCAAGTCGATACTAATCAAAAACTGGTGGTCGCTTTGGATGCTGGTCACGGAGGTAAAGACCCTGGAGCGATTAACCGACAAACCCGTTTAATGGAAAAAGAAGCAACATTACAGATGGCTAAAGAGCTGAAACGTTTAATTGACGCTCAGCCGAATATGCGTGCGGTTTTAATTCGTGATCGCGATGTTTTTATTCCATTGGGTGAGCGCCAAAAAATTGCCAAACAAAAAGGGGCGGATGTATTTATCTCGATTCATGCAGATGCTTTTGATGATCCTACTGTGCAAGGCGGGTCGGTGTATGTTTTGTCTCGTCAAGGGGCGAGTTCACATATGGCAAAGCTCTTGGCAAAGAGTGAAAATGCGTATCTACAAGATGTGAGTTTAAAAGGTTTGGATGATGATGTTGCTTATGCATTAAGTGATTTATCGCGGCGTTTTAATATTGAGCACAGTCAGAAATTAGCCAATTCGGTGTTAGAGGAGATGGGTAAGCGCGTTACCATGCATCGTCCGCAAGTACAATCGGCCCAATTTGCTGTGCTTAAAGCGATTGATATTCCTTCAATGCTGATTGAAACAGCGTTTATCTCCAATCCGAACGAGGCTCGCAATTTGATGAACCCGCTGTTTCAAAAACAAATGGCGAATGCGATAGTGGCAGGATTAAGTCGTTATGTGAAAAATTATCGCCAAGTTCCGATACAAGGAACCAACACGTTGTTTGTACGTTATGAGGTGCGTAAAGGCGATAACCTAACCATGATAGCCAAAAAGTTTAATGTTTCGATCGCAAAAATTAAATATCATAATCAAATTCAAAACAGTAATCGTTTGCAGTTGGGCAAGCGCTTACGTATTCCTGTTACGCCGGATTTGTTAGCGCGTATTGATCAAATCAGTTAATGTCAATCGTTCAATGGTTCACGGCCGTAGAACCATTCGAGTTGTATTTCGTTAATAACACCACAAAGTGGAATGTCCCACGGTTGCGTTGGCAGTGTGGTGATTTTTTGCAAGCTGTGTGCCCAGCCAATTAAATGCGGCTTGGTATTTTTGTGTTGGTGCTGCTTAAACGCAAAGGTTCGGTCATAAAAGCCGCCACCCATGCCCATTCGATTGCCGGAATCGTCATACGCCACTAAAGGGGTGAAAACCCAGTCGAGTTGGCTTGCGCTTATAGTGCTTGTATTGAATGGTTCTGGAATGTGAAAGCGATTGTTTTTGAGTTGGCTGTCAGGTCGATAGAGCGCAAATGTCATTGGTTGTTCGCTGTGCTGCTGTAAAACCGGTAAGTAGACACGATGAGAAGTGTTTTGCCATAAATATTGAATCAAATTCTGACTGCTTAATTCACCGTCTTGAGAGATAAAGAGAGCGATGTTTTGTGGATGATTAAAGGCGTTCGAGGCAAGCAGTTGTTGTGCATTTTTTAGGGCTTGTTGTGCGTGCTGCTGTTGTGTGGCTGAGGTTAATTGACGACGTTGATGGCGTAATTGTTGGCGTAGGTCTTTGCTGAATGTAGTCGGCGTTGAAGGCATAAATAGCAGAGAGACGTTATTAATCTTAATCACTAGTGTAGCGATATTTGCCAAGACATGGGTAAGAAATAAAGCATATAGCACGAGCTAAAATCCCTGAACCGTTAAGTTCAAGGTGGCAGCCTCCCACAAAAAGTTTAGGCTTCCCGGGTTAGCTGACGCTAACGAGATGCACACCACTTAAGGTGTCTGGCCCCAATTTAGTAAGTATCGGAACGGGGTTTAAACCCGTGACCATATGCCTTGCTGGCATTATAACAAAACTGTTGATTGAGAAAATTGATAACTCGAGTAGAAAAGCAAAATTATTGAGTGTTACCAAAAAACTTAAAGGATATTTAGTGTTATGGCGCGGCGGATACAGTTAAATGCGCGGACTTTTGGGCGGTCTCTCACTAGAAAGGCATAAGCCTTTGCTCTGCCTTTATAATTTTTGAGAAAGTGGCTTTGGTTTAATTAACGGAGGTTTCGGTTGACGATTGTTGTGTTTGTTGCTCAATCGCGTTGGTTAAAATCGCATGAATAGCATCAATTTTGGCTTTCATATCTGACGCGTTGTGATAAGCCTCATCTTTAAGTTGAAGCAATTCATAAGCGATATTAATGCTAACCATCAATAAATTTCGTTCGTTACGACTCTCTTTGGGTAACTTCAGCATTTGTGTTTCAACCATGTTGGCGGCTTCTACAAGGCGAGTTCGTTCGTCATCTTCACATTGGAATTTAAAACGATGCCCCATCATATTGATTTCGATCATGGTGTAGCTCCTAAAGCGGCTGAAGTTTTTGGTTGGTTTCAGCAAAATTTTTTCAATTGCGTTATGTCTTGTTTTTGTTGGTACGCAAAAGGGTTGAAGTTGGCGCTTTGCCAAGTGTTAGATAATATTAGATATGGTATTATTCCCCAATTAAACAGCTTTAACAAGAGAAGAAAATGATGGATTTTCAGCGCCTAAACGAAGCGGTAACGCCTTATCCGGAATTAGAGTCGCCGTCCTTTTTACAGGGCATGCTTATCGGCTTATTGTGTGTTGATAGTGATATTCAAGAATCGGTATGGATTCGTAGAATATTAGAAGAAGCGCAAGTTAAGTCAGTTAAAGAGTCGTTCTTGATTGCACTGCATGAGATGTTTCTTGAGACCAATAAGGGGTTAAATGGTTCCGGGTTTGAATTGGCTTTATGCCTGCCAGATGACGGGGATTCCTTGGTAATGCGCGCTGCCATGTTAGGGCAGTTATGCGAGGGATTGATTTATGGCGTAGGTCTGGGTGGTGGATTGAATGAAATGGAAAAAACATTAAATGAATCGGTACGCGAGCTGATTAATGATTTAAGCGAAATTGCCCGAATTGATGTTAGTGCTTTAGGTGAATTGGAAAAAGAGGCCGATGTTGAGCAGATTGAACAAGATTTAATGGAGTTATCTGAGTTTGTCAAAGTGGGAATTCTGACTCTAAATGAAGAATTGAACCCCGTAGATGCCGCGCCGATTATGAGTGTTCCGGATAGTGAATACCAACTTCATTAATATTGCTTTTGCTGCTTTGGAGAATAAATGCACGCACCTGTCTTAAATCGCCAGACTTTATTTAGCCGCTTAAAAGATAACAGCGCTGTATTGGTTAAGTCCGGCGAAGAGTTAATACGTAATCGCGATGTTGAGTTTCCTTTTAGGGCGCATAGCGACTTTTTCTATCTAACAGGATTCAGTGAGCCAGATGCCTTACTATTGATGAGTAAAATTGATGGCGAGGAACGAACGACTATTTTTTTGCGCCCAAAAAATTTAGAGCAAGAAATCTGGCAAGGGCGGCGTTTAGGCGTGGAATCCGCCCCCGCCACGTTACAGGTCGATCAGGCCTATTCCATCGAAGAATTAGATGAATGGTTGCCGGAGTTGTTAATCGGCAGTGAGCAGTTGCTCGTCAGCTTTAGTGATTTTTCCGAATGGGCGGAGATCATTGCGCCTTTGATTGAACAACTTAAAAAGCAAGTGCGCAAAGGCGTGGATAGCCCGACCACTTTGTTCGATCTTGATGTTCTATTGCACGAACAGCGTTTAATTAAAAATCATCGCGAAATTGAGTTAATGCGTAAAGCGGCGCAGATTTCGGTGCAAGGGCATTTGGCGGCGATGGCTGTGGCAGCAAGTGCCAACAGTGAGCGCACGGTGCAAATCGCGCTGGAAAATGCTTTTTATCAGCATGGTGCGCAAAGAGTGGCTTTCAATTCAATCTGCGCCAGTGGTGAAAACGCCTGTATTTTGCATTACACAGAAAACAATGCGCCTCTACAAAGCAATGCTTTGCTACTGGTTGATGCTGGTGCAGAGTATCACGGCTATGCGGGGGATATTACGCATACTTTTCCGCCGTCAGGTAAGTTCAGTACTGAACAAGCGGCGCTTTACAGCTTGGTATTAAAAGCGCAACAAGCGGTTATCCAAATGATTAAACCTGGTGTGCTTTATGGCGATTTGCATCAGACTACCTTGCGGATTTTGACCGCTGGGTTGTTGGATCTGGGGTTGCTAAAAGGCGACTTGACGACGCTTGTCGCGGACAAGGCTTATACCGAATTTTTTATGCACGGCACTGGCCACTGGTTGGGAATGGATGTGCATGATGTTGGTAAGTATAAAATCGATGGGGAATGGCGTCCGCTGGAAGTTGGTATGGTGCTTACCGTTGAACCTGGTTTGTATGTTTCGGATCGGCATCAGAATGTGTCTGCAAAATGGCACAATATTGGGATTCGAATCGAAGACGATGTATTGGTTACCGAAAAAGGGTGTGAAGTGTTAACTGCCGGTTTGCCGCGTACTGTGGCAGAGATTGAACAGTGGTTTGTTGAACATTCGCACAAATGAGGTTAGTAAAGTATGCAGAATAGTTCAGATGTGCTTATTGTTGGTGGTGGGCCGATCGGTCTTTTATTGGCATTGGGTTTAGGCCAGCAAGGTATGCAGGTTCGATTACTGGAAGCGCAGCCCTTGCAGGATGAAACCGCAAGCCATTCAACCAATAATGCGTTTGATGGTCGAGTACTGGCCTTATCGTTTGGCTCAATTGAAGTTTTGCATAAACTGGGCGTTTGGCAAGCGCTAAAACCCTTTGCCACTGCAATTGAACACGTGCACGTTTCGCAAAAAGGGTATTTAGGCATTACCACTCTTCATGCGCGTGAAATGGGGGTGAATGCGTTAGGTTTTAGTGTGCAAGGACGAGATTTGGGGCGTGTTTTATGGCAGGCAGTTCAAGCGCAGAGTGCCGTGGAAGTTTTTGCACCGGCTGTATTAGAGGGGTTTAGTGATGATGCTAATCAGCCGTTGCCGATTTGCGCCCAAGTTCTTCTTGATGGTGCTTTACAAGAATTTTACGCGCGTTTAATTATCGGCGCTGATGGGACTCAGTCGATGGTTCGTCAGACGCTTGGATTGGCTTTGCAAGAAAAATCGTATGATGCCTATGCGGTTTTAGCGCAAATCGAAACAGAGCAACACCCGCAGGGTTGGTCTTATGAACGGTTTACCTTGGATGGTCCTGTGGCTTTATTGCCGATGAACGGTCATCAGCATAAGGCGGTGATGGTGATTCCACAAACGCAGCTGGCAGAGGTGATGGCGCTCGATGATCAAGCTTATTTGCAGAAATTCGCTGACAAAATGGGTGAGCGTTTAGGTGGTTTTGTTGGTATTAGTCCGCGTTTGGCTTATCCGTTAAAAGAGGCGTATGTCGATAATTTTACGCAAGGGCACGCACTGTTACTAGGAAATGCCGCGCATACACAGCATCCGGTAGCCGCTCAAGGCCTGAATCTGGGGATTCGCGATATTGCGGTTTTACTCAACCAAATCGAGCAGTTAAATCTGCCGCCGACTCAGTCGGTAGAGCAGTTATCGTCCCAGAAGTTTTTACAAAATTATGCGGCGTTACGTCAACCAGACCATCAGAACGTGCTGGGTATGACCGACAGTTTGATCAGTGTTTTTCAGCATTCATCTCCTTTAGTCGGGCATTTGCGCGGCCTTGGTTTAATGGCATTGCAAGCACTGCCGGCAGTAAAAAAACGTTTTTCGCGTTTTGCAATGGGCAAAGGATAAGGGTGACATTGAATGGCTACGCAAGCAGACATTTATCAACAAGTATGGGATGTGGTGGTGGTTGGTGGCGGCATGGTTGGTGCTGCAGCGGCTTTAGGTTTAGCTAAAAACGGTTTTTCGGTTTTGGTTTTAGAGCAGCAAGCGCCCAATATGGATTGGAATCGACAAACGCCTGTCGGGATTCGTGTTAGTGCCTTGACCCGGGCCTCAGAAAATATTTTGCGAAACTTGAACGTTTGGTCATTTATTGTTCAAAATCGCCACCATCCGTTTCGATCAATGCACGTTTGGGATGCCTTTAGTTCAGCGGAGGTCACTTTCAATGCAGCTGAAATTGGCGAAGCGAATTTGGGCTATATCATTGAAAATGATTTGATTCAGAGTGCGCTTTGGCAGGGCTTTGCTCGAGAGCCGAATTTGGCTGTATCACTGGGCAGTAAGATCATCGATTTACAATTGCCAAATGCTGATGATGCGATTGCTAAGCTCAGTTTAGATAACGATAAAACATTGCAAGCCCGGTTGGTGATTGCCGCCGATGGTGGACGTTCGCAGATTCGTCAGCTTGCGAATATAGGCTTAAATCGGCAAGATTATGATCAGTGTGCAGTAGTTGGTATTGTTAAGACGGAATTGCCGCATCAGGACACGTGTTGGCAGCGTTATACCGAAAACGGCCCTTTTGCGTATCTGTCTATGGGGAATAATTACAGCTCTATTGCTTGGTACTTACCCATTGAAAAGCAGCAATGGGCGTTATCGTTGAGTGATGCAGAATTTGCTCAAGCGCTTGGTAAAGCCTCTGATTATCGATTGGGTCAGGTTGTTGAGGTCGGTCAGCGCGGCGCGTTTCCTTTGATTCGCCAGCATAGTAATCATTATGTAAAACACGGTTTGGCTTTAATCGGCGATGCGGCACACACGATTCATCCGCAAGCTGGACAAGGAGTGAATCTTGGGTTGTTGGATGCGGCTGCACTTGTCGATGTTTTAAGTGCTGCGAAACAAGCGAATCGGGATTTTTCAACATTGGCTTGCTTGCGAAAATATGAGCGTTGGCGCCGCGGAGATAATGCGTTGGTGCAGCGCTCGATGGAGTGGTTTGCTTGGTTTTATCAAGACAATGCGCTTAAAAATGGTGTTCGCCAAGGGGTGTTGCCTATCGTTAATCACTTTAAACCTGGCAAGAACTGGCTGATGGAACAAGCGTTGAATGGTCGTGAGGCTTTGCCCAGTTTGGCGCAGTTGTATGCCATTTAATCGATTGTCTTTGTGAATCAATTCACAGATTGTTAATGTGTACTGTTCTTAAATGGGCTCTTAATTTTTTATTAAAGAATCATTTATATCGGATTTATTTCCGCCTTTAAGGGCGTAACCGGAATTACAGCATGAATTTAAAAGCTCTATTAGGTGTTGCTGGCGTTCATCGAAAAGAGAGTCCGCGCGCGCGCAGTGTTGGACGCACTTTTGAATATTTGGTGGCGATTGCGGTCCTTCTGGTTTTTTTGCAGCTGGTACTTTCCTATACCCATTTTCCAATAGAATACGCTTGGTTGGACAGGGTTTTGTGGGGGGTTTTTGTCGCGGAACTGGTTGTTAATTTAATCCTTGTACAAGATCGTTCGCGCTATTTGCTGCATAACTGGTTAAGTGTATTAATTGTATTGGTTGCGGCGCCGTGGATATCCTGGCAAGGGGACTGGGCGTTAATCTTCAGGGCTTTACGTTTGGTGCTGTTTCTGCGCTTTGTGTCGACCTTTTTTCAAGATGTGTTACTTTTGTTAAAACGCAATCGTTTTGGACAGATTCTTTCTGGGTTTGCTTTTTTGGTCATCGGCTCGGGTGGCATCTTCTCCTATATCGAACAACGTCCGATTATTGATGGTATTTGGTACGCACTCGTGACGATTACCACCGTTGGCTACGGTGATGTGGTGCCTCTTACCCAAGAAGGGCGGATTTTTGGTTCAGTGCTTATTGTTTTTGGAGTGATGTTCTTTTCGTTGGTTACGGCGAACTTCTCTGCGTTTTTAATCGGTTCGGATCAGCGTAAATTGGAGCGCGAGATACTGAATTATGTGCGCCAAACTGAAAAACGCTTGGCTACTCAAAGTCTTCAGAATGAGAAGCATGTCGAGAGCATTATGTTGCACTCGACTCAGCAAATCGATCGCTTAAAAGAGGAGTTGCACCGTTACCGCGCGTTGGAGGAGTATTTGTTGGATATGCAGCAAAAAGCCGATCCAGTTCCGGAGGAATTTACCACTTTGAAAGAATCGAGTGATCAGCCTTCTATTAGTAATGAAGGGCGTGCTAATCCATACTCCCACGTTGGCCCATCGCCATTTAGTTCGCCGCATCTTAGTGCGCTTCAAGACATTGAGCATGAACTGCTGTCTGTTAAACGCAAATTAAGGTAATCGCTGCAGACTGATAGCGTCTGATGAGACGTGGGGTGAGTTCCTACGCGTGAGGCTTGCAAAGGTCGCTTTGATGCAATCCCTTTCATCCATAGATTTGCTATGCATTTCGTGGAAGCCCATAATTTGCTCTTTGCAACGCCTCGCTTAAGTTAATTGGGCTGACTTAATGTGTCTCGCTAAGTTATTTCGAATTTACAACCGCCCTCGGTGGATTGTGATTTAATAACTTCATAAGCCTAAAAGCTGGCTTTATCGTTTTATCGAAGACGATTGACTTTTTTTATCGAAAAGCCTATATTCACCGCTAATTTTTTTAAAATTAATAACAATAAGGATAGAGCAGATGGCTGATAGACGTCTTCAGGTATTTCATACCGTCGCGAAGGTAATGAGTTTTACCAAAGCTGCTGAGACCCTCCATATGACTCAACCTGCGGTTACCTTCCAAGTTAAGCAGTTAGAAGATTTTTTTAACACCCGCCTTTTTGACCGAACCCACAATAAAATCACCTTAACCGATGCTGGTAAAGTTGTGTATGACTATGCCGACCAAATTCTTGAACTCTATGAAAAGATGAATTCTGAAGTTCGTGAATTGACGGGTGAAGTAACCGGAACCTTAGTGATTGGTGCAAGTACGACAATTGCCGAATATATGTTGCCAAGCTTGTTGGGTGCGTTTAAAAAGCAGTATGAAGATGTCAATATTCGTCTGCAAGTGGGTAACACCGATGCGATTGTTTCAATGGTTGAGAACAATATGATTGATCTTGGCTTGGTTGAAGCGCCGGTACAGAACAAAAATTTGGAAGTGGATGTTTGTCGTATCGATGAGATGCAGTTGATTTGCCCATTGGATCATCCGCTAGCAAAACGCGATAAAGTAACGGTAGAAGATTTCCGTAAATATGGGTACATCTCTCGTGAAGAAGGTTCCGGTTCGCGTCAGGTAATTGATGCGTATATTCGTGAACAAGGTTTGAGTTACAGCGATTTGAGCGTGGTCATGGAGTTGGGTAGTCCTGAGTCTGTGAAGATGGCGGTTGAGTCCGATGTAGGGGTTGCCGTTGTATCACGTACAACCATTGTTAAAGAACTGAAGTTGGGAACGCTTAAGGCGATTCCGCTGGATCCTCCGATTTTGCGTCCGTTCTCACATGTTCGTCAGAAGCATAAATTCCGTCATCGTGCCGTGGGTGAACTGCTTGAGTTTGCTATCAATTACTGCCGCGCGCGTGCTCAAGAGTTAGGTTTCCGTATCCCGACCGAGGAAGAACAGAAGACAATGGGGCGTTAATCGCTAAATTGTTTGCATAAAAAACCGAGCATTTGCTCGGTTTTTTTGTTTTTGGAGTCTGGAAACTGGTGGTCGCTTGCTGGAAATAAGGTTAAAGATTGTCGGAAGCAAATTCCGCCAAGCGAGAACGTTCTCCTTGTTGTAAGGTGATGTGAGCACTGTGATTCCAGCTTTTAAAGCGGTCAACAATGTACGTTAGGCCGGTAGTGGTTTCGGTTAGGTAAGGCGAGTCAATTTGACCGATGTTCCCTAAGCACACGACTTTGGTGCCTTCGCCAGCACGTGTTACAAGCGTTTTCATCTGTTTTGGCGTTAGGTTTTGGGCCTCATCTAAGATAATGAATTTTTTCAAAAAAGTCCGGCCGCGCATAAAGTTCATGGATTTGATTTTTATGCGTTTGTTAAGCAGTTGTTGAGTGGTCTCTTTTTCCCAGTCGGTGTGACCATCGGCTTTGGTAAGGACTTCTAAGTTGTCCATCAGTGCGCCCATCCAAGGAGTCATTTTTTCTTCTTCCGTTCCTGGTAAAAAACCGATGTCTTCACCGACCGGAATGGTTGTACGAGTCATGATAATTTCGTTATATATATTTTGGTCGAGCGTTTGTTCCAGCGCGGCAGCCAAGGTTAGCAGGGTTTTACCGGTCCCAGCGACCCCAAGCAGGGAAACGAAATCAATATCAGGATCCATTAAATAATTCATGGCAATGTTTTGTTCGGCATTACGCGCGTTGATACCCCAGACGGTAGAATTAGGATTGGTAAAATCATGCATATATTCCAAAATAGCCTTGCCATCTTGTACCTCGCGAACAATGGCTGAAAAGCCGGAATCATTAGCGCTAATCAGGGCTTGATTGGGGTACCATTTGCAATCGTGCTCGACATCGAGCTCATAAAAAGTTCTGCCGTTATCAAGCCATGATTTCATGCTGCTGCCGTGCGTTTCAAAGAAGTTGTCCGGCAAAATTTCCCAACCACTATAGAGTAAGTCAGCATCTTCCAATACACGGTCGTTGTAGTAGTCCTCTGAATGCAATCCCACTGCCGAGGATTTGATTCGCATATTAATGTCTTTGGTGACTAAGGTGACATTGCGTTGCGGATACTGTTCTTTTAAGGCAAGGCCTGTTTGCAGAATATGGTTGTCGGCTTTGTGGCTTGGCAAATGGGTTGGGAGTTGTGCAATGAGTGGTTCAGTCTCGAAGTAAAGTTTACCGAGATGTTGAAAATCGGTGCCTCCTTTAGGATGGATGCGTTCTAAACTGAGCCCTATTTTAATGTCTTCAAAAGTGGCATCGCTGATGATTTGGTCAATAAGCCGGTTGGTTTCACGCACGTTGCGTGACACTTCGGACATCCCTTTTTTACCGGCATCGAGCTCTTCCAACACGGTCATGGGTAGGAAAATATCGTGTTCTTCAAAATGGAATAGTGCCATAGGATCGTGCATTAGCACGTTGGTATCCAGAATAAACAAGCGACGTGGTTCATTAGTCATAGTGGTATCCTTTTTTGAACGGCAAATCTGCGGTTTCTTGTGTAAAAATCGCACACGTTAAGCAACCTAAATTAAATAACCTAAATATTAGGTTTACGCACACAAATTTTTGAGTGTCTGTAGCACCTCTTGTGCGTGTCCATTTATTTTTACCGGGCTCCATACTCGGATAATCGTCCCTTGCGGGTCTACAAGAAAAGTACTGCGAACTAACCCCATATACTCTTTGCCAAAATTCTTTTTGAGTTGATAGACGCCAAGTGCTTGGCAGAGTTCGGCCTGTGGATCAGAGATTAAATCAAATGCAAAATTCTGTTTGTTTTTAAAATTTTCGTGGCGACGAAGTGAGTCGAGTGATAAGCCAAAAATTTGAGCATTCAACTGTTTAAACTCATCCGCTAACGCAGAAAAGTCTAAGCCTTCTGTTGTACAGCCTGGTGTGGAGTCTTTTGGGTAAACGTAAATTACGCTGTAGCGGCCAACAAAATCCGCGTTACATAGGGTTTGGTTGCTGGTCGCGTGTAATGTGAAATCTGGGAGTGTTGCGCCCTCTGCTAACATCGTTATGGGTCCTTTAGAGCAGTGTCATAAAGTGGGAACGTAATCGATACACGGGCTAAATCGCGTATCAGGGTTTATTCAGTATGCCGATTTTAAAAGCCTCAGGCAATAGCGATGGATCAATTATAGGGCTTGAATTATCGCTATTTTTTGATTGCCTTTTTTGGGTTGCTTGTCCGTTTTGCCCGAAGGGCGTACATGGCAAATCAGATAGGCTGAGTTGGCAGGGAAATTTTGTTGAAGTGTAAAGGGTGAACGGTTAATATTACGTCTTTCGAAATTGCGTTACTGGATTGGAGACTTTGACTGTGTATACAGGCAGTATGGTGGCACTGGTCACCCCGATGTTAGAAGATGAATCCGTGGATTTTGTCGCTCTGCAGGAACTGATTGAGTTCCACATTAAATCTGAGACCGATGCCATTGTTGCGGTTGGCACAACCGGCGAGTCGGCTACTTTAGGTTTTAAAGAACACTGCGAAGTCGTGAAGTTTGTGGTTGAAAAAGCTGCAGGTCGTATTCCGGTTATTGCTGGTACCGGTGCCAACTCAACGCGAGAAGCGATTGAACTGACGCAATGTGCAAAGCAAGCAGGGGCAGATGCTTGTCTATTAGTGACGCCTTATTACAATAAGCCGACTCAAGAAGGTCTGTATCAGCACTTTAAAAAAATTGCTGAAACCGTAGATATTCCGCAGATTCTTTATAATGTTCCGGGTCGTACTGCCGTTGATATGAGCAGTGAAACGGTCATTCGTTTGGCGCAAATTGACAATATTATCGGTATTAAAGAAGCGACCGGTGATGTGTCTCGTGTGGCGGTCATCAAAGCTGGTGTGAGTGAAGATTTTGCATTATACAGCGGTGATGATGCCACAGCGGTTGATTTTATATTAGCTGGTGGACACGGCGGTATTTCCGTGACGGCGAATGTTGCCCCGAAAATTCTGCGTGATGCGTATGCTGCCGCTTTGGCCGGTGAAGCCGATAAAGCCCATCAGATTGATGCGCCCTTAACCGATTTGCACCGAGATTTGTTCGTTGAGGCGAACCCGATTCCGGTTAAATGGGCCTTATTCGCAATGGGGATGATTGGGCTGAGTATTCGTTTACCTTTAACCGTGCTCAGCGAGCAGGCTCAGCCGAAAGTCCGTGCCGCTCTACAAAAAGCAGGTCTTCTTACTTAATTTTGCCCATGGTTTCTGGGCGCGGTTATTCTTCTCATTCAGCACAATATTAAGGTTAACAAGTTTATGCGCTTTGCCAAAAAAACACTGCTTGCGACAACGCTGGCAATGACATTCGGAACGCTAGGTCTGACTGGGTGTTCAACGCTAAACAATATGTTTGGTTCTGACGACTCTTACCGTGACACCGAAGCCAAGACGGTTAAAAATCTCGAGATGCCGCCGAATCTGTTTAACCCAGGAAAAGCAGATAGCCAATTATCTCCAGCGTTGCAGCAAGCGAATCAAGCGATTGCAAAACAGCAAGCAGCGCAAACAATTCCGACCTTTCGTGCGCAAGGATTATCGATTAACGGTAATCTCTCCGAGCGTTGGTTAGAATTTGCGACAGCTAATTCGGATGAGGTGTGGCGTGGGGTTGAGCGATACTTTACCAGCGCAGGTTTTAAAATTGCGGAAGCGCGTAAAGACATTGGTATTATCAAAACGGACTATATTGCGCGTGAAGAATTAGCGCCAATAGCCAAAGAAAATGGCCCTTTAACGCGTTTATTCAATAGCTGGCGTCCAGAAATTGCCAAAGGTGCTTACGACAAATTTATCGCCCGTGTTGAAACCGATTCGGTACGTGGTGTGACCAAGGTGTTTATTAATCACAGCGAAATGGTTGCTCCTGGCGATCGTAACGAAAGTTTGAATTCCGCTAATTGGACAATGCGTCCTTATAGTCCAGTTATTGAGGCGCAAGCGTTATATCAAGCGATGGTATTTTTCGGTTCCAGTAGTGAACAGGCTTTGGCGCAATTGCAAGCCACTGAAAATAAAGTCGAAACTTTGGATGGTGAAGAATTTAGTGGTCTGAAATTTACCGCAGGCATTGACGAGTCTTGGTCTTATCTGCAAGCGATGGCATACCGTTCGGGCTGGAATGTCTTTAAGTCGAGCAAAGGTAATGGCAGCATGCAGCTCGATGTTCCAGCGGATATTCGTACTGAAGAAGGTTTATTGTCTGGATTGGCATTTTGGCGCGATAGCGATAAAAAGGCTCTGCCAAGTCGTGTAGCAATGACATTGAGTACATCTGATGATGGCAGTACCATTTTGCGTGCCAGCGCCCTTGAAGGTGATGTGCCGCTAACACCGGCGCAGCGAAAATATTTATTTGAAAGTCTCGGATTATTGGCGAAATAATCTGAAACCTACTTACCCTCCTTAGTCGAGGGTTTTGTTTTTTTGAAAGGACAAAAAACTATGCAAATTATTTGGGGAAATCCCGCGCATTCTGCGTACCGTTTAAATCAGCTGTTATCTAAGTTGCAAACCGTCGCCGCGATTGATGCGGTACATTCGCAATTTGTCTATTTTGTTGAGTCGAAGATTGCGCTGACCGCCGATGAGACGGCACGTTTAAACGTTTTGCTGAATAAAGATGCCGCTGATAAAGTCGGTGAATTGTCGGCGGATAGCTGTATTGTTACGCCACGTATTGGCACGATTTCCCCATGGTCATCTAAAGCGACCGACATTACCCACACTTGCGGGATGAGTTCGGTCACGCGCATTGAGCGCGGGATTGTCTATCATTTCTTTGGTGTGGAAGCCCAAGATAAACCGGTTTTAGAAGCCCAAGTGCATGACCGCATGATGGAGGCGGTTCATCATGATTTTGCGGCGCTTGATAATCTATTCTCGCATCAGTCGCCAAAACCGATGAAGACGGTGGATATCCTCTCTGGCGGACGTGATGCGCTAATTGTCGCCAATAAAGAGATGGGCTTGGCATTAAGTCTGGATGAGATTGATTATCTGGTAGAGGCTTTTAACACTTTGCAGCGTAATCCTGTTGACGCTGAATTAATGATGTTTGCGCAAGCAAACTCTGAGCACTGTCGCCATAAAATCTTTAATGCCGACTGGACGATTGATGGCGTAGATAAGCCAAAATCGTTGTTTGGTATGATTCGTAACACCTATCAATGTAATTCTGAAGGGGTCTTGTCGGCTTACAGTGATAATGCTGCGGTCATTGAAGGGCCTATGGCAACACGTTTCTTCCCGAATCCGGCAAGTCGTCAATATGCGTTTTCTGAAGAGCCTGTGCATTTCCAAATTAAAGTTGAAACGCATAACCATCCGACTGCGATTTCACCTTGGCCGGGCGCTGCGACGGGTTCGGGTGGTGAAATTCGTGATGAAGGTGCAACAGGGCGCGGCTCTAAACCTAAATCCGGTTTGACTGGTTTTACGGTGTCTAACTTGCACATTCCTGATTTTGTTCAGCCTTGGGAAAAAGCCTACGGAAAACCTGGGCGTATCGTCACGCCATTGGACATTATGCTAGAAGGTCCTCTAGGGGCGGCTGCATTTAACAATGAGTTTGGTCGTCCGGCAATTAACGGCTATTTCCGTACTTATGAAAACGCATTGATGACCCATGATGGTGAAGAAGTGCGTGGTTATCACAAGCCGATTATGTTGGCTGGCGGTCTGGGTAGCATCCGTGAAATGCACATCAAAAAAGGCGATATTCCGGTCGGTGCTAAGTTGGTTATCTTGGGTGGCCCAGCCATGCTGATTGGTTTAGGTGGTGGTGCTGCTTCATCGGTCGAAACCGGTTCCGGTTCTGAGATGTTGGACTTTGCCTCTGTGCAGCGTGAAAACCCAGAAATGGAGCGTCGTGCGCAAGAAGTCATCGACCGTTGTACCTATTTGGGCGATGATTCGCCTATCGCTTCGATTCATGATGTTGGTGCGGGCGGTATCTCTAACGCTTTCCCTGAATTGGTTAACGATGCTGGTAAGGGTGGGGTGATTGATTTACGTTCGGTTCCGAATGATGAGCCGGGAATGTCTCCGATGGAGATCTGGTCAAATGAATCACAAGAGCGTTATGTGATTGCGGTTTATGCGGACAAAATTGATCAATTTGTCGAAATTTGTAAACGTGAACGTGCGATTTATGCGATTGTTGGTGAAGCGACCAAAGAGCAGCAGTTGGTGGTTAAGGATACCGTATTTGATAATAATCCGGTCGATATGCCACTGAATGTGTTGTTGGGTAAGCCGCCGAAGATGCATCGTACTGCCGAAACGCGCCAATTGCCGCAGGCTGGTTTTGAAACGGCGAATTTGGACTTAAACGATGTTGCTGAGCGTCTGATGAAACTGCCGACGATCGCATCGAAGAATTTCTTAATTACCATCGGTGATCGCAGTATTACCGGTATGGTGACGCGTGATCAAATGGTTGGCCCTTGGCAGGTTCCAGTTGCCAATGCAGGGATTACCGCATCTGGTTATACGGGTTATACCGGTGAAGCCATGGCATCTGGAGAGCGTCCACCGGTTGCATTGATTCATCCGAAAGCTTCTGCGCGTTTGGCGATAGCGGAAGCAATTACCAATATTGCCTGTGCCAAAATTGCCAAGATGTCGGACATTAAAATTTCTGCCAACTGGATGGCCGCAGCAGGACATCCAGGGGAAGATTCGGCACTGTATGACGCTGTTGAAACGGTGGGTATGGAGTTGTGTCCGGCATTGGGTATTGCTGTTCCAGTTGGTAAAGATTCGATGTCGATGAAAACTGTATGGGAAGAGAACGGTGAAGCCAAAGCGGTTATTTCGCCGATGTCACTTAATATTACGACTTTTGCGCCGGTCACCGATGTGCGTAAAACGGCCACGCCGCAACTGCGTACCGATTTGGGCGACACTGAGCTTTTAGTAATCGATTTAGGGCGCGGTCAAAACCGTATTGGTGCGAGTTGTTTGGCGCAGGTGTATGGTCAGGTTGGAGAAAATTCAGCGGATTTGGATTCAGCCGATGATTTGTTGAATCTTTTCAACGCCACTCAGTCATTGCTGGCTGATGACAAGATTGTCGCTTATCACGATCGCGCCGATGGTGGTTTATTTGTCACTTTAGCGGAAATGGCGTTTGCTGGCCATACGGGTATCAAAGTGGATATTTCTGCATTGGGCAATGAACCGGTCGCTGCTTTATGTGCTGAAGAAGTCGGCGTTGTTTTGCAAATCAAAGCAGCTGATAAGGCGGCAGTAGAGGCCGTTTTGGCGGCGCATCATTTAACGGATATGGCGCACTTTATCGGGACCTTATCCAGCGATGGCGTGATTACGATTATCAACAACGGATCAGAGATTTTTGCGATGCCACGTAAGCAGTTGCAAAAATGGTGGTCAGAGACCTCTTTCCGAATGCAAGCCATTCGTGATAACGAATATTGTGCGCAACAGGAATTTGCGGCAATTGATAATGATGCCAATACCGAAATTAATCCAGTGGTTACCTTTGATGTAAATGAGGACATTACTGCTGAGTTTACGGATCAACCGCGTCCAAAAGTCGCCATTTTGCGCGAACAAGGGGTAAACGGTCAGCAAGAGATGGCGGCGGCCTTTACTAAAGCCGGTTTTGATGCGATTGATGTGCATATGAGCGATATCTTGTCTGGTGATGTGAATTTTGCCGACTTCCGAGGTCTGGTCGCTTGTGGCGGTTTCTCATACGGTGACGTATTGGGTGCCGGTCGCGGTTGGGCGAACTCAATCCTATTTAATGACACAGCACGTGCAACTTTCGAGAACTTCTTTAAACGTGAAGATACCTTCTCGCTCGGTGTTTGTAATGGTTGTCAGATGCTGTCAAACCTAAAAGAGATTATTCCGGGTGCACAAAGCTGGCCAGCATTTGTTCGTAATACGTCTGAGCAATTTGAAGCGCGTTTCTCGCAAGTGCAAATTGAAAAGTCGCCATCTATTTTATTGCAAGGAATGGAAGGCACGCGTATTCCGGTAGCTGTGGCGCACGGTGAAGGGCGTATGGATTTTGTTGACGGCGATGCGTCACAAGTGGCTGGTCTTGTCGGACTGCGTTATGTTGATGCACAAGGCAATCCAACCGAGGCTTATCCGTTTAATCCAAATGGCTCTGCGCAAGGGATGACGGGATTGACCACGCCTGATGGGCGAGTCACAATCATGATGCCTCATCCTGAGCGTGTGTTCCGTACGGTGCAAAACTCATGGCATCCGGATGATTGGGCCGAAGATGCCCCTTGGATGCGTTTGTTCCGTAATGCCCGTAAGTGGGTTGGCTAAAGCTCCTCTGCGGAATGGATAAGAATGACAAAGGCGGTGAGGTTTTACTGCCTTTGTTCTATTCGTTGAAGGCCTCGTTTTGGGCGCTCTAAAACGCCCTCTATAAAAAGATTCATTAACTCTATTAGAAAATTCTAATAGGAAATCATTTTCATTTATTTGACATTAAAAGTTTTAACCCTTAAATTTGACTGAATTTTTTGGCAGGCAAATTCCTGCCGCTTGCAAACGCTGTATTATCCAGTCGTTCTGCCCTATAAAAACATCGCTTAAGCGAAACAACTTTAATAACAACGGAGAGACCTGATGTCTTTAAATCGCCGAGAATTTTTACACGTAATGTCGTTGGCTGCTGCGGCAGGTATGTTACCTGGTACTGCTTCTGCAATGTCTGGTGGTGCTGATAAAGCTGCGGCTGCAAAAGCCTCAGCAGATATCTACAACCGTCCAATGAAAGGTAAGGTTCGTTTGTTGCACATTACCGATACGCACGCTCAGTTGAAGCCTATTTACTTCCGTGAGCCAAACGTAAACTTGGGTACAGGTCCTGCCTTCGGTCAATTGCCACACGTTGTTGGTCAAAAATTACTCAAAGAAATCGGTGTTGATGCGGCTAAAAATCCTGAGTTAGCGCACGCCTTCACTTACCTAAATTTCCAAGATGCATCTGAAACTTACGGTAAAGTGGGTGGTTTCGCGCATCTTAAAACGGTTTTAGATATGCTACGTGATCAAGCGGGTGGCTCGGCGAATACCATTACTATGGATGGTGGTGACTTGTGGCACGGTTCGGGTACGGCATTATGGACACGTGGTCAAGACATGGTTGAAGCGTCAAACCTAATTGGTGTTGACATCATGACAGGTCACTGGGAGTTTACTTACAAAGCGAACGAAGTACTTAAAAACTTGAACAAGTTTAAGGGTGAATTTGTTGCTCAAAACATTCGTGTTAAAGAAGACTCTTTGTTTGGTGATGCATACCGTGAAATGGTAGATGCCAATAACGGTACTGGTTTGTTTAACGAAGAGGAAGCTCGTCCGTTCAAACCATACGTTGTAAAAGTGATCAACGGTGAGCGTATCGCGGTTGTTGGTCAAGCTTTCCCTCGTACGGCAAACGCTAACCCACAAGCGAACTTCCCTGATTGGTCGTTTGGTCTGCGCGAACAAGAACTGCAAGAAACCGTCGAAAAAATTCGTGCTGAAGAAAAAGTCGCAGCAGTTGTGATGATTTCTCACAATGGTATGGATGTGGACATCAAAATGGCTTCTCGCGTCAACGGTATCGACGCTGTATTCGGTGGTCACACGCATGACGGTATTCCTAAAACAATTAATGTTAAAACACCTAACGGTGGCGTATGTTACGTAACTAACGCTGGTTCGAATGGTAAATATGTTGGTTGTATGGATCTTGATATCCAAAAAGGTAAGCTGCAAGGTGTAAGCTACTCATTACTTCCAGTCTTCTCTAACGTCGTTAAGGCAGATGCCGGTGTACAGAAGTTCATCGACGATCTTTATATGACTAAGTATGATGACAAAATCATTGAATCTCGTCGTGCAGACGCCTATGTCAACAAAGACCGCTTAGGTAAAACGTACGGTGAAATTCTAGGTGAAGAACTTGCGATTGCAGAAGACACCCTATATCGTCGTGGTAACTTCATGGGGACTTGGGATCAAATCATCGTAAACTCACTGCGTGAAGAACATGATACGCAAATTGCTATGTCGGCCGGCGTTCGCTGGGGTACTTCGGTTCTTGCTGGTGAAACCATCACAATGGAACGCGTCATGGACGAAACTTCGATGACTTACGGCGAAACCTACAAGTCTGAAGTAACGGGTGCGCAAATGAAAGATATCCTAGAAGGTATCTGTGAAAACCTATTCCAAAAAGACCCATACCTACAATCTGGTGGGGATATGGTTCGTCTTGGTGGTATGGACTATACTTGTGAGCCGAATGGTTCATTCGGTAACCGTATCTCTGATATGCGTTTGGATGACGGTACTCCGCTTGAAGCGAACAAAACCTACTCTGTTGCGGGTTGGGCACAAGTTGAAGCCATTGGCGAAGGCCGCTTAATGTGGGACGTTACTGCTGACTACCTACGTCGCCATAAAGGTGATATGAAGCTTAAGAAAGTTAACCATCCTAAGTTAAAAGGCGTTAAAGATAACCCAGGTATCGAAGCCTACGACGGTGAAATGGCTTAATCTTAGATTAAGTTGTAATGCTTAAAAAACCCGGTTTAGTTTTCTAAACCGGGTTTTTTTATGTCTGCGGTAAAACTATGCTAAAGTTTGCAAAATTTTATAAAGAGTAGAGTTGTCATGATTAAAGATTATCAAGATTTACAGCAGTTAGTTTCCAGTGCGGGTGTGATTTTTTCTGAACAGAATCCGACTTATCAATTTGAATTTAGTCAGGCGGAAAACGGGGCTTGTACTCTATTGGAAAAGAAAAGTGGCAAGAAGTTTGTATTTATGTTGGCTAAGTTGGGCGCAGAGTTAAAGCTTGGGTTTGCTTTTTATGATGCTAATGAGCCGCAGCCTGATTGGATTGATGATGTTTTGGCCAGTGGTTCGACGACGAAGACCTTGTGTCAGTTGTTGGAAAGTGAATTTGTTTAAACGACTTGTATGACCATGCAGAACACCCAGTTTTTTACGCGCAATTTATTGGGGCGTGATTTTGTTGTTGGCGATATTCATGCACAGCACACGGCATTTATGCTGGCGTTACGCGAAGTGCGTTTTGATTTTGCGAAGGATCGGGTGTTTTCAGTCGGTGATTTGATTGATCGTGGTCCGCAAAATAAGTTGGCGACGCAATTACTGGCACAGCGTTGGTTTTTTGCCGTGCGCGGTAACCATGAACAGCTGGTATTGGATCAGTTTGCGCCAGAGCGAGTTATTTTGCGTGATAGAGCGCATTTAACTCCGCGTGAATCGCATATCAAAAGTGATGGGCACTGGTTTTTCGAGTTAACGCCGACTGAACAGCGTTGGTATTACCGACAATTTAAAGCGCTGCCGTATTTTATTGAAATCGACAGTGATGCAGGGCGCGTAGGATTATGTCACGCTGGTGTTCCAGCCGAGTTTACAGACTGGCAAACGATGAAGGCTAAGTCGGTGTCGCGTGAAATTCGCGAGGCGGTGCTTCGTAACCGCAGCGCCAATTCACAAAATAATGCGATTAGCGGCATTGGCGTGACTGTTCACGGTCATACCGGTTTTAAAGACATCAAGCAGGTTAATAACAGCTTTTGGATTGATACTTTCAAAAAATCTGGAAAAATAACTCTGCTTGAACTAAATGATTTGTTTGCCAGAGCAAGGCGTTTATAAAAGCTGGAAATGTTCGCCTATCGCCATAACCACTTCAAACAGAATTAATATAATAATAATCCATTCCAAAAAAGCGCTGTGTTTGTGATGGTGTAAATCCATCATCATGGCGATGTCTTCTTTGAGCGTATCCAGTTTGTAGCTGATGATATCAAAGCGTGATTTGAGCTCCAGAGATTCGGAGAGTTTGTTGTACAGTTGCTCGAGTTCTTGGTTGTCCCACAGTACATCGGGTTTGTCGAGTAGCATTAAATCGAGCACCATATCGTGACGTAACAAGCTAATCTGTTTGGCGTAATCGGAAAACTGTTTGCGATGTATCCAGCTAAAGCGTCCGGAAAGCTCTAACATTCTTCGCCCGATGCCGTAATAACGCTCGACTTCGATTTCAAAGTGTTCTAAGCCAACACTCTGTGCGAGTACTAGAGCGACGACCATCAAATTGGATGGGGTGAACGATTTCAAGCGGATGGTTTCATTATCCACGCTAAAGGATTGCTGCAGGGTATCATCGACAATCAAGCGATAATCTTGATGAAGCATCTGCGCTTCAAAATCTGTGGCGTGCTCAATGCCCAGTTTTTCCAGCGCATCAATAATTTGTAAGCGATTCCAGTTGACAAAGGTGAGCGCGTCGAACTGACAGAAAAATAGCCAACGAAACTCGTTTATTTGCGCAAAGTGAGTCGCTTCGATGCCTTTATGCATAGTGAGTTGTAACTGCTCGGCAATTTCTTGGGCTGAGTAGTCGGGTGGCAGATAAATGGAAACAATATTGGCGTTATGCATGGCAACCCCTAGGGCACGAAAAACATAAGTAAGCTGGTCTAGTTTAACTCACGTTGGCGCTGTTTTTCTTGACGGAACATCACAATACCGGCAATTAACACCGCGACACTGACCAGAAGCACAATAATGGTTGCCAAGGCGTTGATTTCCGGGCTGACGCCAAGACGCACGCTGGAGTAAACAACCATCGGCAAAGTGGTTGCACCGGGGCCGGAAACAAAGCTGGCGACAACCAAATCATCCAATGAAAGCGTGAATGCCAATAGCCATCCCGCTAAGAGTGCCGGAGCAATCAGAGGGAGGGTGATCGTAAAAAATACCTTAATCGGTTTGGCACCTAAGTCCATTGCGGCTTCTTCGAGACTGAAGTCGAAATGTGCCAGACGTGAGGTGACCACAACAGTGACATAAGCGGTGGCAAAGGTCATGTGCGCCAAAATAATCGTGGTCTGTCCGCGACCTTCGGGCCAACCGAAGACCTCTTCCATGCTGACGAACAAGAGCAGCAGTGAAAGACCGATAATGACTTCCGGCATGACCAGAGGGGCCGCCAGCATTAAACGTAAGCTGGTGCGGCCCTTAAAGCGTTTAAACTTGATGAGTGCCATCGAGGCCATAACACCGAGGACAACGGCTAAACTAGCGCTTATAAAGGCGATTTTGATGCTGAGCCAAGCGGCCGCTAGAATCTGTTCGTTTTGCAATAATTCGCCATACCACTTCGTACTCCAACCACCCCAGACTGTAACCAAACGGCTCTCATTAAACGAGTAAATAATTAAACTTAAAATTGGGCCGTACAGAAAGGCATAGCCAAACAGCAGTACGGTTAATAGGGGAAGAGAGCGACGCATTATGACTTTTCCTCCATCGCTTGCTGGCGTTGTTCAAAGTGTTGCCAGAGAACAAACGGAATAATCAGCACCAGCAACAGCACCGCAGCCAAAGCGGAAGCCACAGGCCAATCTTTATTATTAAAGAACTCGGTCCACATTAACTTACCAATCATTAGAGTGTTTGGGCCCCCTAATAAATCCGGGATCACAAACTCGCCCATGACCGGAATAAACACCAGCATCGAACCGGCAATCACTCCCGGCATCGACAAAGGCAGGGTTACGGTGAGGAACTGTTTCCAAGGTGGGCAGCCCAAGTCGGCAGCGGCCTCCAATAGCGTGTTGTCCATACGGATGAGGGTCGCGTAGAGCGGTAAAATCATAAACGGCAAATAGGTGTAAACCAAGCCGATATAGACCGCTGCTTGCGTATAAAGAATTTCCAAAGGTTGGTCGATGATGCCCATGCCCATTAAAGCCTGATTCAGCAAGCCGTTGTTTTTCAGGATCCCTATCCATGCGTAAACACGAATCAAAAACGACGTCCAAAACGGCAAAATAATCAGCATTAACAGCGGTAAGCGCCATGCTGCCGGTGCTTTGGCAATCGCATAGGCCATCGGGTAGCCGAGCATTAAGGTCAGAAGCGTCGCAATCGCGGCAATCTCGATGGAATTAAGCAGGGCTTTCCAATACAGCGGGTCCTCAAAAATCAGCATGTAGTTGCTAAAGTTGAGGACCAAAGTGACCAAGCCGTCTTCCACTTCGCGAATAAATGGCAGATAGGGCGGTTGCAGCAGTGCAGCTTCGGAAAGGCTGATTTTCAAAATGAACAGAAACGGCAGTAAAAAGAAAATCGCCATCCACAACCAAGGGATGCCGATTAAGCTTTTTTTGCCGAACGAGCTTTTCCAAAGGTGCCAATTTTGCCGAGCTTTGGAGGTCGGCGTTGCGGTCTCTTTAAAAATCATGCTTACTCCAATAACAGAGTGCAAGCGTCCGCTTGCCACGTTAAGCAGACTTTATCTTCCCAGCTTAAAGGCTGTTCCGCTAAGGCTTGAATGTTTGATTGTGTGAATTGCACCCGTTTGCCGCTGGCCAGCTCAACGTGATAAATCGAGACATCGCCTAAGTAGGCAATCTCTTTAATCACGCCTTGAATCTGATTGGCCGCCCCGGCTTGGCAAGATTGAACCACCCGAATTTTCTCAGGACGCACCGCCACGGTGACGTTCATATCGGCAATCAACGGCTGGCCGTGAAAGACCTGTAAAGGTTGCTCGAAAGCATCGGTTTTAAGGGTGACCAAGTCTTCATCCTGACTGACAACTTCGGCATCTAACAGATTGATTGTGCCGATAAAATCGGCCGAGTAGGTACAGTTTGGATATTCGTAAAGACGACGCGGCGCATCCACTTGCACCACGCGTCCTTCACGCAACAGCGCAATACGCGAACTCATGGTCATGGCTTCTTCTTGATCGTGGGTTACCACAATAAAGGTGATGCCGAGTCGTTCTTGCAAGTTCACCAATTCAAACTGCGTCTGTTCGCGCAGTTTTTTGTCTAATGCGCCTAAAGGCTCATCCAACAACAGAATCTTTGGGTGCTTTGCCAAAGCGCGAGCCAGAGCAACGCGCTGCCGCTGGCCGCCGGAGAGTTGGTGCGGTTTGCGTTTGGCGAGTTTTTCGATTTGCACCAATTGCAACATCTCTTGTACACGCGCATCACGTTCCGCTTTCGGCATTTTGTCCTGTTTCAGACCAAACGCGATGTTGTCCGCTACACTCATGTGCGGAAACAGCGCGTAGGACTGGAACATCATATTGATCGGCCGTTTGTAGGGAGGAAGATCGGTGATGTCTTGGCCGTCAATCAAAATTCGGCCGCTGCTTGGCGTTTCAAACCCGGCTAACATCCGTAATAGAGTGGTTTTACCACAGCCGGAAGCTCCCAGTAGGGAGAAAAACTCCCCCGGATAGATACTTAGGCTAACGTCATCAACGGCATACAAGGAACCAAATTGCTTAGTGACATTTTGGATTTCAACAATGGGTTGCTGTTCTAAAGACATCGAAAGTTATTGCCCTGTTTTGACGCGTGTCCAAGTACGGTTCATCGAGCGTGCTTGTTTGTCGCTTGGGGTTTTGATGACCATAAAGTTAGCGCGGGTTTCGGCTGGAGGGTAGATGCCTTGGTCATTACGTACCGCTTCATCAATCAATGCTGTTGCTTCTTTATTCGCGTTTGCATAGGCAACATAGTTGGTGATTGGGGCAATCACTTTCGGGTCTAGGATGTAGTTGATAAAAGTATGTGCTGCTTTAGGATTTGGTGCGTCTGCTGGAATAACCATGACATCGGTCCAAACCACCGCGCCTTCTTTGGGTGCGAAATAGACGATTTCTTGGCCGTTTTTCGCTTCATCGGCGCGATCGCGCGCTTGCAGAATGTCGCCAGAATAGCCGTGTGCCACGCACAAGTCGCCATTTGCTAGATCGTTGATATATTGCGAAGAGTGGAAATAACGGATGTTATCGCGAACGGCACGAACGGTGTCGCTAGCGGCTTGTAATGAATCTTTGTTGTAATTATTGCTGTCTTCGCCTTTATAAGCATGAGCCGCTGCAAAGACCTCAGTCACATCGTCCATTAAGGAAATGCCGCACTGTTTCAATTTAGCGGAAATTTTTGGATCAAAAATCAGCGCCCAAGTATCCAGTGGCATTTCATTGCCTAAAATCTGTTTCACTTTGGTCAAGTTAATTCCGATACCGGTGGTTCCCCACATATAAGGCACGGCATAAGCGTTGTTTGGGTCAATGTCGCTCAGCGACTTTAAAATGTCGCCATCCAAATGGCTGTAATTCGATAGCGCAGACTTATCTAGCTTTTGGTAAATACCGGCTTTGATATGGCGGTCGACAAAAGGACGCGCGGTTGGGAAAGCCAAATCGTAGCCGCTTTTGCCAGCCAGCAATTTGGCTTCGAGCACTTCATTAGAGTCATAAACGTCGTAAACCACTTTGATGCCGGTCTGCTTTTCAAAATCGGCAATCGCTTCATCGGTAATATAATCCGACCAGTTATAAATATGCACGCTTTCTTGCGCGTTGACTGTGGCGCTAAAGCTCATTGTCATGGCTGCCAGAATAGAGGCTTTTAAGGTATTTGATAGAGTGACGGAAGTTGACTTTTGTGACATGAGTATTCTCCAAAATCATAGTATCGAGTGCAAAACAAACAAATTTCGGAACAGTATTGGCAGCACCGCACGCGCTGTTGCTAAGGTCAGAAAACAAGGAAAATTTAAATGAAAAACGCCAAAAACGAAAGTGAATTTTGAACTTTGGCAGAAAAAAAGCATTGCGCAGGGTATTAAATCAAAGCGATGCCGCGGATTAGGGTTTTATCACGCCCAATTTTATTTGGTTAAGTGACAAAAAATGGACTTGTAACGCCACCTGAAATTCACGTTATTGTCTATTTAAGTAATCTAAAACGCCATTAGCCACAACTTTGCCACTGGCTAAAACCGCCGTGAGCAGATAACCTCCTGTTGGTGCTTCCCAATCCAGCATTTCGCCGGCGCAAAAAACACCGGGTTTTTGCTTGAGCATTAAATTGGCATCCAGCGCATCAAAAGTAATCCCTCCGGCGCTACTAATCACTTCATCGATTGGACGGGTACTTTGCAATGCTAAGGGAAGTTGTTTTAAGGTGTGCGCTACGGTATCCGCATCTTGTAGTTGTTCAGCCGATAAGACTTCGCGCAGTAAGCCGACTTGTACATTTGATAAACCGAGTTTTTTGAACAGTGATGCGAGACTGGCTTTGCCTTTTTTTGCCCATCCGCGTTTAAAGCGCGTCTTTAGTGCATCGAGCGAATGGTCGGGCATTAAATCGGCATATAAAATAACCGCTTTTTTAGTCTGCTGTATTTGATCTCGCAGACCCGCAGACAGTGCATAGACTAAGCTGCCCTCCAAACCGTATTCGGTTAGCATCGCTTCGCCCAATTTACTGTGCGTTATTCCTTGTAAATCCGTGTAGCTAAAGCGCACGTTTTTGATAGGGAGTCCGGCAAAGCGTTGCTTAAATATGTCGCTCCATAGAAGATTAAAGCCGCAATTAGCCGGCAGTAGGGGCGCGATTTCAATCCCCGCTTCGCGCAGTGGTTTTACCCATGCGCCATCGGAACCTAAGCGCGGCCAACTGGCTCCGCCCATTGCCAAGACAGTGGCACTGGGCGTGGCATTCAAAGTCTGTTCAAGATGTTGCAGTTGCATGGCGCCGTCGACTGTCCAGCCCAGCCAGCGGTGGCGCATTTTGAAGGTCACACCAGCGAGCTTCATTCGCTGCAGCCAAGCGCGTAACAGGGGGGCGGCCTGCATATTTGTTGGATAAACCCGCCCGGAACTGCCGATATAGGTCGCAACGCCCAGTTGTTCAGCCCATAGGCGAACATCATCGGCGTTAAATTGTTGCAGCCAAGGGGTGATGTGTTGTTCGCGTTGCGTATATCGCCCAATAAAATCGTCGTAAGGTTCGCTGTGCGTTAAGTTAAAACCGCCACGCCCAGCCTGTAGCAATTTACGTCCGGCAGACGGCATCGCATCATAAACGGTGACTTGACAGCCGGCTTGCGACAAGAGGTCGGCTGCCATTAAACCGGCCGGTCCGGCACCGATAATGGCAATTGAAAAAGAAGTAACGGACATTGGGCACTTAAACTCTCAATTATGAGGTGTGGATTTTACGCCAATAAAACCCTAGTGCTCAATAAAATTAAAGCCCGAAATCGGGCTTAATTAGACTTGTTCTGCTGGTCCTTTTCGCACAGAGAATTTACTGAATTTTCAAATACGCAAAGCCTTCACTTTGAAGAATCGCAATTTTCGCTACGCCAGACTTAGCGAATTGAATGCCTTTATACACCTTATCCTGCGGCAAGCCGACTTCGTCACGCGTCTTGTCACACAGGTGAACTTGGACGCCACGCACATTCATCAACGCGTCCAGACGGCCTTTGAGTTCATCGCGACGTTCAAGCAGGGCGGCGTCATGCTCATACGGTGTGCCTTTCAAAGCATCATCGGTGGTGAAGCGTAGACCGAAACCGACAAACACCAAATGCACTTCCGGCTCCATCAACTCATTCTCGTAGAAATTCATGATGTTGTTGATAGAGGTCAGCGTCGCCGAATAACGGGTCGGGTCGGCAAAATCCACATGGTACACCACCTTTGCACCGTCATCGGCGGCTTGGGCACTATGAACCAAGCCAAAAAAGGCGATGGAGAAGGCCAGTGCGGTCAGAAATTGTTTAACGAGCTTTTTCATCTTGAGTCTCCTTAGACCATGGATTACGGTTTTATGCGGTTCAATATTTTACGATTGCGTGTTTATTGAATCTTAATCACTTCACGCGTGCCGCTAAGATTTTGAATGGCTTCATTCACACGCTTGAATAGAATCTGGCTATCTTCGTCAGGATGTCTGAGTTCGGTAACACCGGCATGGCTGGTTAAGCAAGTTGTAGTGCCGTCATCCAATTTGAATTTATAACCGGTGATTTTCTCTTGAATCAGCTTGCCGATACGATAAGCATCGACCGCTTTAACCTCTGGCAGGGCAATCATAAATTGATCGCAACTCAAGCGGCCAATCGGCCCCATTTCCTTGGCGACTTTTTCAATGGCGTGCGCCGCGCCCAAAATCGCTTTATCGCCCATTTCATGACCATAGCCATCGGTAATGTTTTTAAAGCAGTCAAGATTGATTTTAATCAGAGACAGCGGTTGGTTGTTCATTTTTGCGCGATTGAGTTCTTCGTTCAATAAATCTAAGAAAAAGTCGCGGTTATATAGATTGGTCAGCGGGTCATTCGATGATAAATGTTCTATCTGCTCTTCCATGTGTTTGCGGCTGGTGATGTTAATCGCAAGCCAGATTGCCGCCGGCTGACCGTAACTGTCGCCTTGCACTGGATAGACGCGCGCTTCATACCATTGTCCGCCGGAAGGGCCTTCTGAAACGCCGTTGACATCGCTGTTAGAGAGCTGGTATTCAATCTCTTGCAGGGTATTTGAGGTAATTGATTTTTGCACCACTTTTAAAAAACGATCCGCCATTTTTTCTGGCAGGACTTGGTGGTATTTTTTGCCGATGAGTGTCGAACCGTCCGCATAGAGCGTCCGCTCTTGACCACCGACGATATCCAGATAAGTGCCATCCTGACCCATGATGAAAATCGGGTCAGGCATGGCGCTAGCAATCGCCTCGAGGTGTGAATAGGTGTGTTTTAAAGCGTCACTCATGTAAATTTTCTCCGCCTAAATGGCTTGTTGAAGGTACAAAAACGGCTGTCATAAACAGCCGTTGGACGTGCAATTATCCTTTAGAAATCGGCTTGTATTTGATGCGATGCGGTTGCGCTGCATCAGCCCCTTTACGGCGTTTTAGGTCCGCTTCGTAATCCGAGAAGTTACCCTCAAACCACTCAACATGCGAATCACCTTCAAAGGCAAGCATATGTGTGGCAATTCGGTCTAGGAACCAGCGATCGTGGGAGATGACGACTGCACAACCAGCAAATTCAAGCAGGGCTTCTTCAAGCGCGCGCAAAGTTTCAACGTCAAGATCGTTGGTCGGTTCATCCAGTAATAATACATTGCCGCCAGTGCGCAAGGTTTTGGCAAGATGAACACGATTGCGTTCACCTCCCGATAACTGGCCAATTTTCTTCTGTTGGTCGCCGCCACGGAAGTTAAAACGTGAGCAGTAAGCGCGTGAGTTGACTTCGATATTACCAACCATGAAGACTTCATCACCTTCGGAAATTTCTTCCCAGACGGTTTTTTTATCATCTAACGCATCACGGCTTTGGTCAACATAGGAAAGTTGTACCGTGTCGCCAAAGACCACTGAGCCAGAAGTGGGTTGTTCTTGGCCTGTCAGCATTTTAAACAGCGTAGATTTACCGGCACCGTTGGCACCGATAATACCGACGATACCCCCTTGCGGTAGGCGGAAAGAGAGATTGTCAATCAGTAGACGGTCGCCAAAAGATTTTGACATATTGGTGACTTCGATCACTTTTTCACCCAATCGTTCTGCCACCGGAATGAAAATTTCATTGGTTTCATTACGCTTTTGGTGTTCTTGCGAGCTGAGTTCTTCAAAACGCGCCAAGCGCGCTTTAGATTTGGCGTGGCGGCCTTTAACGCCTTGACGAACCCATTCTAATTCGCTTTTGATGGTTTTCATCCGTGCAGCTTCAGATTTCGCTTCACGTTCCAAGCGTTTTTCTTTCTGCTCTAGCCAGCTTGAGTAGTTGCCTTCATAAGGAATCCCTTCGCCACGATCTAACTCAAGAATCCATTCTGCCGCATTGTCTAGGAAGTAACGGTCATGCGTGATAGCCACTACCGTGCCAGGAAACTCAAGTAAAAAGCGCTCTAACCACGCAATCGACTCGGCATCCAAATGGTTGGTCGGCTCGTCCAATAACAGCATGTCGGGTTTATCTAACAGTAGTTTACAAAGCGCAACGCGGCGCTTTTCGCCACCAGAAAGCTTGGATACATCGGCATCCCAAGCAGGTAAGCGCAGTGCATCGGCCGCGATTTCTAGGTTGCGGTCAAGATTGTGGCCGTCTTTGGCTTGGATTAAGTCTTCAATTTCGCCCTGCTTTTTGGCAAGGGCGTCAAAATCGGCATCTGGCTCTGCATAAGCGGCGTAGACGGCATCGAGTTCTGCCAAGGCATTTTTGACATCAAGCACGGCCTCTTCGATGTTACCGCGTACGTCTTTGCTTTCGTCTAGTTGCGGTTCTTGCGGTAGATAGCCAACTTTAATCCCTGGTTGTGGGCGCGCTTCGCCAACGATGTCGGTATCAATGCCGGCCATAATGCGTAGAAGAGTGGATTTACCGGAACCGTTTAAGCCTAAAACGCCAATCTTTGCACCCGGAAAAAACGATAGGGAAATGTCTTTTAAAATGTGTCGGTTCGGTGGGACAACCTTGCCCACACGGTTCATGGTATACACAAATTGTGCCATGGAAAATCCTTAAGTTGAATAACGTACAGTGAGTAAATCGTTGCGCAAGTTTACCGAGAATCGAAAAGCAGTTAAAGCTTCTTGTTTTGGCTTTTTGGCAGAATCGCCAAATTTTGTGCGTTAAATTTGCGGCCTAGTGCAAAAAAAGGGTAAAATTTGCGCTTTGAAAATCGTGGGTTCGTGCTACGTTGCCACGGATTCGATCTACTTTTAAATGGAGTGTTAACCATGTTTACTAAATCCATGACCATTGCTGGCTATGATGATTTGATTGCCGATGCGATTAAAAATGAAGAGAACCGTCAGGAGTCTCACATCGAACTAATCGCTTCTGAAAACTACACCAGCCCTCGTGTAATGGAAGCGCAAGGTTCCTATTTCACCAATAAGTATGCTGAAGGTTATCCCGGCAAACGTTATTACGGTGGTTGTGAGTTTGCAGACATTGTTGAACAGGCCGCGATTGATCGTGCAAAAGAACTATTTGGCGCAGATTACGCTAACGTACAGCCTCATTCTGGCTCGCAAGCAAATGCAGCGGTTTACATGGCATTATGTGAGCCGGCTGATACTGTTTTAGGAATGAGTTTGGCGCATGGTGGTCACTTGACGCACGGTTCGCACGTTAGCTTCTCGGGTAAAATCTATAACGCTGTACAGTACGGTATTGATCCTGTGAGTGGTCAAATTGACTACGATGAAGTTCAAAAACTGGCGGATGAGCATAAGCCTAAAATGATTATCGCCGGTTTCTCTGCGTATTCACAAGTTATTGATTGGTCTAAATTCCGTGCTATCGCCGATTCGGTTGGTGCTTACCTGTTTGTCGATATGGCGCACGTTGCCGGTCTTATTGCTGGTGGTGAATATCCTAACCCAGTTCCGTTTGCCGATGTGGTCACCACGACGACACATAAAACTTTGCGTGGTCCTCGCGGTGGTTTGATTTTGGCGAAAGCGAATCCTGAGATTGAGAAGAAATTAAATTCAGCCATTTTCCCTGGCGGTCAAGGCGGTCCTTTGGTTCACGTGATGGCGGCGAAAGCGGTTGCTTTTAAAGAGTGTCTTGAACCTTCATGGAAAGAGTACTGTGTTAACGTCATTAAAAACGCCAAAGCGATGGCTGAAGTGTTTAAGGCGCGTGGTTGCGATGTGGTTTCTGGTGGGACAGAAAACCACCTTTTCTTGGTCAGTTTGATTGAAAAAGGGTTGACTGGTAAGTTGGTTGATGCCGCTTTGGATGCAGCGCACATCACGATCAACAAAAACTCGGTGCCTAATGATCCGATGTCGCCGTTCGTGACTTCCGGTATTCGTGTTGGTACGGCAGCCGCAACCACTCGCGGCTTTGATGTGGCCGATTGTACAAACTTGGCAACTTGGATGTGTGATGTGATTGACGCTTGTGATCAAGAAAACAATACGTGGGATGAGGTTGTTGTCAGCCGCGTACGCGAGAAAGTTTCTGCTTTGTGCGCGAAAAAACCAGTCTACAAGTAAGGTTTATAGCGCTTGCTGCGACGCCTATGTGACAAAAGGTTCACATGTTTAGCAGTGATGTGATATAAATTCTGCCTACAGAGAAAACCACCAAATCTGGTGGTTTTTTCACATCTAAGCACAATATAAATAAGCATTTGCTTAAGGGTATGAAAGTCGCTCTGAATAAACTTTGGCGAACGCCGTGCATAATCGAGTTTTTGTATCGCAAACGGCATTTGGCTTTTTGAATATTACGATTCAATAGACAAGGGCACAGTGTCCATTTATATTGCGCTTGGGAAAACCCTAATTGATTAATGTTGAGAGATGCCTATGCACTGTCCATTTTGTAATGCGCCTGATACCAAAGTGGTTGACTCGCGTTTGGCAACCGAAGGTGTGCAAGTGCGTAGACGGCGCGAGTGCTTGCAATGCGGCGAGCGTTTCACCACTTATGAATCAGCCGAGTTGTCCTTGCCGCGTGTTATTAAAAGCGACGGTAATCGAGAACGCTTTAATGAAGAAAAAATTCGCAGTGGTTTGATTAAGGCTTTGGAAAAGCGCCCGGTGAAAAGCGAGGCGATTGATAAGGTTGTGAATCGCATTATGAAGCAAGCGATGACTGAGGGTGTGCGCGAGTTGCCATCCAGTACGATTGGCGAATGGTTGATGAATGAATTAAGCTCTTTAGATCAAGTCGCTTATGTGCGTTTTGCTTCAGTGTATCGTTCTTTTCAAGATGTGAATGCTTTTCGTGAAGAGATTGAGCGTTTAATGGTCACGACAACCGCTAAATCTTAGGGTAAAGGAACGAAGGTGACTGTAACCGAGCAAGATAAGATTTTCATGCAACAGGCGCTGGATTTGGCGTTAAAAGGGCGTTATTCGACTAAGCCTAATCCGGCGGTTGGTTGTGTTTTGGTGCGCGACCATGTCGTCCTTGCTGAAGGTTGGCATCAAAAGGCCGGGCAGCCACATGCTGAACGTGTTGCTTTGGCGAATGCCGCCGCGCAAGGGGTTGATGTAAAAGGGGCAACCGCTTATGTCACGCTTGAGCCCTGTTCGCACCATGGGCGCACACCGCCTTGTGCTGACGGTCTAATCGAGGCGAAAGTCTCCCGTGTGGTGATCGGTATGCTCGATCCTAATCCATTGGTGGCAGGCCAAGGTGTGCAACGCTTAGAGGCTGCTGGAATTGAGGTGCTGGTTGGGGTCTTAGCTGAGCAAGCTGAAGCCTTAAATTGTGGGTTTTTGCAACGGATGCGTGATGGCTTGCCATATGTGCGCGTCAAAATCGCAGCCAGTTTGGATGGTCGTACTGCGATGGCAGACGGCACCAGTCAATGGATAACCGGTGCTCAAGCGCGTTTGGAAGTCCATAAAATGCGTGCTCAAGCCGGTGCGGTGATTATTGGAATCGGCACGGTGTTGATGGATGATCCAAGCATGACGGTGCGTTTGACTACACAACAATTGAACGAACTCGGCTTAAGTTCGGAAGGGGTACATCCTTTACGAGTCGTGCTTGATCCGCATTTGAGTATGCCGTTACAGGCTAAAATGCTGCAATTGCCTGGGCGTACAATTTTGATGACCAGTAAAGAATCGGTAGAAAGTAATCCGGCGATGGTTGAGCAGCTTTTAGCACAGCGTGCCGAGATTGTGGCGGTTGCGGCTCAGGATGATCGCTTGGATATAGAATCGATCTTGCACTATCTGGCGGATGAAGAGCAGATTAACGATGTTATGGTGGAAACCGGCGCGGTGGCTGCGGGTGCTTTTGTCGAATCAGGTTATGTAAATGAGATTCACGCTTTCATTGCACCGCTGTTGATGGGGCATCAAGCGCGTCCGATGTTTGAGTTGCCGAGCGTTCAGCAGATGGCGGATAAATTGTCATTTACAATTCAGCAAATGGATAAGTTAGGTGACGATATTCGTTTGATTTTGACGGCTAAAAAAACGATTCGGTCAGACAATCATTTACCCAGCGATTGACGTATTGAATGAGGCGCGGCAAGGCGCTAATTATCGGTGTTTTTGTAATGCATCGTCACCTTGCTTTGTGCCCCAAGTCATTTGGATTTTTTGGATGTTTTCCTAAAAACTAATTAAAACAATAAGACAGAGAAAAACAAAAGTATGTTTACAGGAATCATTGCTGCTGAGGGGAGTATCAGCAAAATCGAGCCGCGTAACGGCGATTGGAAAGTCACCATTCATACCGGAAAACTGGATATGAGTGATGTAGCCTTGGGGGATTCGATTGCCGCCAACGGTATCTGTTTGACGGCAATTGAATTTGGTCGTGATTACTATGTGGCTGATGTCTCTGGTGAAACTTTAAGTGTGACCACGGCGGCTGAATGGCAAAGTGGGACTCCAGTCAACTTAGAGAAGGCGTTGCGCTTGCAAGATCGTCTTGGTGGGCATTTGGTGTCCGGTCATGTTGATGGTGTTGGAAGAGTGAAATCCATCGCGCAAGACGCACGTTCTTGGCGTTATCAAATTGAAGCGCCGCTGGGTATCTGTAAATACATTGCCGCCAAAGGTTCTATTTGTATTAATGGAATTAGCTTGACGGTCAATAAAGTCGAAGGTTGTGTGTTTGACGTTAATATTGTGCCGCACACGCGTCAAGAAACCACGATTAAGCATTTCCAAGTCGGTACGAAAGTGAACCTCGAAGTTGATCTTTTAGCACGTTACCTTGAGCGGATGTTGCACGCTCCGAGCCAAGAGCAACCAACAACTAATATTACCGAACAATTTTTAGCAGAAAACGGATTTAAATAAGATGCCATTAAACACCATTGAAGAACTGATTGAAGATTATAAACAAGGCAAAATGGTCATCCTGATGGATGATGAAGATCGCGAAAACGAAGGTGATTTATTGGTCTCAGCGCAAACCGTTACGCCAGAGGACATTAACTTTATGGCGCGTTACGGGCGTGGGTTAATCTGTTTGACCATGACGCGCGACCGTTGCAATCAATTGCATTTACCGCTGATGGTGCATAACAACACCGATCCGCACGGGACTAATTTCACCGTTTCAATTGAAGCGGCGCAAGGGGTGACCACGGGTATCTCTGCAGCCGATCGTGCGGTGACTGTGCGCACGGCGGTAAAAGCAGGCGCGGGTCCGCAAGATATTGTTACGCCAGGGCATATTTTTCCGTTAATGGCTCAGCCTGGAGGTGTTCTAACACGTGCAGGGCATACTGAAGCCGGTTGTGATTTAGCGCGTTTATCGGGTTTTGAGCCGGCCTCGGTGATTGTCGAAATTATGAATGAAGATGGTTCGATGGCGCGTCGTGATGATTTAGAAGCTTATGCAGCTGAGCATCAGTTGAAAATTGGTACTATTGCCGATTTGATTCAGTATCGTCTAAAAAACGAAAAAACCATTGAACGTGTTTCGGAATGTAAATTGCCGACTCAATACGGCGAGTTTCGCTTGATTGGTTATCAGGATATTCTTGACCAAAAAGCGCATTTTGCATTGGTCTACGGCAAGGTCGATACCGATGCGCCGGTGGCAGTGCGCGTGCATATGCTGGATACCTTGTGTGATGTGTTCGGTTCGCAACGTCCAGAATGCGGTTGGAGTTTGCAAGCCGCGATGCAGCAAATTGTTGCGGAAGGCGCAGGGGCGATTATTGTGTTGCGTAAACATGAAGATGCCACCGAACTCTTAGATAAGATTCAGCATTATCAAATGAAAGATTTGGGGGTGAAGATTCCAGAAAGCAGTCATCCAGACGATACCAAAACTTACGGTTTAGGTGCGCAAATTATTGCAGATTTAGGAATGCGTAAACTGAATGTCATCGGCTCAGCAATGAAGATGACTGCGTTAAGCGGCTTTGGTTTAGAAGTTTGTCAAGTGCTTGAGAAAAAAGGTTAAACCTTTAGCGACCATTTACCCAGCTTTTGTGGCAAAATAAGCGGCTGCTATTCAGCGTCGTTTAAATAGCGCAACTATCAAAAACAAAAAACAAAAAATAAGAGGCTCAGGAAAACATGAAAATGATTGAAGGGAACCTATCTGCACAAGATATGAAAATCGGTTTTGTGGTGACACGTTGGAACAGTTTTATCGTTGATCACTTGGTAAAAGGTTCAGTTGAAACCATCGAACGTCACGGTGGTTCTGCAGAGAATATTACTCAGGTTATGGTTCCTGGTGCTTTTGAAGTGCCTTTGGCGGTTGAAAAAATGGCGGCTTCGGGAAAATACGATGCGATTGTGGCTCTGGGTGCGGTCATTCAAGGTGGTACGCCACATTTTGATTTTGTTGCTGGTGAAGCGGTAAAAGGTATCAGTCAAGTCATGTTGAAACACGGCGTGCCGGTAGCGTTTGGAATCTTAACGGTCAATTCGATTGAGCAAGCGATTGAGCGTTCTGGTACTAAGATGGGGAACAAGGGTGAAGAAGCCACTCTTGCTGCCATTGAAATGGTTAATGTATTGAAGCAAATTTAATGAATATTAGTGACTCTATTCTGCCTGGACAAGGCGTTGAAATCGAAGAAAATGAAGCGCCGCTTAGTCCTCGTAGCCAAGCGCGTCGTGCAGCGATGCAAGCACTTTACCAATGGCAGATGACCAATACCGAAGTGTTGAAAATCATGCAACAGTTCAGTGAAGACGGCTATCTTGAAAAAGTTGATTTTGACTTTTTTAAAGATCTACTGTATTCCATCACTGGTGATGCTGAAGAGCTGGATGCGTTGTTTGCCGAGTTTATTGATCGTGATTTAAAACGTTTAGATCCAGTGGAGCGTGCGATATTACGTATCGGTGTTTATGAATTGCGCTCGAAAATCGAAATTCCGTATCGAGTGGTGATTAACGAAGCGGTTGAGTTGGCTAAGCGTTTTGGTGCGGATGAAGGTCACAAGTTTGTTAATGGTGTACTTGATAAGGTGGCGAAACAGCTGCGTGAGCTTGAAGTTTCTGTGCAAGCGTAATGTAAACCGCTCTAATTGAGTATTATTGATAAGCCCTCGCAAGAGGGTTTTTCTGTTTTTGGGTGTGTGGATGGAATTTGATTTAATTAACTGTTATTTCGCGCCTTTGGGTTTGTCGCAGAGTTCAGAACAAGCGGCACTGGATGGAACGGATATCGGCATTGGTGATGATGGTGCTGTGTTGAGCGTGCCAGCTGGTAAGCAGTTGGTGGTCGTAACAGACACTTTAGTCAGCGGGGTGCATTTTCCGGAAAATACTTGTGCTTATGATGTTGCTTGGAAAGCATTGGCGGTTAATTTAAGTGATTTGGCTGCTATGGCAGCGACCCCTTTTGCTTATTCGTTGGGTTTGAGTCTGCCGACAGAGTGTGCAACGAATCAAGATTGGATGGCTGATTTCGCCCTTGGTTTTGCCGATTTAGTGGCTTCTACAGGCTTGTCTATTGCTTTGATCGGGGGTGATACCACGCGTTCTAAGGTTTTAACGCTTACTGTCAGTGCCAAAGGATGGGTTGATTACGGTCAGGCGATATTACGCAGTGGTGCTCAGGAGGGCGATTATATTGTGGTGAGTGGTGTTTTGGGTGAGGGTGCATTGGGTCTTCAAGTCGCGTTACATCAAATTCCGATGGGTTTATCTGCCCAGCAGAAACAAGCTGCACTGGATTATCTAAATCGTCCACAACCGCAATTGCTTTTGGGGGAATTGTTGTCAGGGGTTGCGCACAGTGCCATAGATATTTCGGATGGTCTTTTGCAAGATCTTGGGCATATTCTGAAGAGTTCCAACAAAAAGCAGCGTTTATTGGGTGAGACAAAAGTGTTGGGCGCGCACATTGAGTTGGATAGGTTGCCGCTTTCCGCTGGTATGCAGGCGCTATTTGCAGAGAATGAAAATTGGGCATGGCCTTTGAGTGGTGGTGATGATTATCAGCTTTGTTTTACGATTAGTGCGGAAGCTTTAGCGCCATTATTGGCTGTGGCGCAGCAGAATACCATTCCGTTAAGCGTGATTGGTCAGATAAACGATCGAGGTAAGATAGAGGCGAGTTTGCGTGGTCAACCATTCGCGTTGGATGCGATGCTCGCTGGTTTTCAGCACTTTTAGTCGCCAATTTTGTGATTGAGTCGCGTAGACAATAATCCCACCGTAAGGTGGGATTATTCAGGAGTGTGTTGCTCGTGGTGCGTGTTTACCGTGCGGTTTTTTCGCGACGACTGCGCACCCCTTGTGCCAGCATATTAAGTAATTCAAGGCTGGTATCCCAGTCAATACAGGCGTCAGTAATACTCTGGCCGTAATTGAGTTGCTTGCCTGGGTGGACGTCTTGACGGCCGCCAACCAAGTGGCTCTCAACCATGGCGCCCATAATTTCAGGATTGCCATTTTCCAACTGTTCTTGAATGGATTTTGCGACAATCATTTGGCGGTTATGGTCTTTCTGACTGTTGGCGTGGCTACAGTCAATCATCAGCTTGCTTTGTACATTGGCATCTTTTAGCTGTTTGACCGCTTCGGCGACAAACGGCGCTTCGTAGTTCGGGCCATCGTTGCCACCGCGCAGAATCACGTGACAGTCGTGGTTGCCATTGGTTTCAAAAATGGCGGAGTGGCCATCTTTTGTGAGTGACATGAAAATATGTGGATTATTCGCGGCACGAATGGCGTCAACAGCAATGCGGAAACTGCCATCGGTACCATTTTTAAAGCCGACCGGGCAAGATAGGCCAGATGCCAGTTCACGGTGACCTTGGCTTTCGGTGGTGCGAGCGCCAATCGCTCCCCATGAAATTAGGTCGGAGATATATTGTGGAGAAATCAGGTCTAAGAACTCAGTCGCTGCTGGCACGCCTAGGTTGTTGATGTCGCACAGAAGTTTTCGCGCTAATCCTAAGCCTTTGTTGATTTCAAAAGACTCGTCCAGATTTGGGTCGTTAATTAGACCTTTCCAGCCAACGGTAGTGCGTGGTTTTTCAAAATACACGCGCATCACTATCAGTAAATCTTCTTTATGTGTTTCGATTTGCCCTTTGAGTTGCGCGGCGTAATCACGCGCAGCCGCAGGGTCGTGAATCGAGCATGGGCCTATGATTACCAGTAGACGATCATCACGACCAGCAAGAATGTTATGAATTTGCTGACGCGTATCATAGACGGTGCTTGAAGCGAAATCGCTCATCGGGTAGAGTTCATGTAACTCGCGCGGCGAACGCACTTCGGTGATGTTTTTGATACGTAAATCGTCAGTCTGATACTTGCTCATTGTGTACTTCTTTTAGTGGTGTAATCGGCTGGTTTAGCGATTGATCGACTGGATAAAATCGCTGAAAAACCTGAAAAACAATTAAGCCGCTTATTATGCCATTAACCACCCCGTTTGGGGAGGGAATCCGTAAAACTTTACCGCCAAAGGTTGCCGTTGTGGTCTGTTTGGATGAATTAAAAAGAGGGTGTTTTCAATCTGTCTTATTAAGATTGCTTATTGTTGTAATAGATAAAAATAATCGGCCCAGACTCTCGGATTTCACTGGGGATAGTGTTAAAATCCCCGACAATTTTAGAAAATGCTTATGGGCAGCGTCGAGTGCATTGTAAATATATCATTCAAGGAATGACCGAAGATGGTCGTAAATTCCGACCTAGTGACTGGATTGACAGAATATCATCCATGGGGGCCAGTTTTGGCGATTCGCACCGTTTGGTGTATTCCGATTTGCTTCATCCAGAACTTTTCGAAGGCCAGAAATGTTTGATGATTGACACTGAATTGGAGATAAAAAACCCAAACATGTTTAGTTATGTGATGAATTTTGTCAAGAGCAATGGTTTGGTGATGTTGCAGGTGTGTCAGAACGATGAGGGTGTATGGTCCACCATAAGCTCGAAAGATAAAGATGCTGATAAATAAGCGATCTTTTCTACTTTAAAACCGGCTTAATGCCGGTTTTTTAATTTTAAGGCGTTGCAGCAAAGTTATGGTTGATTTCAGCGCGGCGTTCGCTATTTTTTCAGGTTCAGAGATGAGAGCAAGTAATCGCTTCGCTCAGGTTAATCCTTCCTTTTAGAATTTGCTCTTAGCAATTACGTGATGCGTTGAGCGGGGGTGTTCTAGGCGCCAAGAAGTAGTAGCAACAGTATTTAGGGGTTTCTTAAAGGATTTCGCTTCCAAAAAAGAGGGTCACTAATCCGCCGAGCGCCAGATATGGGCCAAATGCAAATGGGGCGTCATGCGGACGGATTTTAAGCAGTGCAAGGCTTAATCCAATAAGGATGCTGCTGAGTGCGGCAATAAAGATGATTTGCGCAATCGCGAGAGCGCCAAACCAAGCCCCGAGTGCGGCAAGCATTTTGAAATCACCATAACCCATGCCTTCTTTGCCGGTCAGTAGACGGAAGCTATGGAATACGCTCCATAATAATAGATAGCCCAAAGCAGCGCCCCATACCGCTAATTCTAAAGTGGTGAACATGCTTTGGGTATTGAGAAGTAAGCCAATCCAAAGTAGCGGAAAACTTAGGTTGTCCAAAATGAGTTGGTGTTCTATGTCGATTACCGTGATGGCGATAAGTAGCCAGCAAAATATAAGTGCTGCGAACCCTTCTAAGCTAAATCCAAAATACAGCAGCGTTGTCGCGGTCAAAATGGCTGAGGCAAGTTCAATCAGTGGGTAGCGTTTGGATATTGGTGTGTGGCAGTGGTGGCATTTCCCTTTGCTGTAGAGCCAGCTAAATAATGGAATTAAGCGGTACCATGGCAATTCGGTATGGCAGTTTGGGCAGCGCGACCGGCCAGTGCTAATGATGCGGTAGTGCGCAGTGTTTTCGTCTTCAGCAAACAGGCTTAGCGGCATGCGCCAAGTAAGCATGCTTAGGAAACTGCCGATAATCAGTCCGAGGATAATGCCGAACAGGGCGCTAAGGATCGGGGGTAAAGTGAGTAATGGAGTGCTAAATTCAGCCGGCATTTTCGGAGTCCGTGCAAATCTAAAGATTAAAAGATTTGCTCATGCTAAGAGTAAGGTTGTGAAAGGTCAAGTTTTGCCGCTTGCAAAGCTGGTGTAAGCGACAAAGCATTGAGCGGGTCGGGGACACTGTATCAATTGAATCAGATTGACGCCGAATTGGCATTTTGTCGTTCTGTGTTTTGCTGTGGCTAATCGGATTTAATTGCGCTTTTTTAGTTTTCGGTGTAGATAACGCAATTGCGTTCATTTTCCCAGACGGTGATGCTGTGCATTTGTACGGTCTGTGAGCCAATTCGTGCAGCAATTTGCTGATACAGGTAAGCGGCAATATTTTCAGCGGTTGGGTTTGTGCTTGCAAAGTGTGGGTGGTCGTTCAAATAGGTGTGGTCAAGTTCCTTAATCACTTCTTTTGCGTGACGTTTAATCTCTTTAAAATCAACAACCATGCCAATTTCATTCAGTTTCGAGCCGACAATTTGTACTTCAATTTTCCAGTTGTGGCCATGAAGTTTGGCGCAGTCGCCTGGGTAGCCGCGTAGCGTGTGCGCCGCTGCGAAATCCAGCATCGTTTTTAGAACAAATTGTTGTGCCATGCAAGTCTTCTCAAAAAATAGTTAAGCCTTTAATTATATCCGATTTGAGATGTAAAAATAAAGCTAAGTCTCTGAAATTCTGTCTCTTTTTTCCTTTGTTCGGCACTGTGTCAATTAATATTTACGCAGTGCAATGTAATCGGTTAATTGCCATAAAAACTCATTTTCGAAGGGCAGTCTTTGTAAGGCTTTTTTAGCCTCGATAATCAGATTGTCGCGATAGGTTTTGGCTTTTTCTAAACCAAGTAATTTTGGGTAGGTGGATTTGTCGGCACTTTCATCTGAGCCTTGTGGTTTACCAAGGGTTTCGGTGTCGCTTTCGATGTCTAAAATATCGTCATGCACTTGAAATGCCAAGCCAAGTGAACGCGCATAATGGCTTAAATCGGCTTTGATTTCGTTATAAGCGGGGTGTTGGCAACCCGCCATGAGTAATGCGGCTTCAAAAAGTGCGCCTGTTTTTAGTTGGTGCATATTTTCAAGTTTGGTCTGCTCAGGTAAGCAGCCAGCTGAGTCGATGTCAATTTGTTGTCCGCCAATCATGCCGCAGGCACCGGCGGCTTTGCTCAGGATGCGAATCATTTCGATTTTGTCGTCTGCGCTGAGGGGTTCTGCATTGCTGAGAATTTCAAATGCTAGGGTTTGCTGAGCGTCACCGACAAGGATGGCGGTTGCTTCGTCAAACTGAATGTGTGTGGTTGCTTTGCCTCGTCTTAAGTCGTCATCATCCATTGCTGGCAAATCATCATGTACGAGCGAATAACAATGGATTAGTTCAATCGCGGCAGCGGGTGCGTCCAAATTTTCGGAAGGGATTTTTAGTGCTTCTCCGCAGGCATACAGTAACGCGGGACGGATTCTTTTGCCTTGTTCCAAAGTCGCATACTCCAAGGCTTGTTGTAGTTTTTCTGGACAAGCCTGATGTTTCAGTTGCTGTAAATGGATGCATAGCACCTGATTAATTCGGTGTTGATATTGACTAAGTTGCTTCTGCAAAATGATTTCCTGAATCTGGAGTTTACTAAGGAAGACGAGAATAAGTCAGCAAGGGTTTGGTTGTCTTTTTTTGCCAAATACTTGATATGGCGGCAGTCCGTTATCTTGACGTAGTCACTGCCTTCCTCTTGATTGAGATTACGTGAACTTATTCTGTGCTTGCGTATGGCAGGCATTGTAAATAAAGGTGTGGCACTTGCCAAATAAATAGCGCTACAAAAAAGACATTTTCGGCCGATAATATTTATTATTGTTTACGTACAAATAAGGAGTGCTTGCTGATGTTTGTGGTCTATAGCCCGGAAGGTCAATCCTTGGCGGCCTCGGCGCAAAATTTGTCGATGTTGCGAGTAGATCCTTCTAAACGCATTAATAAAATTGAAGACGCTTGGTTGGATGAGTTGCAGCCGGATGAAAAGTCTTTGTTAGGACAGTCATCTAAGGCTTTACAGGCTTATCAGCAGAATCGTAAAGAGTCACAGCATCGAGTCGTTGTTAAGGTACTTGAAATTATGTCTGAGCCTTTGATTAGCATTCATCAACAAGCTGATTTGGCTCAGGCGTTTGCACGGATGGCAGAGATGAAAATTAATTATCTGCCGGTCTTGGATGACCGAAGATTGATTGGTTTGTTGACCCGCGAGCAGCTGCTACGCAAGGTGTTGATTGGCGATGATGGTGCTTTAGAGTTTGGTGGCGAAAAACCGGTGTTCGAGATCATGCAGAGGCAGGTGGTGACCACCGATTTGTCGACCGATATTCGCCAGGTAGCACAGGTATTTACACAGTATAATTTGGGGGCTTTGGTGATTATGGATGCCTTTAAACATCCTGTGGGGATAGTGACGCGCGGTGATTTAATTAAGCGTTTGGCAAAAGAGCCGCCACTGGAGCTCTACGTTTAAGAAGCTTCTTCACTGTCGCGATGTTGATTCATTTCGAGGCTTGTCCTGAAATTACTTTTTGTCGCGCCTCACCTAAGCTTAATGAAAGTTGATTCTGTAGTTGCTTAGCGCGTTTTGATTTAAAAACTTCCTGCCTTTCCTTTTCAAATCGAGCCAAGATTCCTTTATAATGTGTCGTTTATATTTTAATGGCCTTGGAATCTGATATGACCTACTTGAAGCGCTATCTTATCGCCGGGCTGCTGGTCTGGTTGCCATTGGGTGTGACCATTGCCGTCATAAAATTTTTGGTAGACCTGTTTGACAGAAGCTTACTACTGTTGCCGTTGCAATATCGTCCAGAAACTTTATTAGGAATGGATATTCCCGGACTGGGAATATTGTTGTCGTTTTTGCTGATTTTGTTCACTGGGGTTTTGGCAGCCAATTTATTGGGCAGCAAGTTGGTGAGTATTTGGGAAGCGTTTTTATCACGTATCCCGCTGGTGCGCAGTATTTATAAAGCGGTTAAACAGATTGCCGAGGCCTTATTTGGTTCTGGTGAGCAGACTTTCCAGAACGTGTTTTTGATTGAATATCCTCGTAAAGGTTTGTGGACCTTGGCTTTTCAAACCGGTAAAAATATTTCTGAGCCACAGCGTAAAACCGGTATGCCACAGGTGGTGAATCTGTTTGTGCCAACTACGCCAAATCCGACGTCCGGGTTTTTTATTATGGCGGATCGTTCCGAGATAATAAAATTGGATATGGATGTCGATGATGCGCTGAAAATGGTAATATCCGGCGGTGTGGTTGCGCCGGATGAAAAGCGCAAGGCTTTGGCAGTCAATGTTACGGATAGTGCGTCAAGCACTGATAAACAGTAACAATAGATTTTTGCTGTGCTGTTAAAAAGATACAGAATAAGTGTCAACAGGGCGGCTTTATTTTAAGAATTGAGAACACCGTTTACGCTGAAAGTGGCGAATGTGTTTTTAACTGTAAACATAGAAAACGTTGAATTAAAGGGTTTGGAAATTATGCGTACGCATTATTGTGGACAAGTTACAGAAACATTAATCGAGCAAACGGTGCAGGTTGCTGGTTGGGTACATCGTCGTCGTGATCACGGTGGGGTAATTTTCATTGATCTACGCGATCGTGAAGGGCTTGTTCAGGTTGTTGTTAATCCATCAGCAGATGATAATTTTGCGAAAGCAGAGAAGCTGCGTGCGGAATGTGTTTTGAGTATTACCGGTAAGGTAATCGCGCGTTCTGACGGAACCATCAACCCTAATATGAAAACCGGTAAGATTGAAATTGTGGCTGAACAGCTTGAAGTACTGAGTATGGCCGAGCCGATTCCGTTTCAGTTAGATGAAAAAAATGTCGGTGAAGAGACCCGTCTAAAATATCGTTATATCGATTTGCGCCGCGAGCAGATGCAGGGTAATTTAAAATTGCGTTATGCCATTACCAAGTCAATGCGTCGTTATTTGGACAGCAACGGTTTTATGGATATGGAAACCCCAATTTTGACCAAATCCACCCCAGAAGGCGCACGTGATTACCTTGTGCCAAGCCGCACTCATCCAAATAAATTCTTTGCTTTACCGCAATCTCCGCAGCTTTTTAAGCAATTGCTGATGATGTCTGGTTTTGATCGTTATTACCAAATTACACGCTGTTTCCGTGATGAGGATTTGCGCGCCGACCGCCAGCCTGAGTTTACTCAATTGGATATGGAAACCTCTTTTATGACCGAAGAACAGGTTATGAATATGATGGAAGGCTTGGCAAAAACGCTTTTTAAAGAAGCGATTGGCTATGAGTTTGGTTATGAGTTTCCGCGTATGACCTATGCCGAAGCGGTACAAAAATATGGTATTGATCGTCCTGACTTGCGTATTGACATGCAGTTGGTGGATGTCGCTGACCTATTGCAAAATATTGACTTTAAAGTGTTTGCAGCGCCTGCTAAAGATCCGAAAGGTCGTGTGGTTGCTTTACGTGTACCAAATGGCGGCAGCTTGTCGCGTAAAGATATTGACGCTTATACCAAATTTGTCGGTATCTATGGCGCTAAAGGCTTGGCATATATCAAGGTGAATGACATTCAAGCCGGCTTAGATGGTTTGCAATCGCCAATTGTTAAGTTTTTCCCTGAGCAGGTGATGGAAATCCTTAGCCGCGTTGGTGCGCAAGATGGCGATATCGTTTTCTTTGGCGCCGATTCGGCGAAAGTGGTCAACGATTCAATGGGCGCCCTGCGTTGTAAAATCGGCGAAGACTTGGGCATGATTAAAGAGCGCTTTAAGCCGGTGTGGATTGTTGATTTCCCAATGTTTGAAGCTGATGAAGCGGCGGCTCGAATGGTTGCTGTGCATCATCCATTTACTCAACCGAAAGCTACGACAGAAGAGATTTTAAACCACCATGCACCTGAGCAAATGTTGGCACGCGCTTACGATTTGGTGATTAACGGGTTAGAAGTTGGCGGTGGTTCGGTACGTATTCACGATACCAAAATGCAGGCGGCGGTCTTTAAGTTACTCGGGATTGATGCGGAAGAAGCGCAAGAGAAGTTTGGCTTCTTATTGGATGCGTTGAAGTATGGTTGTCCACCGCACGCCGGTATGGCATTTGGCCTGGATCGTTTGGTGATGATTTTGGGCGATATTCCCTCGATTCGTGATGTTATTGCATTCCCGAAAACCCAATCAGCGGCTTGTCCTTTAACCGAGGCGCCTGGTTTGGTCGACAATGCACAGTTAGAAGAGCTGATGTTGCGTTTCCGTAAGCCGCAGCTGGTCGCCGAAAAGTAAGGGCTTGCTATGTCGCTTAGCAACTTACAGCAAATTCCGGTTGAACTTGAAGCAAACATACAGCGTTTAATTGCCGAGGTTCCAACTCAGCCTTGGTTGAATAATCAACAAAAACAGCTGCTTAAAGAGGAAATCAAACAACTTCTTAAGGCAAAAAATGCGCAGTTAGTGGCGCATTACTATGTGGATGATGATTTGCAAGCCTTGGCTGAAGAGACTGGTGGCGTGGTTGCTGATTCACTGGAAATGGCGAATTTTGGTGCGCAATCGAGTGCTGATGTGCTGGTGGTTTGCGGTGTGCGCTTTATGGGCGAAACAGCAAAAATATTCAGTCCGGAAAAAACCGTACTAATGCCTAATCTGGACGCGACTTGTTCATTGGATGTCGGCTGCCCAGCCAAGGAGTTTGCTGAGTTTTGTGCACAGTACCCTCAGCATAAAGTGGTCGTTTATGCTAACACCAGTGCTGAAGTTAAGGCACTGGCGGATTGGGTTGTAACATCCGGTAATGCTTTGCAAATCGTGCGTCATCTTAAGGCGCAGGGTGAAAAAATTATTTGGGCGCCTGATCGACATCTTGGTAACTGGATTGAGAAAGAGACGGGCATCGAGATGATTCGTTGGCAGGGCCATTGTATTGTGCATGATGAATTTAAAAGCTTTGAATTAAATGATTTGCGCCAAAAACATCCGCGCGCCAAGGTTTTGGTTCATCCAGAATCTCCTGCAGCGGTGGTTGAACAAGCGGATATTGTTGGGTCGACCAAGGTGCTGCTGAATGCGGTACAGAGCTTGGATGACGACGAGTTTATTGTGGCCACTGACTATAACATTTTTTATAAAATGCAGCAGTTGGCTCCGCATAAAACTCTGTTGGTTGCTCCGACTGGCGGTCATGGTGCGACTTGTAAAAGTTGCGCGCATTGTCCATGGATGGCGATGAACGGCTTGCAAAACTTAGCGGAATGTTTACGTGCGATGGCACCGGTTGTGCAGATTGAGGAGCCCTTAAGGATGAAAGCCTTGCAATCTTTGCAACGGATGTTGGATTTCTCGCGGCAAGCAGGGTTAGTCGCGCATTCGTCGTCGTAATGTAAAGTTTTTGCGAGTTAACAATTTACAACGAATTTGTTATGTAAAGCAGGTTCAATCAGTTCATCAGGGAGCATACTTTGCAGCAAGCGCGTAAACGCATTTTAGGCGTGGACCCTGGTTCCAGAAGAGCCGGATTCGGGATTGTCGAGTCCGGTCGTTTCAATCCAAATTATCTTATTAGCGGTGTCATACGGGTCGAAAAGTATTCCGGTGCCGAGCGTCTAAAACATATCTATCAATCGATGTGTCAAATTATTGAGCAGTACCAGCCAGATGTCATGGCGATTGAAAAGGTCTTTGTTTATAAAAATCCAAAATCTGCAATTACATTGGGGCAGGCACGCGGCGTGATTTTGTGCGCGGCTGCAATGCATGATGTGCCTATTATGGAATATACCCCGACCCAAGTGAAAAGCACCATTGTGGGTAAGGGGCACGCCGCCAAAGCGCAAGTGCAGTTTATGGTACAGAACTTATTGAAGCTCACAGAAATGCCTCAAGAGGATGCGGCTGATGCTTTGGCTTGCGCCTTGTGTCACGACCGTTATATGTCTTTAGGTTTGGATGCATCGTTGATATCTCGGGGCACGAAGTTTTAAAATTATGTTTGGAAACAATGCGTTATGATTGGTTTTTTAAAAGGATTCTTGGCAAAGAAACAGCCGCCGATCTTATGGCTGGATGTGCAGGGCGTGGGTTACGAGTTGGAAGCGCCGATGTCGACTTTCTATCAACTAAATCAAGCTGCCGATGAGGAAGTATTGCTATTAACCCATTTGCATGTGCGTGAAGATGCGATGCAGTTATTTGGCTTTGCTACCGAAGCCGAACGCATTCTTTTTAAAACGTTGATAAAGGTGAATGGTATCGGTGCAAAGATGGCTTTAGCTGTTTTGTCGTCAATGACGGTCAGCGAGTTTTGCCAGTCAGTTGAGCAGAGTGATGTGACCGCTTTAACGCGTATACCCGGTGTGGGCAAAAAAACCGCGGAGCGCCTGCAGATAGAAATTCGCGATCGGCTTAAGCCATTGATCGAATCTGGTTTGTTGAATTATCGCACTGACGATTTTGCATTGCAGTCTTGTGGGGCTCTTGGCAGTGTATCCGGTGAAGCACTGGCTAAGCAACTTCACTCTGATGTCATGGTTTCTAATAAGGCGGTTGAGGCATTATTGTCACTGGGATATAAAGTGACTCAAGCGGAGAAAATGGTCAAACAGGCCTATCAGCAGGGGATGACCTTGGAAGCGTTAATTAAAGCTGCGCTGCAGGGAGTGAAATTGGCATGATACAAACCGATCGTATTGTCGGTGCGCAAGAGAGTGATGATGACATCTATAACGTGCCATCGGTTCGCCCTAAACAGTTGTTTGACTATATCGGCCAGACTGCGGTGCGTGAACAGCTCAGTTTGTCGATGCAAGCGGCTAAAATGCGTGCGGAACCATTAGACCATGTATTGCTTTATGGACCGCCTGGTTTGGGTAAAACCACTTTATCAAATATCATCGCCCAAGAAATGGGCGTCACTCTGCGCCAAACCTCCGGTCCGGT